>JAKLKR010000004.1 GCA_023150565.1 Planctomycetota bacterium
ATTGCGGGCAAAACCGCTCCCGGTGAGGGTGATCGCCACCGAGGCGCTGCCCGCGGGCAGGGTCGCCGGGCTGATGGCGGTGATGGCCGGGGTGGGATAGGGCAGGTGACCATGGATGGTCAGGCTGGCGTTCTCCAGGGTGCCGGTCTGTCCGCTCACCCAGTCATAGACGCGCAGCTGCCAGGTCCCATTGGGCGTCTCCCCCCAATGGGCGACGCTGGTGAAGGTGTAGTCCAGGTTGGCCGCGGCATCATTGGGCCGGCGCTCAATGAAGCTGGTGCTGCCGGACGGGGAGGTCAGCAGGTAGGAGAGCTGGCCGATGGCGGGATGGGTGACCTGGACATGCAGTTCGACGTGCTCGATGGCGAAGGCTGGGGCGGCACCAGCCACGGTGATGGTGGCCTGCCCCGTACCCGGGGTGACGTCCGTGGTGGTGGCATCGCTGATCGCCCGCGCTGGGATGCTGGCGGTGGCGGTGATGGGGGTCGCCGACGCCGGGACAGAGACCCAGCTGTGTGCCGCCCGCACGGCCTTGGCGGCGGCAATCCGGCCGAACCCGTAGCGGACGGAGTGGTTCCGGGCCGGGACGGCCCCATTGGACTGCCATCGTTTCCAGGAGCGCACCTGGGCGGGTTGGCGGAATGCTGGCTGCAGCGCCCGGTTGGCGTCGGTCAGGAACTCGTCGCTGGTATCGCAGGGTACGGCGTGGTTGGCGATGAGGTGCATCACATCACGGTAGGTGAGCCGAGGATTGGCCTCCAGCACCAGGGCGACAACGCCAGCCACCAGCGGGGCAGCGAAGGAGGTGCCCTGCTGGTAGTCCGACGGCGCGGTGTAGTCGCCGCTCACCCAGCCGTTGGTACCGGCCCGGTCCAGCGAGACGATACCCTTGTTGATGAAGCGGCTGGTGCGCCAGTCCCAGGTGTTGCCCCCAGGGGCCACGCAGAACAGCCCGCATCCGCTCTGGCTGTAGAAGAACCGGCCCTGACCGGCGGTCTCGTCGATGGCTCCGACCGCCAGCACCCGGCGATTGGACACCCACTGGTCGTAGTTGGCGTTGTGCCCGGATGTAGGATCGGTGACGCTGAAGTAGTCGTTATTGCCGGCGGCGAAGCAGTAGACGATGCCACGCCCGCAGCGCCCCTGGTGAATGCCGTTGTCCAGGGCGGTGGCCCAACTGGGGAACAGCACGGCGGCGCCCTGGGACCCCGGTCCCCAGGCCCAGGAGTTGTTGGAGACCCAGGTCCGGATGGTGGGATCGGCGGATACCGGGCTCAACAGGTGAGTGAGGGCTGCCTCCACCGCATCAGGCTGCTGCACCCCGGGCGAGAGCCGGGTGCCGACCACCTGGACCGGGATGAGGGTGGCTCCCGGGGCGACCCCGACACCACCCAGACCGTTATACCCTTGGGCGGCGATGAGGCCGCCAACGAACTCCCCGTGGCTGTCGTTGGCACCCAGCAGGGAGGCCGTCTGCGACTCGCGGTAGGAGTACCCCAGGTCCGCGCGCAGGTTGGCGCCCAGGTCGGGGTGAGGCTCCATCCCGGAATCCACCACCGTGACCGTCACTCCGCGACCCAAGCCATTGCCCGTCACATAGTTCCAGACCGTGGACACGTCGACGTCGGCGATGCCGCCATCGCTCAGGTGGTATTGCTGGGGAAAGAGCGGGTCGGTGGGGGTGCCCTGCAGTGCCAGGGGTGGCAGGAGGACGGGGTGGGCGTACTCGACCCCGGTGACGCCCTGGAGCGCCCTGGCGCAGGCCACCGGTGCCAGGAGATCGGTGGCGGTGGGGGTGAGGATCCAGCTTCGCTCATCGTGGGCGGCCTGCCGCACCACCTGGACCGGGTGCCCAGTGATGACCGCCCCGATGGCGACGCCGGGCAGCAGGCGGACCACCAAGGTGTGGTCCAGGATGGTGGCCTGGGCCACGGTGGCCTGGCTGCCAGCGGGGTGGAGCAGGGCCCGCGGCTGGGCACCGAGGTGGGCTGCCTGGGCCCGGGCGACGGCTGCGACATCAGCGCCGGGGACTCCGGCGGGGATCGCCACCACCGGCATTCCGCGCACCACCGTCAGCGGATGATCGGGAGTGGCGGCGGCCACCCGGGTGGCCAGCGCCCGGGGATCGTTCGCCACCAGGGCGATGTGGTGCGGGTCCACCACCAGGGTCTGGGACCAGCCGGGACCCTGGATGTGGACGGTGTCCTCCGCCGGGAGGTCGCCGGCGGCCAGCAGGACGGCCAGGGAGAGGGGGAGGGCAAGGACCGGGACGGGGCGGGGGAATGGGCGGCTGAGGAGCATGGGGAGGGGACTCGGGGGGATGCGCGGTGGACCGGAAGGGATTTAGGGGGGCATGATTCCTTGTCAGGACTCATCTACGACCTGTGGCAATGACGGGTAGCATGGCCCTATGCTGTCCTTTTCCTCGTTCCTATGCGCGTTGCTGGAGGAGCGGAAGCTGTCCGGGCGGTCGTTCGCCCGCCTGGTGGACGGCAATCAGAGCTACGTGTCCAAGATCCTGCGTGGCAGCCGGCCACCGCCGGATGGGAAGCTGCTGCTGCACTGGGCCGACCAGCTGGCCCTGACCGACCAGGAACGCCGCTGGTTCCTGGTGCTGGCGGATCTGGAGACCATGCCGCCCCGGCTGCTGCCGGTGGTCCGGCAGCTGATCCTCCAGGCCCAGGCCCCGCGGCGGGGTGCCGCGCGTGCCGGTGGCGGACGGGCGGCGGTCGACCACTGGCGCCTCCTGTGCGACTGGATCGAGCAGCGGGAGATCCCGGTCCCGGATGAACCAGTGGTCCCGCGCCACCGCCCCACCAATTGACCGGACGCTGGGCCGCCAACGTCCTGATCGCACTGCCACGGCGGTCCACATAGGTGGGCGAACATAGTCCTGTTCAGGACTCGTCAATGGTCCGGCTTGCTGACATGGATGGGGTCGCACCCCACCACGATAGCGGGAGCGCGTGGTGCCGGCGTGGGGGTCAGGCCTGACCGGGATCCGGCTCGGCCATCGCCGCGAGCATGGTGCGCAGGCGTTTCTGCGGATCGGCCAGCATGCCGCGGTAGAGCCGGACCAGGGGCAGGTCGTCGTAGGCCGTCTCGGTGATGCCGCGTCCATCGAGCAGCAGGATGCGGGCGCCCGGGTAGGCCAGCAGCAGCGGCGAGTGGGTGGCGATGATGAACTGGCTGCGTTCCTGGGCCAAGGCCTGGATGCGGCAGATCACCGCCAGCTGCCGCTGCGGCGATAAGGCCGATTCCGGCTCATCCAGGAGGTAGAGTCCCTGGGGCCCGCACCGGTGCATGAACAGATCCCAGAACGACTCGCCATGCGACCGCTCGTGCAGGGTGCCGCCGCGGCCGCCGGTGTAGGAGTCCATCAGGGGCGGGGCGCCGGCGGGCTCGGCATCGAGTTCCTCGATCGCCGAGATGACATTGTAGAAGGACTCGGCGCGCAGAAAGAAGCCGGTACGCGGCTTGCTGCCGTTGCGCGTGACCGCCAGGTGGGAGCAGAGGGCGCTATGCGATGCCCGGGTGCTAAAACGCAGGTTGACCGATCCCCCCTCCGGGTTGAAGCCGCAGGCGACCGCCAGGGCCTCCAGGATGGTGGATTTCCCGCTGCCGTTCTCACCGACCAGGAAGGTGACCGGGGCGGTCAGGGCGAGGCCGCGCTGCAGGGCCTGGACCGGTGGCAGGTTGAACGGATGGACATCCACCTGGTCGCCCGGCGGGGTCCGGCAGGCGACGCGGAGGAGCCAGTAGGGGGATGTGAGTCCAGCCATCAGCGCCGTTGCCGAGGACCCGGCCGGCCCAGCACCGGCTCCAGGGCGTCGCGCAGCTCCGCATCCAGGCGCGGATCGTGGAGGGAATGCCCATCGGGAACGCCCACGTCGATGATGTCGGGCAGGTCGCCGGTGAAGGTGGAGCGGATCCAGGCCTCCTGGGCCGGCTCAAAGACGATCACCCGCTCCGCCCACAGCAGATCCTGGTCGGTCACCGGATGGGCGGCCCGGGGATCGGTGCCCGCCGAGCGGACAGAGAGGCCCGGCACACCCCGGTACAGCCGCTCGGCGGCGACGCTGCGGGCGTGGTTCAGCGTGCAGACGAACAGGACGTTCACGGCCGGATGGTGACCCCGACCAGGGCGATGAACCAGGGCTGGGAGCGGTAGCGGTCGAACACCACATCGCGGCGGACGAAGGTGATGAAATGCTCATCCCCCAGGTCGAGGCACTTGGCGATGGCGGCCGCCAGTTCGGTCTGATCGCCCACCGAGCCGTAGAAGCAGGCGCGGCAGCCCCAATAGGTGCTTTCCGTGCGGTCACCGACGGGCGGCACGGGGACGCTGGCAAACAAGGCCTTCGCCTCCTCCTGCCTGCCGATCTCCCACAGCCAGGAGGCCTTGACCAGGGTCGGATGCAGGGTGTCACCACCGGTGGCCCGGGTTGCGCTGATCGCCTGGTCCGCCCAGGCGATGGCTTCGGCATACTTCCCCTGCTTGCCGGCGAAGACCGAGAGGTTGGCGTAGATCAGCGGGTAGTGGTCGGCGACGTCCAGGTGCTTCCGGTACAGCGCCTCGCTCTGGTCGTACTGGCGGGCGTCGCTGAAGATCCCGGCCAGGCGCAGATCGTCGTTGGGCGTCCGCCCAGGCTTGGCTTCCAGGCTGGCCGCCATGCGGCGGTAGACCGGATCGTCGACCAGGTCCATGGCTGGCAGGATGGCGGCACAGGCGAGCAGGGTGAGCACGGCGATACGATGCATGGCGGGGAGCGTGGGTCCGCCTGGCTCGCAGGCAAACAGCACCTGGCTGGGGATGCGGTGGAATGCAGATCATCGGGTGTTCGGCGAAACACGATGGATGCGGCTACCGTTGGCAGGACCCGGCTTGCCGCTTCCTC
Source organism: Planctomycetota bacterium (assembly GCA_023150565.1). Lineage (GTDB taxonomy): Bacteria > Planctomycetota > UBA11346 > UBA11346 > UBA11346 > JAKLKR01. The sequence continues at coordinate 4,899 of JAKLKR010000004.1, forward strand.
CTGGATGCTCACGCTCCTGACCGTGTCTGCCATCGGTGACCACCTCCGCGCCACCGAGAATCCCGCTGGCTACACCTCGTTGGGAGGCTCCCTGCTGGACCGGGCCATCCCCGCTTGGCCATGAGGGTGTTGGTGCGTGTCGCTGCGGGCGATGACCGGCCCTCCGCCGGCCAATGCCTCGGCCCTTGCCGGAATGCCCTCCTGGGCGGCCTGCTGGTCCTGCTGGCTGGATGCGCCGACCAGGTGGCGCGGTCGCTGTGCGAGAAGTCGCGCCGGCCTGATCCGGCCGCCATCGCCACCTCCCAGATGGGTGCTGGCCAGATGGGGCGGTTCACGGACGTACGGCAGCCCATGGCCCTGGACTTCACCATGGACGAGGAACCGCCCACCGGTGTGCGTCCGCGGGTGGTGACGATCCCCGGCGGGCGGGTGGCCATCGGTGTGATCGAGCCGAGCCAAGCACCTTACACCATGACCTGGTTTGCCGTCGACGGTGACGAGCGGGCCATACCCACCCTGCCGGATGGGCATGGTCCCTGCATGCCGGCACCGCGTGGCACCGTCCTGATCCTGCATGGCTGGAATCAGACCATGTACGACTCCCTGGGGTGGGCTACGGCGGCGGCGAACCTGGGCTTGCGATCCATCGTGGTTGACCTGGCGATCTTTACCGCAGAGCCCTGGGAGCGCACCACCTTCGGTCCCGCGGAGCGGCGGTTGGTACGCGAGCTGCTCGCCGAGTTACGCCATGACGGCACCCTTCAGGGCCCGGTGGCCTTGTGGGGCTATTCGATGGGAGCTGCCATCGCGCTGGCCGTCGCCGCCGAAGAGCCCTGCCTGGCCGGCGTCATCGCGGTCGGACCCTACGCCCGGCTCCACGACGCTCTGGAGGCCGGGCGCGGCGAGGCGCCGTGGTACCAGCGGTGGTGGCTGTCCACCACAGCAGTTGAACAGGCGGTCACCGCCAGGACCGGCCGGACTCCGGCGGACGAGCCGGTGGCCACCCTGCCCAAGATCACCATCCCTGTCCTGCTGATCGCCGGTGCCGACGACCCCTATGCCCCGCCCAGCGCCATCACCGCCCTGGGCCGATTGGCACCACACGCCACGGTGACCGTGGTGCCGGAGTCACACCAAGCCTTGCCCTGGACCGCCCTGGAGCCGGCGGCGACCTGGCTCACCGAGCAGGTGGCCGGCGCTGTTCTGCTCGCGCCCTGGCGTTGCGATGGCGCGGGGTTGCCGATTCCCTCCTTGGCCACCATTGAGGGGCGCGGTAGCTACCTGGCCGCCTGTCATCCGGGCGACGAGCCGATCACCTGGGTCACCGATGGCACGCTCCCGTTGCGGTGGTGGGGCCACGACATCCTGGTGGAGTTGGGGCCTATCATTGCTGGCGGCGTCCAGGTGTCCTGGGCCGGCATCCCCCTGGCATGCACCGGGGCGGTGAACGACAGCGCCGGTGTGCACGTGGTCATCCCGGGGTGGTTGGCGATGGGTCACCAGTCCCTCCGCCTGACGCTCTCTGGTGGAGAGCCCTACCGCCGGGTCATCGGTCGGTTGCTCGGCCGAGGGGTTGCTCGCCTGGCCCGGGACCCGTGATGATCGCTATCACGAGCTCGCTGATCGCTGACTGACTCCCTGCAGGCCGACAGGGTGGTGATTCCACGAACGGGCTTTCCCCCGCTCAGCCGGACTCTTCCGCCTGGACCTGGGCCAGCCGTGCGCGGAGTCGCTCTCGCTCCTCCGGGAACAGGTGGGGCAGCTGCGACCAGTGGGCGTAGAGCTCCACGACCCAGGACCAGTAGCCCTGGTGGGGCTGCGCCGCCTCCAACGCCGTGAAGGCGGCGTGCACATCCGGGGCGATGGTCGGATCCGCCACCGCCAGGCGGGTCATCGCTCGGACGGCGTGGGCCGTGCACCAGTCCTGCGGGCCGAGCAAGGCGGAGCGGAGGGCGGAGCGGCGGACCGACTCCATCCATGGTCCATCGTCGATCTGGGCCAGGACCTGCATCGCCGTGATCTGGACCCGGGGCAGCCAGTGCAGGGCGCTGGTACCCACGGGTAGGGCAGGCGGGTGCACCAGGACTGCGAGCACCGCAGGAACGCTTGTCGGGCCCAGACGCTCCGCCACCCGGCTGGCAGCAGCCCATCCCCGCGCCTCGTCCCAGGGAGCGGCAGCCAACTCAGCGATGGCGCTGTGCACCTCGGCGGCTGGGAGAGGCAGAGCCGGTTCGGCGTCGGTCCCCTGGTAGCGCCAGAGCGGTGAGTCGACCGGCGCAACGCAGACCCGTGGGTCCGGGCCACGGCCGGGCGGGTGCTGGACGGTGATCTCGACCCGTCCCGGCCATCCCCAGGCGGCGAATTGCATCCGCAGCGCCAGGTAGGTGCTGGGGGCTTCCTGGCTGGAGAGCGTCAGGCCGAAGGTGCCGTTGATCACAAACCCAGGATCCTGGGCGCGCCGCTCCCCCAACTGACGCAGTACGCTGGCGGAGGCGTCTACCGGTTCGGGCGGTTCATGGCCCTGGGACGTGGCGACCAGGGTGCTGGCCCGGGTGTTGCCCTCTGCTGCCAGCCGGGCCAGCCGGTCCCAATCACCCTGTTCTCCCAGCCGGCGCCAACGCACCAGCGCCAGGGAGGGGTCCGCCCAGGGGTGACCGGCCTGTCGTTCCAGGACCCGGGCGTAGCGGCTTTCCGCCTCGGCCCACCGGTGGGCATCCAGGAACATGTCCCCTGACTCCAGCAAAGCGGTGACATCCGCGGGATCCTGGGCGGCGGCGCAGCGGAAGGCGGCATCGGCTTCAGGGAGCTGTCCACGGCTGCGCAGCACCAAGCCCAGGGCGGTGGCGGAATGCCACGAGTTCTCGTCATCGTGGGCCCGCCGCGCCAGCGCGAGTGCCTCGTCCAGCCGCCCGCCTTTGCGCAACAAGCCGATCCGCACCATACCGGCAGCCCCGAGCGGGGGATGATGGAGGAAGTACCGTTCACTGAGGGCGAGCCAGCGCGCCCAATCGCGCTGCTGCGCCGCTGTGGCATAGGCGACTTCAGGGTGGCGGTTGAGCACCGTCCCGAACAGCAGCAGGGCGGTGGGCTCTGGCAGCGATTCCACCTGGCCCTCGGGTTCCACCCATCCCCACACCCAGGCCTCCAGGTAGCGCACGTCGGGTTTGGCTGCAACCACCTGGGAGAGCAAGTCGATGGCCTCCGCCACACGCCCATGGCGCTGCCAATGGAAGGCGCGCAGCGCCTCGGTGGCATAGAAGCCACTCGCCCCATCACGCGGAATCAGGGTTTCGAAATCAGGGACCGCCTCGCCATAGCGCCGGAGCAGGGCAATCCACGGTGGCCGCCCTGGATCCAGGGCCAACAGGTTGGAAAGATGAAAGGCCCCATGGGCCAGATTGGTGCCGGCAGACAGCTCCTGCTCGGCGATGAACTGCTCGAATTCGGCGGTGCCCTGACGGAGATGGCGAACTTGGGGGTGGCCGTCGCAGCCGTTGGTGCGCCTGGGTGCTGCCGGGGGCGACCGTCGCCAGGGCCAGCATGTCTGCCACCAGCCCATGCTCAGCTCTCCTGCGACCCGGGGCGCGTGAGCAGCCGGGCGAGCAGCAGCGTGGATACCTGGCGCAGAAAGCCGTAGTCCAGCGTATCCGGGGTGTCCGACGACCGATGATAGTGCGGATTGCGGAACTCCGAGGTGTCCGTCCACATGACCGCAGGGATGCCGGCCTGCCAGAAGGGCGAATGGTCGCTGCGGTGAAGGTGGGGGATGTGGCGCTCGATCCCCAGGTAGGTCTTCAACGCCAACACCCGGAGATCAGGGGTCGCTGCGCCCACCAGATCAACCACGGCGTTGGCGATGCGGTTGCTGCCGCTGTTGGAGAGCAGGCCGAGAAAATCCCCCTCCTCGCGGATGGTGACGGGAAGACCTGGTGGGGTCCGTTGTGATCCAGGACCGCGGGCGGTGAATCCGATCATCTCCAAGACATGGCATTCGGTGATGGCGGCCGGTCGGGGCAGGCTGCGGACGAATTCGGCGCTGCCCAGCAAGCCGTCTTCCTCGCGGTTGAACAGCACGAAGGCGATACCGGTTGTGGCGGGCGTCCCCGCGAGGTGACGGGCCAGGGAAAGCACCGCCGCCACCCCGCTGGCATTGTCGTCAGCGCCCGGAGAGGATGGCACCGAGTCGTAGTGGGCACCGACGATGCACTGGGCCTGCGCCGGGGCGGCGGCTGCCGTCGCCACCACCGTGCGGCACTCCCCAGTGATGGCGGCCGCATAGCCGCAGCGCGACAACTCCGCCACCAGCCAGCCGCCAATGCGGGCATTCTCCTCGGCTTGGGTCACGAAATGCCGCGGAAGGGCGATCGAACGGACGATGTCCTCCAGATCATCCCCGGTGTAGGCGTCCAGGAGAGACTCGGCCTCCCCGCTGAGGGGGAGCTTGGTCCCCGACGTGCTGCGGCGGATGAGCATGAGAACCATGGTGCACCTGGGTGGCCCGCCCTCAATCCTAGACCGGGCCTCGGCCAACCTGCCTGGTGACGATTGTGGGCACAAGACTCCATCCGTCGGTGTGGACATGGGCAGCCGCTGGCGACAGCGTCGCCACTCCGATGTCGCCGCAGGCCATCCATCCACGCTGGCCTGCGCCATCCACGCCGCATCGGCATGACGACCTGTTTTCACCGATCTATTTTGCATTTTCGCCCGGTCGTGATAGCCTTCCGACACCATACGCCGAATCCCTTCCGGGAGCGGGGGACCCACATCCCCGGGGCTAATTGCGGCAACGCATAGGGCACTCTTCGGCCCGAGCCCGACAGCTAACCTCGTAGGCGTCAACGAAGAGACGTTCCTCTCCAGAAGAAGGACGTCTCGCAGCATCGGAGGGGCCATGCCCACCCGTCGCGAGCACCTGCACGTCACTCGATCAGCCCGGTCGCTGAACCGACACTGACGTTCCCTCCACCCCGCGTGCCATCGCATCGGCCCTTCGGCCGGTGAGGGCTGTGCACGTCCTTCTGTGATCCGGCGTCGCTGCGCGACACCGGAAGGAGCCCCCATGTTGACCATCATCCTCACCATCACCATCTCCACCCTCGTCCTCGCCATCCTCGTCCGGGTGTCGGGGGTCATCCGCTTCATCCCCAACAACCGCGTTGGGGTGGTCGAGAAGCTGTTCGGGACCCGGCCGCTGCGCCATGGCCTGATCGCCCTGGATGGCGAGACCGGCTACCAGCCCGAGGTGTTGCGCGGCGGTTTCCACCTCTTTCCGCCGTTCCAATACCGCATTCACCAAGCTCCGCTAGTCACCATCCCCCAGGGATCGATCGGCTACGTCTTCGCTCGGGATGGGCTGCCGCTGTCGCCCGGCCAGACCCTGGGCTTCAGCGCTGGCGGCGACTTCCAGGACGTGCGCGGCTTCCTCGCTCGCCACGGCCAGAAGGGCCCCCAACGGGCAGTCCTGCGCGAAGGCACCTATGCCATCAACCAGGCCCAGTTCGTGGTGGTGACGCGCGAGCGCACCTACGGACTGATGATGGACACCAACGAGGACAAGGTCATCTCCTCGCTCGCTCGCACGGTGGTGGATCGGCGCGGTTTCACGCCCCTGGTCATCCATGATGACAAGGACCTGATCGGCATCGTCACGGTGCACGAGGGCCCGTCCCTGCCGGCGGGCGAAATCATCGCCCCCATCGTCGGCGACAACCCGGCCCAGATCGCCACGTATCACAACAAGTTCCAGGAACCTGAGCATTTCCTGACTGCCCGGGGCATGCGTGGGCGCCAGCTCCAGGTCCTGGCGGAGGGCACGTATTGCATCAACTGCCTGTTTGCCACCGTCGAACTGCAGCCCAAGACCATGATCGAGGTCGGCGAGGTCGGGGTTGTGGTCAGCTACACCGGCGACAAGGGTGAAGACCTGTCTGGTACCGCCTACAGCCATGGCGAGATGGTCGAGCGCGGCAAGCGGGGCGTCTGGAGCGAACCCCTGCTGCCCGGCAAGTATCCCTTCAACACCTATGCCGGACAGGTCCGCAAGGTGCCGACTACCAACATCATCCTCAAGTGGATCCGCAGCGAGGCCGGCTCCCATCGCCTGGACGAGAATCTGAGCGAGATATCGCTGATCACCCGCGATGCCTTCCAGCCCAAGCTCCCGCTGTCGGTGGTCATCCACATCGACTACCGCCAGGCCCCGCTGGTGATTCAGCGGTTCGGTGACATCAAGAAGCTGGTCGAGCAAACCCTCGATCCGATGGTGTCAGCATATTTCAAGGACATCGGGCAGACCATGACGCTGATCGAGCTGATTCACAACCGCGCCCAGATCCAGAAGCGGGCATCAGAGGAGATGCGCTCCAAGTTCGCCCTCTACAACCTGGATCTCCAGGAGGTGCTCATCGGTACCCCGGCCTCGGACAAGGATGATCGCAGCATCGAGACCATCCTCGACCAGCTGCGCGCGCGGCAGGTCGCACGCGAACAGATCGAGACCTACCAGCGCCAGCAGGCAGCTGCCACCACCGAGCGCGAATTGCGCGAGGCCCAGGCCCGCGCCACGGTGCAAAGCGACATCACCAAGTCGGAGCTGTCGATCTCAATCCGCGAAAATGAAGGGAAGGCTGAATTCGCCCGCAGCCAGCAGAACGCCCAGACCATCCGCATCCTCGCGGAGGCCGAGTCCGACAAGGTCAAGACCATGGCCCTGGGCGAAGCCTCCCGCATCAAGGCGGTGGCTGGGGCTGATGCGGAACGGGCGGCGCGCCTGGGCGTCGCCCAGGCGCTCGCCATCGAGGAGCAGGTGCGAGCCTACGGAGGCCCGCGCTACCAGCTGACCCAGCAGGTCATGGAACGGTTCGCCGCCGCCGTCGAGCGGTCAGGGGCGGCCCTGGTGCCCCGGGTGGTGATGAATGGAGGAGGATCACCTGGGACAGGCGGTGGATCGGGGATGATTGAAGTCCTGCTGGGCATGCTGATGAGCGATAAACTGGGCGATGGGGCCGCCGACAGCACAACAGCACGTGATCCTGCTGCCGTTGAGTTGGGTGCGCGCCTGCGCAAGGAGACGGCCAAGGCGCTGGGTGCCACCAGCGGCTGACATCAGTGGTGTGAACCGGGCAGCACAGCGGTCCGGTTCACACCATTCATCATTCTGCCGAAACCTCACATGACGTCGACTCCTGGGATCGTGCGCATCTGATGGCCCAATAACGGCTTGCGCTGTTGATAACTACGACGCATTGAGGCTCAACTCTTGGGTCGCACGAGTTACATCAATAGCAAATTGTTGAAAGGCTAAATGTATCTTTCGAGTTTAATGTCCATATACTACAGGCTCATCTTTGGGAGCCTCTGCATCATGGATATCGACATCGGAATTCCCCAGCGCCTCTGCCATCTTCCGGTGGTATTGGATATTCTCCGCCGAACCGGCGTGCTCAACGTAATTGACCACGCCGTTCGAGATGATCGTCGGAGCAAGGTGTCGACCAGCGATTGTGTGTCAGTAATCTTGTGCGGCGTATTCCTCGGCCACCATGATCTTTGGCGCATGGCGGATCGACTGGCGCCGTACGACATGGCCACGATCATGAAGGATAAAGGATCCTGCGTGCTAACGAGCCGCAGGAACTCACGCGGCCGTCATTTTTCTGCGCGTCCAGCGATGCTTTCTGATCTTGGTCCAGGCCCAGTGCCTGCTGGCAACCATGGCCGTGAGGAGGCGGTCGGTGATGGTCTGTTCCTGCCCATCGGGCTTGGCGTCGCGATAGCGGTTTCGCCGGTTGGTGCGCCACGAGAACTCGGCGGTGTAGAGGTCGAGATGCCGGCGGCAGGTGTTGCGGTGGGTTCCCAGGAGCCAGCTCTTGAGGTTGGAGATCTGGCGATGGACGAGCTTGAACTGGATGGCGGAGCGCTTGCCGCCCAGGCTGACTTCCGGCCGATGGACGAAGCCCCTCTGTGTCAGCGCCGTATAGCTGCTGAGAGCATCGGTGCGGATCTGGGCGCCGGGTTGGATCTTGGCGCCAATGACCTTGAGAAGGGATTTGGAGGTGACATCGGCCACTGGGCGCAAGGCAATGTAGCCAGTGAGGTTATCGCCCATCTTCTCGACCATCGCCAGCACCGGTGTCTTGTGCTTGGTCGATCGTCCGCGCACTCCAGCCCCGGCCGCAAGCCCGCCGACATAGGCCTCATCCACCTCGATCAGGCCGGCCAGGCGGTAGCCCTCGTCCCGCTCCTGCATCGCATGCCGCAGCTTGTGCAACAGATGCCAGGCCGTTGGACCACTGCACCCCACGTGCTTCGCCAGCGATTTCCCCGAGATCCCCTGCTTGTTGGCCGAGATCAGGTACATCGCCAGGAACACCTTCGGCAGCGGCAGCTTGAAGAAGGCGAAGGCCGTGCCGCTGGTCACCGACGTTTGGCGCCCGCATCCGATGCACTCGAAACCTCGCCGCCCGGGCAGCGCGTAGCCCCCGGCATGACGACAGTGCGGGCACACGAACCCCTGCGGCCATCGGCGCTCCCGGATCCGCGCCAGGCAGGCCTCCTGCGTGGCGTGCTGGGCTAGAAAGTCAGGCAGAGAGGCGGATTGGATCAAGGGGTTCATGATGGGTATATATAGACCCATTCAGCACTTCCGCAACCTGCGGCTCCTTAGCACGCAGGTAAAGGATTCAACCTGGCCGAGTTTACCGAGGAGCGCCTAGCGAAAGCACTCGACGACCTCTTTGATGCGGATCTAGACCGACTGATGACCGGCATCGCTTTGCAGGCTGTCGACCAGTTTCGCCTTGGCACTGACTTCCTGCACTTCGACACCACCTCGCTGAGCTTTTTTGGCGCCTATGAGAGTGAGGGCTTTGGTTCGATGAGCGATGGTTCGAGCAAGCCGCCATTGGTCACCCATGGCTACTCCAAGGACCACCGGCCAGACCTGAAGCAAATCATGTTCGGGTCGCTAGTCACTCGGGATGGGGGCGTTCCGCTCTATGGAAAGGCGCTGGACGGGAATCGCTCGGACAGTGAGTCGGCCGCCGAGTTCTTTCAGCGCGTTCGTTCGCTCGTGCGCGATCCCAGGGAGGTCTGCTGTGTAGCCGACAGTAAGGGGTGGTGTGGTCCAGTCCTGGCACTGGTGCAACGCGAAGGACTACGTCTCTTGTCTCGACTTCCACGGCATCATCGCCTGCACCGCGAGATCATGGCCGCCTCGTGTTCCTCCATGGAGCGCGTTGAGCGATCTGCGCCAAAGGGCTCAAAGGAGCCAGACTTTTACGAGATTTCCGGGTTCGACGTCGAGGAAGTGCTGACGATTGAAGTCCCATCGACTAAGCCAGACGGCAAGCCAAGTCGCCAGCAGCTTCACATCCCCGCTCGCGCAGTTCGCGTATTCTCCTCTGCTCTGTTTCGTCAGAAGTTGGGCACCCTTCAGCGGACCAAGACATCAGAATCAAAGCAGGTTCAGCGACAGATCGCGGAGTGGCACGCGGTGGCCTATGCCTGCGTCGAAGACGCTGAGCGGGCAGCTAAACGCAATATGGCCGAAGCTGGTTTCACCACTCTCGACTTGGTCGCCACAGTCCATGAAATCGCTGGACCGTTCCGGCGCGGCCCAGGACGCCCTCGCAAACAACCGGAGCAAGACCTGGAGACCGAGCGGCACTACCGAATCACGTATACCACCGTGTTCGTGCCCGAGGCGGAGGTCATGGAGCGCCTGCGCCTGTCAGCCACCTTCATCCAGATCCGCACGCGAAACCCGGGGTGGCAGATTGCCGATGCCGAGATGATAGACGCGTACAGAAATCAGTATCTATGCGAACATGGCTTTTCCTGGTTGAAATCCGGAAGTGGTCCCAGGGGCCTCAACCCGATTTACCTGGAAACCCCCAAACGAATTGCCGCACTCTGCTTTCTTTATCTGATCGGACTCATGGTCTGGACGCTGATCCAACGCACGGTGAGAATGACCTTGGTGAAGTGGAACACAGGACTCCCGTACCACAGAAATAAGCCAAGTCCAAAGATCACCACGAGATTCTACTTTGAGCTTTTTCCAAAACTCCAGACCGTGACCTACAAACTGCCAGGCGAGGAGTGGCAGAAGGTGGTCGGGATCAACCCTGTCATAGAATTGGCGCTCAAGGCACTCGGCACACGCGGAGACACGCTTGTCCCGGTCGCTGAAAATACACCATAATAGTTGCCGCGATCCCAGGAGTATGCGCTATGACCGTCTCGACTGCTGGTTCTGGATATGCCGCCGCAGATGATGATCGGGGCAAAAGAATGGCGACGAATATTTGCACAGTAAGCACAGCGCTCTGAACCTAATATATCACCGATCTAACGCTCGGTGATTTTTCCTTAAGTCGCGATTTAAGCCACTCACCATCTCCATTTAACCCATCAATGTGGACACAAGATAAACCACGTATTGTTGACAATGCGTCCGCCAGCGCCCCGTCTAATACCACCCTTGATGAAGACAACACCAATGTATCCACGGAGGCATTTAGACCACATAGGTGATTATGCACCCAATGATTATCAACGCTAGTCTCCCTAAAATCCAGGGTGTTATACGACAAGGCATTTACATCCCTAAAGATGTTGGCCATGCAATCTGTATTCCGACTTTCCTGAAACGACAAACTAAGATTCCGGAGGCCAATAGGAACGTCCAACGAAAACCCTCTCAAATCCACCCCCATCAGCGCGATTGACTGCATGTCCTTGCTTGCACTGCAATTAAGTCCACCACCCATATTTTTACATCCATCTATCGTTACGCCAGTCGCCCTCTCACCCGTCACAAGCAACGTGCGACTCTCTGTAAAATAGCACCTTCTCATGGTCAGGCTCCGCAGACCCTTCCAATCATTCATCCCTCTCAGTGTTTCTCCGTCAATTTCCACATCGGCCATTTCAAAGTATTCTATAGACTGAACCTTCCTGAGACAATCAACAATCCAGCCTCGACCTCCGCCGACATCAGCCGCGTTCAACGATCCCAAAGCATTCGCCTTAACGCAAAACTCTACAAAAACATCCTTTGTGAAGGCTGGATTTCGAATTTCCAGTCTCGTCACCCTTTTATTCATTCGTTGGATATATCGCCTTAACGCCTCGTCATTTGCAGATGGGCCACGTAAGCGCCACATCAGAACGCCCACCTACAAACCGTTTGCAAAGAGTTTGCAACCGTTTGCTTCTTGTGCGAATCCCTGCATTTCTCCTCGCAACTTGAGTCGCCATAGCAGCTTGACATACAATCCTTCAGCCAGTCATTAATCGAATCCTGTTCCTTTGCACCCTGGTCGTATACGTCGTAGACATTTAACACAAACAACGCCTTTCCCGCCACTTTACGAACCACCTTAGTTCCCACCCCGGCTCCCGCCACGGGCTTAGGGGGCGCATGTTTTCTGCCGTCTATCTTTTTCTTGGAATGCTTGCCTCGTTCGGTTTTCTTATTTGGATTCGACCCTTTTTTCATTTCATCCATGTGTTTGTCAATTTCAGAATCAGGAATTCCGGCCTTGCGAAGGGATTCACGAATATGCTCTTCCCTCTGCGCATCTGAGAGTCCCTTCCACTTCTCTAACGCCTTCTCTGGATTCTCTTTGGGCATTCCTTCCTTTCTGAAATAATCATGCACAGCGTCGTGCTGTTCTTTGGTAAGGTCCCACAAAGGCTGATCGTTTGATCCTCCAAGGTGCAGGGGATATCCATGGTGATCAGGGGCTCCAGTTGGGTCGATCGTCTGGAACATACCAATGCCACCAAGGTACATGGTCATTCCATCCACATAGACACCGTCCTTGGACAACATGTCTACATACATTAATTCCACCCCCTCCTCGAATAAATCCACGTATCCCCATCCGGGCCCAGCCGAATTTTCATTTCGCGAAACATAGGAACCGGCCTTCGAGCTGAAATATCTCGACCTTGCATACAATAACGCAGTTTCCACATCGTAGTAGAACCCCGTAAATCCACGCCCCAAACCCGCTACAGCAGCCCCTCTCAACGTCCCATCTGGCGCAAGAACGGCCTGCTTTCCATAGGCGTCGTAACGGAAGCGTTCGACCACGGTTCCGGCCGCACTGGTCACAGCGGTTGGCGAATAGAGATGGTTGCCGCTGACAAAGGATCGAACCGCACCAACATCAAATGCCAGAACCTCGTCGATGTAGGTCCCATGCGTGAAGCGCTTCACTATCGATCCGGTGATTTCGACCACAACCCGAGCGCCGTCGTGCACAAAAATGGTTACCGTGCCATCGCCCAGGGCTTTGCTGATGCGGCGACCCAAGGCGTCGTAAGAATAGCTGCCCAGGATCACGTTGCTGGCGTCCCGCGCCTGGATCAAGCGGTTCTCCACATCCCAAGTCAGCACAAGGCCATCCTGATCCTGAGCCAGATTTCCCTTCTGGTCGTAGAGCAGTGGCGTGGTCACGCCCGCCGCGGTCAACGAGGTGGTTTCATGCACATCACTGTGGGTCCGCGTCTCCGTCACGCCGTTGCGCGTGATCGACTGCCAATCGCCCACCAGGCTCAACTGCCAGTTCTGCGACTCCTGCCCATCGCGCTGCCACGAGGTCAGGCGGCCGGCCGGATCATAACTGAAGGCCTGGTTGCGCTGCGGATCAAGACCATCGTCCTCCGCCGTCTTGCGCTTGGCTGCGTCGTAACTGTAGGCGAACTGCGCCACGCCGGGGGTTACGATGCCGGCCACGAGATGGTCGTTCGGCACATACGTCCGGGTCTCGGTGAGTCCATTGCCCAGGGCCGTAGCGACCAGGCGACCCGCATCGTCGTAGCTCCGGTTCGCAACCAATCCGCCGCCGATGGCAACCTGCGCCAACTCCTTGCGGGGGGTGAAGGTGCGGGCCAGCACGGTGCCGTCCGGGTACGTGACCTCAGTTGGCTGGTTATCGGCGCTATAGGCGTAGCCGACCGTGTAGGTCGTGCCGCCGATCACCTGTTCCTCACGGGTCAGACGGCCGGCATGCTCGCCGTTGTCGGTGTAGAACCGGCGCACGGTGGAACCATACCGGGCACTCACCGCACTGGTCAGGCGGCCGGTGGTATCGTAGCCATAGGTGTCGTTCAAGCCGTCCGGGTACTGACGGGCAACCAGACGGTTGGCTGCGTCGTACTGGTAGGTCGTCACCACCCCTGCCTGGTCGGTGCGGGAGGCCAAACGCCGGCCCGGATCATAGGTGTAGCTGCGGCGGTCCGTGGTACCCGGCGTCTGCTGGCCGGCCGGGAAGGTTTCCTGGGTCAACAGACTGCGTGCATCATAGACATAGGTCGTGATCTTGTTCTCGGCGTCGGTGATGCTGAGCAGGTTGCTGTCCTGGTCATAGGCAAACTGCGTGACACCGCCATTGCGGTCCGTTTCACTGGCCTTGCGGTTGCGCACATCAAAAGCGGTGGTCTGGACCCGGTTGAGTTGGTCCGTCTCGCTAACCACATTCCCCTCCGCATCATACCCGCGACGGGTCGTGGCACCGGCAGTGTCGGTTCGGCCGATCTCATGATTTCGCAGATCGAACACCGCATCGAACCCGATAGCAAGCGGATCGCGATGCGATACCAGATTGCCATCGGCATCGAAGCCACGTGCAGTCACCTTGCCAAGGGCGTCCACCTGCTGGCGGGCGCGGCTTGCACCATCGAGACGGTGAACCGTGGTCGCTGCCACCGGATCGGTTGCACGAACTTCCACCAGCCCCGACGACACGGTGTCGTAGGCCGTGGTCCATGCGGCCCCATTGCCGTTGATGCGACGCAACTCGCGCCCCAACCCGTCAGCGACCTGGACCGTCACCTCACCGGCCGGGTTCGTCGCCACTATGATGAGGCCACCGGCACCACTACCGCGATTCAAACCAGCAATCCAAGCAGGATTGGCGACTTCCAGGCCCTGTCCATCCACCACGTTCGCCTCATAGGCATACGTAGTGGTCTCGCCGAGGCCATTGGTTTGGGCAATGACGCGGTTCAAGCCATCGTAGGTGGTGGTCCCAACAATCCCGTTCGCATCCGTTACCGACGTGCTATTGCCGATGAAATCATAGGCAAAAGAGGTCTGGTACCCCAGCGGATCGAGGACCTTCACCAAGCGATCGCAGCAGGTGCCATACTGGAAGGTGGTCACATTGCCGCGGAAGTCGCTCTCGGTGGCCTTCTTGCGACTCAAGGTATAGGTCGTGGTCTTGGTTGCCGTGACAGGGGTCCCCACTGCCACCGATTGGCTCGCCCGCAGATTCCGGCCCGTGTAGGTATACTCGGTCACCGTCCCACGGGCGTCCGTGGCGCGGATCACATTGTTGGCGCCATCAAAGGCAAAGGTCGTGGTTCCTGCCTCGGGCATGCCCGTGGCCTCGGTGCGCGCTACGAGACGGCCCCGGCCATCGTAAGCCATGCTTTGTACCGCCCCGCGACCGTTCGTGGCCGTCACCTCCTGGGACTCGGCGTCCAGGGTCCGATCGGTGATGACATAGTTGGGGTTGGCGGTGAGAATCCGCGCCAATCCATTGAGGAAGGTTTGGCACTGGGTGGGATCGCTGGGAGCCGCCACGGTTCCCGGCAGCAGTTCCTGCACCGTCCGCACCGGGCGTTGCAGGCTATCATAAGCCCGCCACGTGCGCCGACCGTAGGGGTCGGTCACCGCTTGGAGACGGTTCTTGGTGTCATAGGCGTACTGGGTCAGCAGGGTCGTCGACGCCGAAGCAGCCACCGTCTCCTTGGTGGTGCGACGGCGCGTGTCGTACTGGAAGGTCGACAGCGTCCCATCCACAGTCTTCGTGTCGACCAGAGTCGTGCCCGGCTGGTAGGTCCAGGCCGTTGAGGCGAGCACGGTGGCGCCGGTCGGAGGTAGCCTGCGCGTGCTGATGCGTCGTCCCGCCCCGTCATAGCCATGCTCGGTGCGGTTTCCGTTGCGATCAATCTCTACTGCGACCAGGTTGGCGTCGACGCCCGTCCCGTACACGGTCTGGTCGGTGCTGCCATCGGCATAGGTCTTGGTGGTGAGCCGGTTGCGCGAGTCGTAAGCCAGCTGGGTGGTGACCGTTCCCGTTCCACCAGGAGCAGTGATCTGGGTCACGCGGCCATTGCCGTCATACCCATACGAGGTCACCGCTCGCGGGCCGCCGGCCTGGTCGGCCGGTTCGGTAACGCTGGCCAACTGGCCGAGGGCATCGTACGCGAAATCCGTGCGGTTGCCGCGCGGATCGGTTTCCGATGCCCGGCGGGCCACGCCATTCACGGTCGTGTAGGTGTATGTCCAGGTCGCGGTATCCGCCGTGGTCTCGGTGAGCTGGGTGGTCGAATTCCAGCGCAGGCCGACGGTCTTGGTCAGTTGATTGCCCTGGCTGTCGAAGGTACCGGCCTCGGCCCGCTTGAGCCGATCCACCGACAAGGTCATGCGCTGATTCTGGTCATAGCGCACCAGGGAGGTCGTGCCGTCCGGGTAGGTGGCCTGGCTGAGGTGGCCATCGGTCCCATAGGTCACCGTCAATGCCAGACCCTGCGGGCTGACCAGCTTGGACGGGGTCCCTCGGTACCATTCGCGCACAGCGGAGGCCGCCTTGTACGAGTCCGTGCCGTAGGTGGATTCCCAGTTCGCCTTGACGTGGGCGTAGGTCACCGGCGAGGTCGGGGTCGCCTGTTCGATGTACCAGGTTTTGGCAAACTGCCGCCGGTGCTCCAGGTCGCCCGGCATGTAGAAGGCATCGTAGTACATCCGCCCGGCACCCTCGTAGATGTACGGGGCCGTTCCCCAGGGGTGGGGGAAGTTCAGATACGATACCTCGTCGGCGCCATTGACCAGCATGCGCAAGAGCTGGGCCGACTGGGGGAAGACGCTGCCGGTGTCGGCAATCCGCGTATAGGTGGTGGTCAGGTAGGCGGTTTTGCGCCGGTGCTCGTCCTTGGCGGCCGGATCGTTGTAGGCGACGGTGATGCATTTGGCGGAGGCCGAATAGCCGCGCACGAAGGTGGCCTGGTCGCCATTGGCCAGGGTCGCGCCCGCCAGCATGCCGCCGGAATAGGTGTAGGAGACCGACTGGTTGCCGGGGAAGTCGATCCGCTCCACCGCCCACCGACCCGACTGCTGCTGGCTGCCGTAGACGAAGGTCGCCGAGCGTCCGAAAGCGTCGGTCACCTGATTGATCTGCCACAACCGGGCCGGCGAACCGCCGAGGTCATCCGTCGGGGCATACCGGTAGCTGACGGTCATGGCCGAACCGTCGGGTTCCTGGTACTTCACGATGCGACCCACCCGGGCCGAACCGATGGTCACGATCTGGAAGGTACGCTGCTCGCCGTCCTTGAGGGTCAGAACCGCGGTAGCGGCCAACGCCTGGTCGGTGGTCAACTGACCGCACAGGTGTAGATGCCGTCGAGGACATCCGTGCACCCCCAGGGGTTCGACCAGGACCCGTCGGTGAACTTGCGGCTGTTGAGCGCCAGCGGATCGAAGTACTCGATGTGCCGCTCGCCGGCGGCGTCCACCGTCAGGTACAACTTGGTGTCGAAGGTCTGGAAAACGCCCGGGCCATAACTGCTGTCTACGGTCATGTCGCGGTAGCGATGCACGCGATGAAGCGCGAGGCTGGGCAGGGCATTACGCTGGCGCAACTGGCCCAAGGCATGCTCCGACACGCACGACGCACACCCGCCCAGGGTGGTGTCCAACCGGTAGTCATCAGCAAAATGAAGGTGATTCAGTGACAAGTTGTCAATCAACGAGCCACTGCTGCATTCAGTGGTGCTATCAGACCATTTACTCAACACACTGCCATCTGCCTTGCATATGACACCAGACTCTATTGTCGTGGTGGTGCAGGTTTTGCTGTGCGTGACGTTATCACATACTGTCGTTACTGTATTGGAGGTGACATTTTCCCCAAGTACCTTCGTAACCGTTTGGCCTCCCTCAGCCGCGGCAAGAGACCCCATTGCAATCAATGATGCAACACCAAGGCGAGTTGACATGGACATGTGGATGGTCCTTTGGGTATGCGAATGCAGGTAGGATGATCAGGGGGTCGCGGTTGCTGCCGGCACTCCGGCTGCAGCCACGGGTAGTGGAGTGATGGGATGGCCGGGAACGGTGAGAGTGAAGCGCACCTGGCCGCTCGCCATCGGGCTGCCGGCCAGGATGTTCACCTGTCCCGACACGCCCGGGGTGGCAGTGAAGGTCACCAAGGCCACGCCATCGCGGTCAGCCGCCACCGTGATGGACGGCAGCTTGTTGTCGAAGGACCCCAAGTCGAAGGAGGTCCACGAAACAGCGGCCCCAGGAATCGCCTTCACGCGCAGGGAGGTCGACTCACCGCGCGCCACCGTTGCGGCGGTCGGCCCCTCAGCCACGAGGATGGGGGCCGTCGGAGATGGCTGCGCCGTTTGGAAGACCCGACCCGGTTCGGTAACTGCCAGATACCCCGACGGGTTGGTATTCCACGCAACCTGGTCAAAGGCTGCCGGAGCAATCATCGGCGAGAGGCGTTCAGGGTGTTGATCGGACTGCGCGGCGTCAGCAACGGACTTGACCTGCGGGTTGGCGTCGGCCTTGACCGGCTGGGTCGTCCACGGCTTGGTGATATCCGTATCGGCCGTTTGGGCCGCATCTGCGCCTGCCGCCTGGGCCAGCGCAGCGGGGGCCTTATTGGCCGCCGGAGTGCCTACCGCCGGAGCCTGCGATGCCATTGGTGAGGGAGAAGACGTGTTTTTCGCTGAGTCCACGCCGGTCGGCGACGGGGATCGCAGGGCAAACACGGCAATCGCGATGACCGCGATGGCAACTGCTAGGGCAATGAGGGGGCGAGTCACGGGGCGGAGTCTTACTTTTCCCCCGTAGTCGGTCAAGTGATGATCTCTTCATCAATTACGTCGAACCTTCATGCCAAACGATGACCGCATCTCACTCATATGAGGTGGCCGCCATCAGCACCGTCGCTTCAAAGCGGTTGCCCTGGCCGACAATCCTGGCCACGTCCAGCCCGATCACCTGCCAGGCCGGGTTCTGCCCCTGCCAGGACCCCAACCACCCGCCTAAGTCAGCCGGCGACAGCCCACGCAGCTGCACTTGGGCGCTCACCCGTCGGACACCCCCGGTACCGCCCGGCTCGCTGCGCGGGGTGATGCCTTGGCAGGCGGTGGGGGGAACCCCCGCCGCTGCTAAACTCTGGTGCACCCGTGCGACCAGGTCGGCATCCGGCCGTGCGCCCGTCACCGCCACCCCCTGCTGACGTAGCTCGGCGAGACGATCAATCTGGCGCTGCTGGATTGAAGCCTCTCCGCGCGCCGTCTCCAGCGCGTCCGCAGCCGACCCCCAGCGCCACCAGGCCCACAGCAGCACCAGCCAGAAAGCCACAGTCCATGCCACTGCCGGCATCAGCCAGGGACGAGTTGAAGACGTGAACATCATCGCCCACCTCCAGCGGCAGCCCGCTCGGGGACTAGGGCGATGACAAACGCTGCCTGGGCATCCTGCTGCTGCACCTGCAACGGCTCACAGCGCCAGCCCGCAGGCGGAGCACCTGCCAGCGCAGCGCGGAGCCGGTCAGCCTCCGCCATGCCGGGCGCCCGGCCACGGATGACGATGCGTTCACCGGTGGCGGTGAGTGCCAACACCTGAATGCGCAGGTCACGGGGCCATGACCGCCAGAGCTGATCTACCACCGGAACTACGGCTGGTGCGGTGGAGCGTCCTGCCCCGGCCGCCTGTTCCAGGCGACGGGTCTCCGCCAGCAGGCGCAGTTCCGGGTGGAGGTCCTGGGGTGGCGCCTGCACTGCCGCCACCACCGCCCGCCGGGTCTGGATACGCAGGGCCTCGGCGGCATGAGCGGCTGCGCGAGCACGTCGCTCAACCCCGACCACCACCAACAACAGGATCAGGGCACAGGCCCCATGAATGATCCAGGCCCGTCGCTGACGCCAGGTGCGCCGCACCGCCGGCTCGAACGGGCCAACCAGCAGGTTCAGCCGCTGGCACAGGTCGGCGGGTACCGCCGGCTCGTCCCGCAGCGGGGCAGGCAAGCCATCCGGCACCAACGTCCAATGCTGGGACCCCAGATCCCCGCGCCCAGCCAGGTAGGCTTGGAATCGCTCCGGTTCGATCCCCACCACCACCACCCGACCATCCGGCAGGGGGGTGGCGACATGGTGCAATCGCTCCACCGGCAGCGGCAGCACCCGCTCCCAGCGAAAAGAGACCGACATGCGCCGCCCAGGCATCGGCGCCACCAGACCCCAATACAGCTCCTCGGCCGGAATCGTGGCGCCGGTCATCGAGCCAACTCCAGGCGCTGCTCGCCCTGATCACCCCGCACCGTCACACCCTGGGCGTCGACGGCCACCACCTGCCAACGACCGCCGGCCAGACTGGCGCCAGCAGTCACCAGGGTCAGTCCACTGCCATCCCCAGGGTCGATGGCTGCCTGCCAGGTTTCGCCCCGGCGCAGGATCGAGAGCAGCACGGGCTTCACCATGGTAGAAGCCGCCTGACCGCCCTCGCCGGGAGCCAGGTCCACCGCCCAATGCAGGGGCGAGATGGTCGCGGCAGGGTTGGGCGCAGACGCCAGCGGGCGCACCGTCTGCTCAGGGCCCACGAACGCCGGCAGGGGAAGGAAGGCCCACACACCGACGGCCGCCACCACCACCCCGAGCGCCAGGGCGCACCCCAGCACCTGGGCGCGCACCGCGCGTTCAGGGGGCGCGCTCATCGGCACGCGGTGGGCAGTCATGGCGCTGCACGATGCGACATGCCCCCGGATTGCCAGCCATCACCACCCACCAGGCACGGGCACGACCGTCGACCCAGGCATCCACCCGGATGCACCAGCGATCCGACGTGGCCACCCACACCAGGGGACCCCCTGCGGACGATGGCGCCGCGCTGACCTGCCCTTGCTGGCGATGGGCCAGCACCTCGGCCACCGCGATGCCCGGGATGACGTGGGCCGCGGAGCGCAGGAGAGCCTCGGGAGCGGTGTTGAGATTGATGCGCCCATCGGAATGCGCGGCGAGCACCAGCGCCAGCGCCGGCGGGGGATCGCTCACGCCCAGGGGTGGCGGACCATCCCCGGCGAGAGACGGCAGGCCGATCTCACGGCAGGTCACCCAGGACGGCAGGGCGCTGGCCGGCACTGCCGGAAAGCGGGTCCACCCCCCGGGTACCGGCAGCCGTTCCAGCCAGTCCGAAGTCGAACCGGTCAACGGGGGCGGATCCTCGGAGATGGCCGCCGCCAGTGGACCCGGCACCTGATCGCGCAGGGCGCCGGTCGGGCCAGCACAGGACGGTGGGATGCCCGCCAGGCCATCGAACACCGTCACCACCAGGGCCGCCTGGCCCCCCGCTGTCACCCAGCGATCCGCGCACACCACCGTGCCACCGCCTGCCGGTGGCAGCACTAGGCGTTGGCCGTGCTGGGCCAGCCACCGCTGGGCCAGCCGTTCCCCCAGGTCGCGGAGGGCATGCAGGCGGGCGTCCTCGTCGGCGGCGGCACCATGGGCGGTCGCGCTGCCGATAGCCACCACCCCGGTGGTGATGGCCGCGAGCACCACCACCACCGCCGCCAGGGCGATGAGCAGGGCCACGCCCGCGCGCGAACGCGTCACGGCTCGGCCCCGATGAGAAAACGCCAGGGTTCTCCGGTGGGCTGATCGCTGAGGGTGAGCCACCAGCGTTGCTGACCATCCTGGGTGACCTGGACCTGGGCACACCAGCGCGCCACCAGGGTGGGCTGGGCACCGACCACCCCGCGCCACAGGGCCCGGTCGGCCGCAACCCACACCCAGCGCACGGCATGGGCACCGGCCGGGTCACCCGGGGTCGGCTGCAGGGTGGTGTAGTGCAGCAGCAGGTCGGGAGTCGGGGTGACGCGCTTGCCCTGGGAGTTGGGAACCGACGCGGCCAGGTCGTCGCGCAGACTGCGGGCGATCTGCACCGCGGCGGCGAACGCCTGCAGACGCGCCTCGGTGGTACGCGCCGCGCGCACCTCGGTAGCGGTCCAGGCGAAGAGCCCGACGGCGAGGAGGCCCAGCACGCTGATGGCGGCGACCACTTCGATCAGGGTCATGCCGGATCGCGGCACGCGGCACCGCATCAGGGCAGCCCTGGTTCGGGCAGGAGATGGATGTGTTCCGCTACCCGGCGGGCGGTGGGATCAGCCCCCGTCGCCACCACCACCAGGGCATACCGCCGCGGTGGACTGCCCGCAGCCAGCGGCCCATCGGCGTCCACGGCAAAGGCCTGCACCCACCAGCCCAGATGGCCGTCGATGGGTTCGTTGACCGGCAAGGGGCGCGCGGTGACGGTTGCCACATGCTGGTCGAGCCAGGCGCGGGCCGCCACCCGTTCCTCGGCGCCACCGCTGCGCCGATGCAGGCGCATGGTCCAGGGCACCACCACCGCGGCCACCAGCCCCACCACCACCGCCGCGGCGAGGACCTCCAGCAGCGAGAAGCCGCGGGTGGTCATTCCGCCACCCAGGTGCCAGCAATGCCCTGGACCTGCCAGGCGCTGACCCCGGCGGCGGTGGTCAGGGTCAGGCGCAGATCCTGGTGCCGCCCATGGGCATCAATGGCTAGGCGGTCGATGGGTTGGCCCCGGGCGTCCTGCCAGGAACAGCTGGCCTCGGGAAGTCTGCCATCGGCCACGGCGGTCGGGGTGCGTGGCCAGGTCAGGCCCTGCGCCACCAGGTCCACGGTCAGGCCACGACCCACCGCCGCCAATCGGGCTTCATCTAGGCAGCGGGCCAGCTCCGGAGCAGCCGTACCGGTGCGGGCCCGCAGCAGGCTGGGAGCGACGACGGCGGCGACCAAGCCCAGCAGGACCACCACCGCCAGCACCTCGACCAGGGTCATGGCGGTTCGGCGCGACAGGGATGCGCGGGACGGCATCGGCTCAGCGCAGGATCTGCGGTTCCGGCCGTGGCCCATCCTCGTCGGCGAGACCGGCCTCGACGGTCGCCGCGTCCGCCCGCCGGCGCAGATCGGCGAAGGTGGCATGGCGCAGAACGTTGGCGCGGATGAAGATGAAGAAGCGGGAATCACCGTTGCTGTCGGTATCGTTGCGGAACAGGGCACCCAGCAACGGGACGTCGCCGATCCACGGCACCGCGGATCGGTTCAACCCGGTGTTGCGGTGGGACAGGCCACCGAGGGCAACGGTGAAGCCATCGGGGATGGTGGCCACGCTCGACAGGGTGTCGGCACGCTTGGCCGGCGGGATCACCGTGCCGGTGGAGGTGATGGTGGCCTGGCCGAGGAAGGTGCTCTCGGTGATGTCGTAGGAGAGGGTGATGTAGTCGGCGCTGCTGATCTGCGGCGACACCGAGACCTGGGTGCCGGCATCGGTGGTGCCGCTGATGCTGGTGGTGGCCACGGTGGAGTTGCTGTTGGAGGAGGTCAGCGGCTGCTGCTCCACGCCGTTGACCACCGCCTTGGCGTTGTTGTTGACCACTACCCGGGTGCGCACCACGGCGCGGGCATCGAGCTTGGTCTGGAGCGCGCGCACCACCGCAGCGTAATCCCCCGGGTTGAGGACCACGGCGCTGGCGCCGGTGGCGGCGACTGGCAGCACCCGGCCCGGGGAGATCGGACCAGCATCGCTGAGGCCAAAAAGCGAGCTGACCGTGCGGCTGACGCCGCCGGTGTTGGACTGGCCCGCCAGTTCCACGCCGAGGGTGCGGGTGTCGGTGTTGGACAGCACCACCAGGATGACCTCGATCTCGACCTGGGGCTGGCGCTGGTCGAGCTGGCTGGCGAGGGCCACCACCTGGTCGATGGCACGCGGGTCCCCCAGGATGATCAGCACATTGGTGGCGATATCGGCGTTCAATACCACCGGGGTCTCGGCCCCGGCCATGGTGACGGTGGTCGCCCCGCCAGGACGTGCGGGGCTCGGTGCTGATCCCGGCGCGGGCGCAGGCTGGGCTGCGGGCTGCGTCGGCGCCGCCGGCTGGGCCGCACCGCCGCCGGTGGTTCCCGCAGCCTCGGCTCCAGCCGCACCGCTGGCGATCATCCCCGCCAGCACCTTGGCCATCTCATCGGCCCGGCGGTGCTTGACCACCACCGTGCGCACCTGCCGGCGGGCGGCGGGCGGGGCCTCGTCGAGGGTTTTGAGGAACTCCTCCACCCGGCGATGCTGCTCGGCGGAGCCGCGCACCACCAGGCTGCTGGTCAGCTTGTCGCGAATGATCTCGGGAGCAGGCGCACCCTTCTCGGTGCGCAGCAACTGCTGCAGGAGGTTAGCGACCTCCTCGATGCCGAAGTAGCGCGGCCGGTAGGAGCGCGTCTCGCTCGGTTCGCTGCGGTCGAGGTTCTGCACCAGCCGTTCGAGGTCGGGCAGGGTCTCGGCGGTGGCGATGAGCAGCAGTTGGCTGCCGTCGGGCGCCACCTGGATCTCGACCGGTCGGGCGCTGGCGCCGATGCGTCCCACGGCTCCCCAGGCGGCGGTGGCGGCGGCCTGAAGCGCGGCGGGACCGGTGCGCTGCGGCCGGAAGGGGCGGACCTCGGCGGCCAGACCGGGACGGTCGATCGCCGCCAGCACCGCCTCAGCAGCCCGCTGCATCGGCCGCGGGGCGGCGATGACGATGCGGCGGTCGTCGCCGCCAAAGGTGCGCACCTGGCTGATCTGGCCGGTGAAGACCGCGCCCAGCATCTTCACCGCAGCATCCGCCGACAGCGCCTGGAGCGGGCGCACCATCACGCTGAACCCAGGCGGATAGGTCAGGTCGCCATCGCCGGCCGTCGCGGTCACCGCCAGGGCCGGCGCCTCGGTGAGGGCGACCACCTGGTAGACGGCGGGATTGCCGCTGATGACGGTGGTGAAGCCCTGGCTGAGCAGCGCCTGGTTGAAGACCTCCCACAGTCCGGCGGCGGTCAGGCCTTCTTGGACAGAGATCCGCACCTGTCCCTTGAGCTTGGCCGGCTGGTACTGCAGGGAGAGGCCGGTGACCTGGGCCGCCAGCTCTGCCAGCTTGTCTAGTTCGCACAGCGGCGGCAGGCGGATCGCCACGGCCGTGGCTGCCGGGGTTGGCACTGGGGCGGCCCCCCCGCCGGCGTCAGCCGCCGTCAGCGGCAAGGCCAACAGCCCCAGGGCCACGGCGGGCACACACCAACCAACGGGAGAACGGGGCACCATGAACCAGGGAGTCTCCGTCGGTGAGGAACCGGGTGGGCGCGCAGGCTAGAGGGCATTCGCGCGAGGAAATGGGAAGTCGGAGGCGGGCCGTACACAGCGACTCCCCAGGCCCCGCTTGAAACGCATGGGGATCGTCAATCCTCCGCCCAACCCTCGAACCACATCGGAGCATCCATGATGCGCCTCGCGCTGTCAGCTCTGCCCATGCTCCTAGTGTCTGCCCTGGCGCTGGGCGCTGAGGGGAACGCGCCCAAACCGCTCTCCGCCTCCCAGGCCCTCGACCTAGCCAAAAAGGTGTTTGCCGAATCCGATCCCGCCAAGCGCGCGGCATTGATTGACCGGGCTGGAGCCTCGCCGGTGGACAAACCTGAGGCCATCGCCCGTCTGGTGGTGCCAGCCTCCTACCCGCCCCAGAAGCCCGGGGTGCGGCACGGTGTGTCCCTCCCCCTCCCTGCCACCCTGCACAACGCTCCCGGCACCTATTCGATTGGTCTGCCGCCCAAGTACGCCTCGAACCAGCTCTGGCCGCTGGTCATCGCCCTCCACGGAGGCGGATCCGGGGAGGGTGCGGGCAAGGCGCAATATGAGAGCTGGTCCAGCATTCCCGACACCGGCGTGATTTTCGTCTGCCCCACCAGCCTCGATCTCGATAACCGCTTCTATTGGCGAAACCCCAAGAATGAGGAGATGCTGCGCATCCTCATCCGCACCCTGCAGCGGGAGTACCCGATTGATACCGACCGCATCTACCTCACCGGATACTCGATGGGCGGCATCGGCACCTACTTCCTCGGTCCGCGCATGAACGAGTGGTGGGCGGGGATCGCTCCCGGCGCGGGTTCCTGGAACGCCATCTATTGGCCGGCCCTGCTCAACACCCCCGCCTACATCCTGCACGGGAAACGCGATCTGCGCGGGCCGCAGTTCACCGATTTCCCCAATGCCGAACGAGCCTTCGAAAGCCTGCGCGACCTCGGATACCGCGTGGAGCTGCGGGCGGTTGACGCCACCCATTCCGAGGGCTGGCCAGCTGGAGAAGACAAACGCATGGTCGAGTGGCTGCTGAAGTCGCGCCGCGATCCGTACGTCAAGCACCTCATCCTCGCCAGCCCCTGCGCCCAGGATTTCCAGGTGCCGAACGCCCCCGCCCGGCCGGATCGCTGGCTGGCCATCACCGCCATCGGCAGCGCCAAGCTCCCCATGGACGCCCTCAAGCAGGGGAGCGGCGGCAAGGAACGCACGACGGTGGACCTGGCCATGGGCGTGCTGGATGCCACCTGGACCGGGCCCAACAAGGTGGAGGTGAAGGCGACCAACGTCACCTCCTTCACCCTGCGCCTCTCGCCCAAGCTGGTGGACTTCAAGAAGCCGCTCACCGTGCTGGTCAACGGCACGGAGGCCTTCAAGGGGCCGGTCACCACCAGCCTGGCCTACCTGCTGAACGACCTCGTCGAGCGTGGCGATCCGTCTCGCTGGTATGTGAACGAGATCGCCATCACCGTGCCGGGAGCATCGCCCGCGGCCACTGCTTCGGCCACTACCGCGGCCGCGACGGCTCCCTGAGCCAGGTGCGGCACCGCCCGGCCGCCGAGACTCGACAACGCCGATTGCCTACTAGGCTGCCCGTCCCACCGGGAGGCTGCATGCGCCAGATCCTGCCTTTGCTCGCCCTGGCCGTGGTCCTCGCCGGCTGCGGCACCTCTGCACGCGGCCCCTACGCGACCTCGGGAGCCGCCCAGCGCGACATCCCCAAGGCCCAGGAACGCTACGACCAGGCGCTGCGCGTCATCGACGGGGATCCGATCGAGGCCGAACAGCTGCTGCGCCAGGCGCTCGGCTTCGACCTCTACCATGGTCAAGCGCACAACAACCTGGGGGTGCTGCTGCTGAAGCAGGGCCTGCTCTACGATGCCGCCGAAGAGTTCGAGTGGGCGCGCAAGCTGCTGCCGGGCCAGCCGGAGCCGCGGGTAAACCTGGCCCTGGCCCTGCACCAAGGCGGCAAGGCCCAGGACGCCATCGCCGCCGCCCGCACGGCGCTGGAGGTCAAGCCCGGCAACCTGCCGGCGGTGCAGACCCTGGCCTGGATCCAGGTGCGCGAGCACCTCACCGACGAGACCACCAAGGAGCATCTGGCGGTCATCGCCCAGCGCGGCACCGCCCCCTGGCGGACCTGGGCGCAGCGTCAGCAGGAGCGGATGACCGCGACGGTCGCCGACTGATCCGACGTGGCGGAGGCACCTGACCCCACGGCAGCCACCGACGAGTTCCTGGCGGCCATCCCGCGGGACTTCGCCCGCGACCACGCCCTCCTCTCGCAAGGCTGCCACCAGGAGCCCGGGCAACGGGCGGTCGAACGGGTGCTGGTCGCCCCGCGCAGCGACCGGCTGGCCGCCTGGAATGCAGCCGTCCGCCTGGGACGGGCTGTCGCGGTGGTGGAATACCCGGATGAGGCGGCGCTGGTGCGCGCCATCGACCTCGCCTACGAGCGGCACGCAGCCCGCCCGGCCTCGGCGCCGGCGGCAGCCACCCCCGAGCATGTGGTCACCACCGACGCCATGCCGGCGGGAGAGGACCTGGATCGCCTGCTCGCCGAAGCCGACCGGGATCTGCTCACCAGCGAAGGCAAGGCGCCGCTGGTGAAGCTGGTGGACCGCCTGCTCTTCACCGCCATCGAACGCGGTGCCAGCGACCTGCACCTGCAGCCGACCTCCGATGGCGTGCTGGTGCGCATGCGCATCGACGGCGCCCTCGACGCCGGCCATCCCCTGCCCCCCGCGGTGGTGCGCCCCCTGGTCTCGCGCCTCAAGGTGCTGGGGCGGATGGACGTGGCCGACCGCCTCATCCCCCAGGATGGCCGCACCACCGTCAAGGTGGGCGCACGCACCATCGACGTGCGCATGTCCACCGTGCCCACCGCCTACGGCGAGCGCATGGTCCTGCGCCTGCTGGACGGGTCGCGGCAGATGTTCGACTTCGCCAGCCTGGGCATGCCCACCGCTACGGCGGCCACCTTCCGCACCGCCTCCGGGCGCTCGAGCGGCATCGTGCTGGTCACCGGCCCCACCGGCTCGGGCAAGACCACCACCCTCTACGCCACCCTGCGCGGGCTGCCGTCGACCGAACTCAACATCATGACCATCGAGGACCCGATTGAGTACGAGCTGTCCTCGCTCGGGGTGCCGATCAGCCAGTCCCAGGTCAACCCCCGCAAAGGCATCACCTTCGCCAACGGCCTGCGCCACATCCTGCGCCAGGACCCGGACGTGATCATGGTGGGCGAGATCCGCGATGCCGAGACCGCGCGCATCGCCATCCAGGCCAGCCTTACCGGGCATCTGGTGTTCACCACCCTGCACACCAACGACGCGGTCTCGGCCATCACCCGCCTCATCGACCTGGGGGTGGAGCCCTACCTGGTGGCCTCCTCGCTGACCGCGGTACTGGCCCAGCGCCTGGTGCGGACCTGCTGCACCACCTGTAGCGGACGAGGGACAGCCCCGGCGGGCACCCCCTGCCTGGACTGCCTGGGCAGCGGCTACCGCGGCCGGCTCGGCATCTTCGAGCTGCTGACCATCACCGAGGCGCTGCGGGCGGCGATCAACCGCCAGGCCTCGATCGCCGACCTGCGCGTCATTGCCGACCAGGAGGGCATGCGCTCCCTGGCTCAGCAAGGCGCGGACCTGGTCGCCACCGGCCGCACCACGGCCGACGAGATCGACCGCGTCGTGCACCATGGCTGACACCGGCACGGCGCCCAGCGGACCGACCACCTTCGTGGCGCCGCCACCGCTGCCGGTGCCGCCGGCTGATACCGGCCATCACCGCTTCCGCTGGACCGCCGTCGAGGCCGTCACCGGCCGCGAACGGCAGGGGGAGATGGCGGCCGATTCGGCGTGGGTGGTGCGTTCGGGCCTGCGGCGTCTGGGTCTGGAGCCGATCACGGTCGAGCCGGTGGGTGGAACCACCCCGGTGCCGACCTGGGTGGAGCCGTGGCTGGCGCCCTGGCGACGGCTGGCGCTGGCACGCCAACGCCGCAACCGCCGCCTGGCCCGCGCCAACCTCTACGATGCCATCGCCACCCTGCTCCAGGCAGGGGTACCGCTGGAGCAGGCATTGGCCGCCCTGGCCGGATCACCCGTCCGACCGCCCGCCGAGCGCCAACTGTTGGCCGTCCTGCGTGATCGCATCCGCCAGGGCACGGCGGTGGCCGCCGCCTGCGCCGAGCATCCCGGCTGGTTCGACGCGCTGGACCTGGCCTTGCTCGATGCCGGTCAACGCGCGGGCGACCTGCCTAACACCCTGGCCAGCCTGTCGGGGCATCACCAGCGCGCCGGCGCCAGCGGACAGCGGTTCTTCGTCGCCCTGGCCTACCCCGCACTGCTGCTGGTAGCCGGGGTGGCGGCCTGGGAGTTCATGGCCTTCGTCACCTTGCCCAAGCTGGTGGCGATGATCGTCCAGGCCCGGCATGCACCGCCGACCCTGACCATGTGGGTGATGGGGCTCGGCCAGGGCCTCGCCGTGTGGTGGCCGGCGGTGGTGGTCGCCATCGTTGGCGGGGTGTGGGCCTTCCGGCGGTGGGCTGCCACGGTTCCCCTCGACAGCCGCCGGGGGCGCTGGCTCTTCGCCAATCCCTATGCCCGCTGGCGCACCGGCTCGCGCGTCGCCCAGTTGGCCGAGACCCTGGCGCGCCTGCGCCGGGCCGGGCTGCCCCTCACCGAGGCCTTGGCGGCGGCGGCGGACGCGGTGGATGAACGCGCGCTGCGGGGTCTGCTCGCCACCGCTCTGACCGAGGTCCGCGCCGGACGCGACCTGTCGGCGGTCGTCGGTTCCAGCCGCCTGCTCGATCCTGAGTTCGCGCAGTTGGTGCAGTTGGGCGAGCAGAGCGGTGAACTCACCACCATGCTGGAGCGCATCGCCGAACGCTACCAGCGCGACGCCGAACGCACCGGCGAGCGGGTGGCGGCGATCCTCGGGCCGGCGGCCATCATTGTCCTGGCCTTCCTCATTGGCCTGGTGGTCCTCGCCAGCATCCTGCCGCTCGTCCAACTGGGAGACCTCGTGTGAAACCCGTCCGCGCCATGACCCTGGTCGAGATCCTGGCCGTGGTCGTCATCCTGGGATTGATCACCGTCACCCTCACCGTGGGCCTGTCGGGCCGGGTCGGGAAGGCCAAGCACTCCTTGGCCCGCACCCAGATCGGACAGATCGTCAGCCAGGTGGCGACGTTCCAGCTAGACAAGAAGCGGTACCCCTCGGCCAGCGACGGACTGCAGGTGCTCACCAAGCCCCTCGCCCAACCAACCGATGCCTTCTTTCTCGATCCGGCGCAGATCCTGGATCCCTGGGGACGAGCCTACCTCTACGTCATCCCGGGCCCCGATGGCCACCCTTTCGAGGTGCTGACCTATGGCGCCGATGGGCAGCAGGGCGGCACCGGCGAGAACGCCGATCTGTCGTCCAGCAACCTCAAGGACGACTGAGCCTCGTTGTCCGCCAGAATCCGGTCCACCCATGCTTCGTTCGTTTCTCGCGGTTGTGACCGCTGTTCTCCTGGGCTTGCCGCTTGCCGCCGCCGAGGTGCTCCCGCTCTTCCAACGCATCGAGTTGGGGCCCACTGAGACCGCCTCCGTCACGCTGACCGTCACGGCTCTGGCAGGAGCGCGGGTGACGGCCGTCGCCACGGATTGCGCCTGTTTGCGCTGTGAAACCGCGCTGCCAGCCACCGTCCCGGATGGGGGCACGGTGGCGTTGCGCCTGCGCGCCTCCGGCGTGCGTCCTGGTGTTGAGGAAGCGACCGTTCACACCACCGCCGGAACATTCACCGCCCGCATTCAGATCGTCGGGCCTGGTGCCGGTGATGGATTGACCACCCTCACCACCGCCCTCGCTGATGCCGGTTCCCAGCGGTGGGCACTCTGGGGCATCGTCCATCACCTCAACGGTCAGGTGCGCAACTGCGGGTGCAGCCAGGGCAGCTTGGGCGGCGCCGGCATCCTCGCCGCTCTCCCCGCCCAGGCGGCGCGCATCGCACCCACCAGCACCACCCGCTGGCTCCTCACCGGTGAGGTGGATGGCCCGAAACCCGGCCTCGGCGCGGCGCTCACCCAGCGTGGATGGACGGTCAACGATCCTGCGGTCGTGGTGACCGTCGACCCCATGACGATGCTGGCGAATCCAGCCCTCGTCGCCGTCATTCCCGCCACTCCTCTCTCCGTCGAGCACCGCAAAATCCTGCGGCCTGTGCTTGCCGGCGGGCTTACTGTCGAGCTGCTGCTGATCGACGACCAGCGCCAGATCCGCTCTCGCCGCATCCTCCCGGTCGACCGCACGCTGGCCGACGACCCCGCCTTCGTCGCCCGCTTCCCCGACCCCCTCACCAAGGTCGTCACCACCGTTCAACCCAGCGAGTCGTGCCGGGAGTGCCACGCCGCTACCGTCGACCACTGGGCCGGCACCCGGCATGCCCTGGCCTATGCCCGCCTGCCCGAGGCCGACCGCACGGACACCTGCATCACCTGCCACACCCTGCCGCTGGCGGGCAAGGCGGTGGCGCCGGGGGTGCACTGCCAGAGCTGCCACAGCGGCACCGAGGCTCATATAGCGGGACGGGGGATGACTAGGACCACGGGGGCCGTGGACTGCCGATCCTGTCACGATGCACGGCATCACCCGGGATTCGACCGAGCGAGGCTGTGGGAGGTCATCCGGCACGGACGATGAGCGCCTGGCCCCGGGTATAGGGTAACCGGTTTACGGAGCCTGTTTGCCAGCCACTCCACGGCGCCGAGCATACTGGGTGGGCGTCAGTTCAGCTGGTGACCGCCGCTCGTAGTGCAGGTCGTCGATGATGTCGTTGAGGTAGGCGACGGGGTCGAGGCGGTGGAGGAGCGCGGTCTGGGTGACGGTGAGCAGGGTGGCGTAGCCTGTGGCCCCGGCCTCCGAGGCGCTGAAGAGGCTGTTCTTGCGGTGGAGGGCAATCGGTCGGATGGCCCGTTCCGTCTGGTTATTGTCTATGGGGGCTTGGCCGATGGTCGGATAGCGCTCCAGTCCCGGCCAGAGCTTGCGCGCGTAGCTCACCGCCATGGCGATGCCCGACTTGGGCAGGATGCGCGGCTCGATGGCCCAGGCGTCGAGGGTGGCCTTGATCTCGGCCAGGATCGGCTTGGCCTGGGCGCTGCGGGCGAAGACGCGCTCGGCCGGGGTCGCAGCGCGCAGGCCCGCCTCAATGCCGTAGAGCTTCCCGATCAGGTCGAGCATGATCGGCCGGCGGGCCTTGTCCTCGGATTCGTGGAACTTCCGTCGGACATGGGCCCAGCAGAAGAGCGGCACCACCGCTGGGGTCGCCAGCAGCCGGCCGTGGCCGGCATAGGCGTCGCCCATTACCGCCCCATGGAAACCGTCCAGAAGGTCGGTGATCCACTTCCCCTCGCGGGTGGGGCTGAAGAGGTAGTAGCTGCCGACCGGGGCAGTCACCGCCCAGAGCCGGGCCTGCTGGCAGACCCGGCGGTCATCGACCTGGAGGCGGTGCACGGTGTCGTCGATGCCGACCACCGGGCAGGCGGTGATCTCGTCGAAGATGGCTGCTGCCACGTCGCCCAGGAAATCCGCCAGGGCGATATGCCAGCGGCAGAGCTTGGCGCGCGGGATCAGCGCCCCCAGGCGGGCGGCGCGCTGCTCCTGCCGGTGCGCAGGCAGATGGTCCACCACCTTGTCGACCGCCGACTGCACCAGCAGGTCGTCGCTGACCTGGCCGCGCTCGATCACCGAGGGTGGGGTCAAGGTCTGCTGGGTGGTGATGCCGCCCTTCAACTGCAGGCGGACCACCGGGCAGGTCAGAACCTCGATGTGGAGGTCCATCTTGCCCACCGACCAGCGCTCGATGGTGGTGGTGCCGGCCGGGGTGACACCGAGCGCGTGTCGCAGGAAGGGGTGGTTGGCCGGCGGGACATAGGTGCTGTGCCGACGCTCGATGTCGGCGGGGAGCGGGTTGCGGCCACCGGCGTTGGCCGGGCGCTGCCGGGTGCGGCCGGCGGGCTTGTCCGCCGGGGTCGCGGCGTCGGACGAGAGCGGCTTCTCGGTCTCGGTCGCCGGGGTCAGGGCGGCGATCTGCTCGCCCGAGGAGGCCAGGTCCGGCTCCAGGTTCTCGAACGCGGACAGCACCTCCTGGATATAGCCCTGGTCGGCGCAGGCCCGCTCGCTCACCGCACCGTACTCCCGGCGCAGCAGCCGGCGCATGCGCTCATCGCCGTTCTGGATGGCGACCAGCAAGCCCGACACCTGCTGTTTCAGATCCGCGTGCTGCCGGCGCAACTCGGCCAGTTCTAGGCGCAGCGCATCGCGCTCGGCACGGGCCTCGTCGCGCTCGCGCCGGGCCTCGTCGCGCTCGCGCCTGGCCTCGTCGCGCTCGGCGCGCAGCACATCCTTCTCCGCCTGCAGGCGTTCGACGGCGGCACGCAGCTGCCCGATCTCGGCCGCCTGCCGCAGGATCAGCGCTTCCATCTGGTCAGGGGTCATCGCGGGCACGTCGACATTATCGCGGTGATTCCGCTGCGCCCACACCGATCCCCCCGGCGGGCGCCATTGATGCGTTCAGGCGCGTCGGTGGATGCGTGTAGTGCTGGTGGTAGCTGGCGGCACGAACCTCGATGCCCTCCAGGATGGCCATGATCTCGGCCACCGACAGCGCGTGGCTGCCCCGTGCGTCGCGCGATCCCAGCCGTCCAGCGACCGCGAACGTGCCCCGCTCCAGCCGTTTGCTCGCAAGCCAGTACCCCGAAACGTCCCAGGCCAGGATTTTCACAGAACTGCGATGCCGACTGATGAAGACGAAGGCATCGCCGCTCAGCGGATCGCGATCCAGTTGATCACGCACCAGGGCGGCCAGACCGTTGGCCCCTTTGCGCATGTCGGCGGGGGCGCGGGCCAGGAAGATCCGCTGGCAGTGCGACAGGCTCAGCATGGTGCCACCAGCGAGCGTACGACCTGGACCAGCCAGGCGGGGTCGACCCGTTCGGAGAAGACCAGTCGCGCACCGTTGGGCCATTCGCACCACACCACCCCGGCGTGGCTGGGCCGGCGGACCTCGACGAACCCGTTGGGCACCTCGCCTGGCCCTGGGCCTGGTCGGCGGCGGAGCCACACGCGGAATCGGTGATAGGGCAACCCTTCCTGCCGGCAGTAGGCCGCCTGGCTCAGGCCGCTCGCCTGCCACGAAGCCACATGGGTGTCGGGGTCGGGAATGGATTGGGACATGATGATCGCCTCCGATGGAGACGGGTCATCATGGTCGGACGGCTCGGAATGAGCGAGACGTTCGTAAACCGATTACGTTTTCATTGGGATCTCAGGCATTAATAGACCTGTTTGATGGAAATACCAGTGTTTGGATTGAAGTGAAATACCGCGAGAAAACGGTAAGCATTCGCGGAGGCGATCCGCGGACGGGGATATCATTTCAAACCTACAAGCAGTACATAAAAGACGCAGCGCATATCAGGCATCCCTGTTTACGTTATTTTTATTCAAGGCCAGGAAGGCGGCATTTACGGGTCACCATTAGAAAGCCTGGCTGTCAATGAGACGATGGACGTCTTCGATGCCACGCAACGGGACGGATCGAAGGTTCGGATGATTGCCTGGGATGTAAAATCCTTACGGCCATATGGGCGACTTGAGGAAATGGTTGTCGATGAAACACGCAAAACAAGAAACGCCAGATTCTTTTTAGAACAATCCCGGTCTGAATGTTATTGGCGGTTTACCCCGCGATTGCATTGGTGCCAACCCCACCCATGTGCCCACCCTCGAATTCACCACGCTTCGCTGACCGGATTGCATAGACGAACCGGCAGACTCCTGATGGTGTAGACGCCGAGCTGTTTGAGAGCGCCGGCAATGGCTTGTCGTTCAAGCGCATCGGCACCTATTGTACGACACCCGTCCTTGGTGGCAACGCGGAGGATGCCGAGGATCGACCTGCGTTGGGCAGCGACGGCGGTGTCCAACTGGTCGCGCTCGCCGGCGCTGATGGCGGTGCGCATGGCGAAACGATGTTCGGGCGTGGTGACCTGGGTGCGGTCGGCACGGCGGCGGTTGGCGAGCAGGCGCGCAGCCTCGACATCGTTACTGGTCCAGTTGGCCGGGCGGCCATGGCGTACAGCGAGTTCGTGGGTCAGGACTTTGATGACGCCGTTGCCGGCCTCGCAGGCGCCATTGTACCGGGGCGTGTAGGCCGGCGACAAGAGCAGGTGGACGCGGTGGCGGCGCAGCAGGGTGCGGGTGGCGCGAGCGCTGAAGGCCGGCCCGTTGTCAGCCTTGATCACCAGCGGTGCTCCATGCACGGCGATGAGGGTGGTCAGGACGGCGACCACCGCCGCCGCGTCGTCGGTAGTGCAGGGCATCGCTGCGAGCGTGCAACCCGAGGCGAGGTCGCGGACGGTGAGGATGACGCGGTAGCGTCCGTCGATGGGCGTGGGCGGCTCGGTGAAGTCCATGGCCCAGACGCGGCCCGGTGCCGTCCAGGTGAGGGCCCAGTAGCGATGGGCGCGGACGCACTCGTGGGCCGCCCGGCGGGCGGCGAAAAGGAGCCAGTGCAAGTCGCGGCGACCGATGGCCGGGAAATGCTCTTGGAGGACCCGGACGCCGTAGTGGCAGCCGTGCAGCAGCAGGAAGTCCTGCACCTGATGGCGCTGGGCCGGGGTGGCGGTGAGCGCCGGCGCCCCCAGTGGCGCGGGATGAAGGCGGTCGGCCGGGTCATCCCACCGGCGACGCCACTCGGCGAGGGTGGCAGGGTCGACCCCCAGGGCGTCGGCGCAGCGCGCCAGGGACCAGCCCCGCCAGCGTGCCCAGCGCAGGTGGGCCAGGGCGCGCAGCCGCAGACGGCGCTCATCCCGGCGCTGGGCGACCTGGCGGTCGGCAGCGCGCAGGACGAAGCGCGGTATGCGGTGAAAGCCGGTGCGCAGCAGGTTGGTGAGGATGTTCTGGTGGTGCTGTTCGCGCCGGATCTGGGCCGGGGTCAGGACCGGTGCGTCGGGATCGGCCGGCGTCAGCGGTTTTTTTTGAGGCGCGGACCCAGACCCACATGGAGTTCGGCGCGGACCCGCTCTAGTTGCATGGCGGTTTCCGCGTCGCGGGCCCGCTGCTCCGCCTGACGCAGAGCCTCGGCCTGGTCGGCGAGCACATCCTCGGCGGCCCTGGGCTTGGGACCGGGCGTGCGCGGCTCCAGGGCGGCAACCAGCCCTTCCAGGGCCTGGCGGCGCAGCACATGGACGAAGGAGCGGTCGCATCCCAGGGCGTCGGCGGCCTGCTGGATGGTGATGCTGCCGTCAATGGTCTGGAGCAGGATGTGGGCTTTGCGCCTGGCCTCATCGCTGCCGGGCAGGGCGTCAACCAGGGCGGGTCCAGCGGTGGTGCGGGGCATGCTGATAGTCCGAAGACGCTCCGGCTGCGCCGGAGCGGGATTTGTCGCAGAGGACCGGTCCGGCAGGCAGCGGAGGAGGTCCCGTTCCCGGCCGTGGGAGTGCCCGAGGAGGCGGGGCATCCGTGCCCCGCCTCCTCGGGCGCCGTCCCGGTCATCGGCGGCCGCTCGGGGTGCGTCCCCGCAGGGCCCTATCCTGCCGCCGACGCCGGGGGTATAGTCGGCGGCGGTGCACACGTCGCGGGTGGCGCCAAAACTCCTGCATCCCCCGCATCACGCACCTGCTTGGCTAGGCGCATCGCGCGCACGGTGGGCCGCTTGCGCTGGCGCGGTCGCGGCCCGGTGGCGGCAGTGGGAACCGGGGCCGTTCGCGCCCGGCGCTGCCGGGCGCCAGGCCGGTCGGCGGCGCCGCCACCGCCCGACGCTACCGGGGCAGGCGGTGATGGCGGCGGGCCGAAGGCGGCCTGGGCGATGCGCGCCAGGGCCTGGTAGCGCGCCGCCTCGGCCTTGAGACGGTCGCGCTCGGCGCGCAGGCGTTCGATCTCGGCCGGCAGGGCTGCACCCGGTATCGGGCCCGGGTTGCGCGGCTCGCAGGCGGCGACCAGCGCGGTCACCGCGCGGGACTCCCAGGCGTAGTAGCGGGCGGTGGTGATGCCCAGGGCCTGGGCGGCCTCGGTGATCGAGCGCACCCCAGCCAGCACGTCGAGGATGGCGCTGGCGATGCGCCGGGCTTCGACACTGACCGGCGGCGGAGCCAGGCCAGGGTCACCGGCACCGGGCTGGTCGGCCGGCTGGATGACGGGATCGGGCGCCTGGGGCAGGGCGGCAGGCATGGACGGGAGCGCGCCGCTCACAGGTCGCACTCCTCATCCTGGTAGGGATGGTCGCGCAGGGCGGCGGCGGGCAGGCCGGCGACCAGGCGCTGGATGCGGTCGATGGGCGACACGCCCGGCGGCTGCACCGCCGCGCCCTGCCACGGCGACACCACCACCCCGGCGGCTGCCACCGGGACGGCGTGCGTCGGCAGCGGCGGTACGGCGTACGAGAAGGCGACCGGCGGGGGCGGTGCCGACACGGGCGTGGGCGCCGGTGTCGGTGCTGGCGCCGGTGGCGCGGCTGGGGCTGCCATGACGGCTAGTGTCGGTGCCGGTGGTGGCAACTCTGGCGCGGCGGGCAGCGCTGCTGCCGGGGCCACGACCGGGGTCGGCAGCGGCTCCGGCAGCACCGGCGCCGGGCGCGGATCGAGCGCGATGGCGGCGCGCTGGTCGCCCTTCTGCAGGATCACCGTCTCGCCCTCGGCGTGCACCGAGAACGCCTGCCCGGCCACGTTGCCGGTCAGGTAGAACGGCGCTTTGGGCACGCCGCCCCGCGCCAGTTCCAGGGCGTTGGCGGCCACCCGTTCGGCCAGCGCCTGGCGCACCTGCGGCGCGGCGCCGAAGAAGCGGTCGGCCGGCACCGCGTTGCCGATGCCCTGGTGGGGGCGCTGGAAGTTGTAGTAGTCCACAAAGTGGCCGATGCGCAGCCGCGCCTCGCCCAGGTCGGCAAATACCGCCGCCTCCAGGCACTCCCGCCACAGCGTGCCCCAGAAGCGCTCGGTCTTGCCCAGGGTCTCCGGGTGGCGTGGGGTGGCGACGATGTGCTTCACCCCGCGCGCAGCGCACTCGTGCGCGAACCGGCTGGTGCCGCGCCAGGTCACGTACTGGGTGCCGTTGTCGGTGAGCACCTCTTCCGGCGCCCCGTAGGACGCAATGCCAGCCCGGAACACTTCCAGCACCAGCGGCGTCGACTGGCTGGCGTGCAGGCCGTAGCTGACGATGAATCGGCTGTGGTCATCGAGGAAGCCGACCAGGTGCACGCGCTGGTTCTGACGCTTGAGCATGAACGTGAACAGGTCGGTCTGCCACAGCTGGTTCGGCCGCGCCCGCTCGAAGTGCCGCACCTTGTCCGGGTGCGGCACGGTCGGCTGGTGCTCGACCTGGTAGCCGTTCTCGGTCAGCACCCGCAGCACCGCGTTCGGGCTTGCCGCCAGCCCGGGGCCGCGCTCCAGCATCGCCGCGATCCGCTCCACGCCCCAGTCCGGGTGCTGCTGCTTCATCAGCAGGATCGCCCGCTTGGCGATGTCCCCCAGCCGGCTGCCACGCGGGCCGCCGCGCGGCTGGTCCGCCAGGCCCGCCGGACCTTCCGCCTCGAAGCGCGCCTTCCAGGCGTACAGGGTGTGCTTCGACACACCCACCAGCGGCGCGAAGTCGCCCGCCGGCAGCCCGGACTTCATCCACGTGTCCAGCACCAGCAGCCGCTGCGCTGGCGTCAGCTGCGGCTGCGCGCCGGCCTCGGCTACCGGCACCGTGCTGCGGGTGCGCGAGCGTATGCGTCGGGCCGGCAGCTCGACCGCATCGCTGGACGGCGGCACCGGCTCGGCGGCCGTCGCTACCGGGTTGGTGATGGTCTGATCGTGGCTCATAGCCACTTCTCCTGGCGGCGGTGCCGCCCTGGGGAGTCGGGCCGATTCGTCTATGTGTTGGTCAGATCAGAGCGCGGGGAATTCTGGTGCGGTGGACAGGCGTCCGTGAACCGACCGTGATCGAACCGGAAAGCATTCCGCGCAGCACCGACCACCATGTAGCTGCACGCTCACCAGCTCGACCTGTCTCGTTGGGGTCCAGATTGAGTGCGCGGAAGGCCCTGGCAATCTGATCGACGGCATAACCAGGATTCGCGGAGGCTCCGGTATCCTGTTCAGGAGATGAACGCTGGTTAGGGGGCACGGGCATGGCTTGCATAGACTCAGGCCTTCACCCAAAGGAGGCAAGCTCCACCCGGACCGGGGAGGAAGCCAGCCCCGTCCACGCACCTGCTGCGAACCAGAGGCGCTACCTCGTCCAGTCCCTGAGGCTAGACTGAGGGACTGGCGACCATCGGCTGACCCATATACCGCATTACCAAGCGTATTTGGCCGGTGACTACCGGGTTGATGCCGCAGGCGACATGACCCCCGTTATCACCACACATTTCCGCACGTTCCAGACTGCCTATGAGGCCTTCGGACTGCGCTAGGCGATCCGAGCCGCCTCAACACGGGCCTTGGACCAGAAGTCCGAGGGCATTAGGGTCCCCTCAATGACTGCGCCAGAACGACTTCCCTGTAAAACAGTCGAATGTACACGCACCATCCTGCCCAGCACGGCGGTGGAAACAGGCGGCTATTGCCAACCCTGCATTCAGGAGCAGCGACGGAAGGCGCATCAGGAGTATGTGTTGGCCAATCGCAAGGATGTTGACCCCTTCGCCGGCCTTGTCGATCCTGTTGACATCATCTTGGCCTTTCATGAACCGCGCCCGCACAACGAGCTGATCCGTTACCTGCCGCTCCAGCGTCCCCTTGCCTCAGTCTACCGGGACCTCAGTTCGAGCGGCGTGGAGCGACTCATCGACCACGTCATCGCAACGGCTGACTCGGAACACGAGAGCCGTGGTGAGCACCTCTTGATTGAACTGGCCGCCTATACGACTGCCAACCTTGATCGCGCCCTGTTGGCACTGATCCGCCAGGGCGAGTATTATCCAGGAATGGCGTTCTGCCGGGCTGGTGACGCCGTTCGGGATAGCCTGCTGACAGCAACAGAGACGCTCAACCGGCATGCCCTGCACGCCCTGGCCTGGGTTGACCACCCTTCTGCCCGGGAACGCTTCGCGCATTGGCAGAAGCATCCGCCGGACTATCTAGCCAGCCTGCACGTCCCGACCAGCAGTTACGCCCAGATTGGTGGCTGGCAGTTTGAGTCCGATGGTTGTGCACGGCGACTGTATCTCCAAACGTGTAGGGCATTGATCCCTGCGACACGAGGCGCGGCGTCGGACTCGCATGCGTGTCGCATCGGCATCACCACGGGCCAACCGTGCCCGCAGTGTGGCCGTCCCTTGACGGACCTGATGATCCTGGATCGGAACGACCAGCGACTGACCTCGATTCCCTGGCCGAAACGGCAGTTGCATGTGCGGACATGTCTCGCCTGCACCTGCTACGGTTCCGTCTTCTTCAGCCATTCTGACGGTGGTCATCCGGCGTGGCTTGGCGAGGCTATCCCGCAGCCGCCTTCCCAGGATGGCGATTGGTCTCCGCTGCCCGCAGGATCGCTCGTCCTCGACGTCGCCGAACGTGGGGTGTTGCACGGAGCATCAGACATCCTTCCCGATCCGCTCTCTCAGATCGGCGGCCTGCCTGCGTGGGTTCAGGATACCGGCTATCTGTCGTGTCCGACATGCGCAAAGGCCATGACGTTCATCGGGCAAATCTCCGTCGCGGATGTGCACCAGCACGGGGATGGCATGTACTATGCGTTGGTCTGTTCAGCCTGCCAGGTCACAGGCACGGCCTACCAGCAGACCTGATATGGCCCTGTCGATCACGCCCGAGACGCTCGCGCTACTCAAGGACTTCCTGGAGGCCCGACGTGCGTGGGGTCTGCTGCCCGAGTCGCCTGACAGGTTGCTTGCCATTCTTGATGCCATCCAGCAGCGCGGTGAGCCTGACGCCGCCATCCTGCTCTGGCCGGGTATGGAGAACCGATCTGCCGAGGTTCAGCGGCGTACAATGGAGGTCATGAGCGCTTTGCTCAACTCAGCCAGTGCCAGCCGAGTGCTCCGCCTCATTCATGAGACCTCCAGGGGTAACCCGATCTGGTCCCAGACCGATCACAAGCGTTGGTGGAATCTTACACCGAATACCGTCCACTCCCTGGCTAGGGACCGGCCCGCCTGCGCTGGACTGCTCGTTCTGCTCAGCGGCCACCATAGCGGGTATGTGCGCGAAGCGGCCGTCCTTGGACTCAATGGTTTGACGATGCCTTGTGTTGTGCCAGCGTTGCGGGAGCGACTCAACGACTGGGTTGAACCCGTTCGTCGAGCCGCATTGCGGGCCATGTATGGGCTGTTGTCAGTGGAGCATGCGGCTTCATTAGTTGGCGCTCTTGATCTCCTTGAGAGCCTTCGACGCTGCGGTCGCGCTGACCATCAAGCTGTGCTCGACCAGATTGATATGGTACTGCGAGAACCTTCTGCTCGCCCGCAGGTTCAGGCCGGCCTATTATCGCACAATCCAGCCATCCGCAGAGGTTGCTATATGGCACTGCTGCGCGGACCTACCCCTGATGAGTGGTTGTCATGGGGGCTGAAAGCCCAGGACCCGTTGATCTGTCTGCTGGCGGCCCGTGCCATTCAGGAGCTTCCCCCAGATCGAATTCCTGCTGGTTCTATCGACCGGATGGCAACCAGTGTGCTAAGGCCCGTGCGGCAGATCGCGGTTGAGATGATTGCAGCCAACGGTGATGTGGCTCGACTGCGCGAATTTCTTCTCGATCAATCGCCAACCTTGCGGGAGTTTGCCAGGTTCTACCTCGCCAAGATTATCGGATGTTTTGATGCAAAGTCGTTTTACCGTGACGGTCTCGCCTCGGTCTCGGGATCCAAGGTTTCACGACTTCTTGCCGGACTCGGCGAGACAGGCGACGTCTCTGATCTTTCCATCGTCATGGCGCATGTATCGCATCGGCGGACAATCGTGCGCCTAGCGGCGTTGCGCGCTCTGGACCGACTTGCTCCAGATGACCTAACCGATCCGTTTCTGATGGCGCTCACTGATCGATCAGGGCGCATTCGGCAAGCTGCATCCGCCGCTCTATCAGCCCGTCGGTCTGAGATTCCTGTTGAACGGCTGGTCTCCTGGGCTGGCACTGCAGGTCCCGATGCCCGTCGTTGTGCCGTCCTGCTCCTGAAGGACTATCCCAGTTCGGTTTGCTTCCAGCACCTACTGCCCTTCTTGAAAGATGCCGATGACGGTGTTCGTGGCTTGGCCGAGACGATCTGCCTACGAGGGCTCAAGCGACTACTCAATCCATTTAACAAGCCCGATCCCTGGCAAGTGTGGGCTGAGCGGCACTGCGCAGCTTGGTCAGCTGGCCATCGGGAGCGAGTGCAGGAGTTAATCAGAGCGAACATCCAGCGGCGTTGACCAATAACAAACAAACCTTCCTTGGTCCTTGGTGTCGTTAGCCGTTCCACACTAAGGGGCCAGGGGATTAAGGATCACCGGCCCGTCCCTTTTCACGTCGCTGATCACCCTGCTGATCGGCCACCGGCGCCAATCCATCGCCTGTGCGTGGCTCAGCAGGTCGCTCACGCCAACCTTGGCCGTCAGCCACCGCCCGGTCTCCGCCAGCGGGATCACCAGGGGCATGCGGTCATGCACCGGCGCGACCACCTCGTTGGCCGGCACGGTCATGAGGATGACGGCGCCAGCTCCGCCCACAGACTCCCACAGTCCTGCGATGCCGAACAGCCCCGGCGTGGGCGGCATGAAGGCGAAGGGTTGTGGACGCACCGTCTTGTCGGCCGCCGGCTGCCATTCGTAGAACCCAGTGGCCGGCGCGATGCAGCGACGGCGAGCCAAGGCGGCCTGGAATAGGCGCTTGCCGTGAGCTTCCTCGCCCCGGCAGTTGACGAGCAGCCGGCCGTTCAGCGCCTCGGGGGTCCAGCCCCAGCGCATGAGGCCGATCCGCCGGGAGGAGTCATCACCCAACAGGACGGGGATCTGCCTGGTCGGGCACACGTTCCAGGAAGGTTGCCAGTCGATGTCGGGACCACCTGCGTTGAAATGGGCCCGCATCACCGGGATGGTCTCAGAGTTGGCAAAGCGCCCGCACATGAGCGTGAGTCTATGGTGCGGGACGAATAGCCGCGTATTCGACCAGCGCGATCTTGTGCTGGATGAAGCGGATGGTGATGTCGGTGCTCTTCTTGGCGTTGTCCATGACCTTGAGCGGTGCGCCGATCCTGAAGGTCACCGGCTGCACTTGGCCGTTGTTGATGGACAGCTCCTGACCGTACAGGTAGGTGCGGTTTACCGTGTCGAGAATGGGGTTGAGCGTACCGCTCAGGCCAGGAATGGACCCGCTCCCGTTGTCGAACACCACCGAACCGCCTGGCCGCTTGGCAGCCTTGATCTGGATCTTGTCGCTGCCCGAGTCGACCTTGGTCATGACCACGCCGTCGAGACCAGGGCCGCCAGCTACGACCGTGACGGGTTCGATGCTCTTGGCCTGGATCTTGGCGAAGCCAGAGCGCCTGGTGGTCGCGTCCTGGTAGGTCCCGTTGGCGTAGACGAAGTAGACGTTGGCGTTGCCGATGGGGTCGCCGGCCTTGTCCTCGACCCAGATCTCGCTGGCACGGAGGCAGCTGAGCTGGCTGGCGACCATCAATGCCATCATGGGGACGAGCCGCATCATGGTGGCCAGTATGGGTCTGGCTGGTCTTGGGTCCATAGATGCCCATCCACTGCCAGACAGGTCCCTGGCGACGATGCCGGTCGTGGCGCGGCCTGGCGAACCAACCCACCCGCCCCCGGCATGCTACTGCGCAGTGGGCTCGACCACTTCCCCAGATTGCACCGTCAACGTCACCGCCCCGTAGCTGACCTCGACCACACCCTGCAACCGCAGCGGCCTGTCCCGATCCAGCAGCGGCCCATAGGTGCGGTAGGCCTGGGGGAACCACACCGTCTCGACCCGACCGGTTTCGTCTTCAAGGGTCACGAAGGCCATTGGTTCCGGCGGCCCGGCGCTGGAGCCGGGTTTGGGCTTGGGCTTGGCTTCCACCTGCTTGCGGGTGATCGGCCACGCCACCAGGCGCACCCGGGACTTGGCCATCCCGGCGGTCAGGTCCCGGCAACGCAGGTGATCACCGCGCCGGTCGCAGAAATGGATGGGGTGGCCCGCCGGCAGGAACCCGAGGATGCTGAAGATCTCCCAGGCCAGCACGCGAGCGCTGCGTGGTGGGATGACCGGCGGGGTCGGATCCCGCGGCGGCTCCACCGGGAAGATGCGCTGAACGACCCCATCATCGTCTTCCTCGCCGCGCACCAGGGGATTGAGGCCGATACTGGTGGCGACCCAGATCACCTGATCGCGGTGGCATTCCGGGCAGAGGGCATCGAGCGCACCGACTCGCGCCAGGATGTCGAGCTGGCTGGCGCTGAGACCGACTCGCCGACGCAGGTCGGCAATGCCCGCAAAGGGTCGGCGCTCGCGCTCCGCCACCAGCCGCCTGCCGCTCTCCGCCGACAATCCCGGCAGCAGATGGAGGCCGATACGCAGCGCATCGGCGCCCGCGCGCACGGTCGCCCAGCCGCTGGCGATCACGCAGAGGCCGAGGATGCGGATGCCCGAGCGTCGGGCCTCCTCCAGGTAAGCGGACGGCTGGTAGAAACCACCCTCGTTGGCGATAACCCGGGCCAGGAAGTAGGCCGGGTGGTGTGCCAGCAGATAGGCGCACTGGAAGGACACCATGGCATAGCTGGCCGAGTGCGCCTTGCAGAAGCTATATCCCGCGAATGAGGCGATCATGCCCCAGACCGTGGCGATGGCCTCGGGCGTAGCGCCCCGGTTTTCGGCCCCCCGGCGGAATTCGTCGGCGAAACGGGTCAGCCGGGCCTGCGTGTCCCAGAGGCCGAGGGCCTTTCTGAGCGCGTTCGCCTGCCGGTCATCGAAGCCGGCGATCTCGACCGCCGCCAGCATCACGTCCTCCTGGTAGGAGAGAATGCCGTAGCTCTCCGACAGCAGGCCGCGCAGGGCGGGGTGCGGATACCACTCTGGCAGGTGCTGTCCGGTAGCGCGGTGATGAGCGAGGCGGTCGAGGTAGGTGTTGATCCAGCGATTCGCCGCTGGGCGGATGATCGAGCTGTGGATCACCAGACGGTCGAAGTCGCCAGATCCGGCCTTGGCCTGCAGCTGCCGCATCGCCGGGCTTTCGATGTAGAAACACCCGAGGGTGTTGCCGCTGGCGACCAGGCGCCGGGTGAGCGGATCGTCGGCCGGTCGCCAGCGGTGCTCGTCGATGGTCACGCCGTCCTCGGCCAGATCGGTGATGGTGTCGCGCACCACCGCCAATGAACGATTGCCGAGGAAGTCGATTTTGACCAACCCCATGATCTCGGCGCCGTCCTTTTCCCAGGAAATGGCCGGGACGGGAACGCGGGGCGGTGGCGCCTCGTCGTCGGGGTCGGCCTCCAGGGCGATATGCTTGGCGGCAGGATGGATCGGCACCA
This sequence comes from Planctomycetota bacterium, assembly GCA_023150565.1. Lineage (GTDB taxonomy): Bacteria > Planctomycetota > UBA11346 > UBA11346 > UBA11346 > JAKLKR01. The sequence continues at coordinate 49,587 of JAKLKR010000004.1, forward strand.
GATCGCGCAGCGGCTCGCGGGTGATGACCACCCCGCCGCAGTGCAATCCGGCATGGTGCGGGATGCCGATCAGGTGCTTGGCCTGGGCCAGGATGCCGGGCCAGGGCTCGGCGAGGCGCAGCGGCATGCCGTAGCGCTCATGCGCCTTCACCTGGGCGCGCACCGCCGTGGTCTCGCCGTCGCTGCGGCCGTAGGCACGCGCTACCACACGCAGCGCCGACCAGCGCCGAAGGTGGTTGTGGTTCGCCACCATGGCGACGTGGTCGCGGCCATAGCTGGCCATGGCAGCCGCGAGCACGGCATCGCGTTCATCCCAAGGGAAGTCGACGTCCAGGTCCGGGGGATCGATACGCGCCGGATTGAGGAAGCGTTCGAACAGCAGGTGATAGCGGATGGGATCGACATTGGTGATCCCCAGGCAATAGACCACCAACGACGAGGCTCCGCTGCCACGTCCGCAGGTCCGGCGTCCGGCGGCCAGATCAGCGACCGTCAACAGGTAGCCCGAGAACCCTTTGGCGCTGATTACCGCCAGTTCATGGTCGAGACGCTGACGGATCTCCGGCGTCTCGCGGGTGTAGCGCCGGCGCATCCCGGCCTCGGCGCGCTGACGCAGTTCGCCATCAGCGTCGGCATAGTGCGAAGGAGGCATGTGCCAGGAGCCGCCCGGCACGTAGGCGCATCGCGCCAGCAGGTCGCGCCCAGCGTCGAGGAGGAAGCCATGGTGGCGGAAGGCCACGCGCATAACGACGAGATCGGTCAGCGCCACCCCACTGGCGGCGACGCGCCCTTCGCGGTGGGCGACGGCGTGGCGCACCGCATCGCCGACACGATCAGCGGTGCCGAGATGGGTCAGCACCGGCAACGCCGCCGCCGGCAGGCCGACGGGCGGTGGATCGGGCTCCAGGCCGCAGCGCCACCAGACCTCGGCCCCGGCGTCGCGCAGCCGCGTGACGGGCCCGTCGTGGCGCACTAGGGCGACGATCTCACCCAGGTCGTGCCGGTCCCGACCCGCGCCGTCCTGCCACGCCATCCAAGCAGTGGGCTCCTCGGCCTGCCAAGACAGCAGGCGACAGAGGTGGGCGTAAGCGCTGGCGGTCGGAGCCAGCAACACGACGTCGTGGTCGTCGTTCGTCGCCACGCCCGGCACGGCCCAGCGCACCGTCGCGCCGACGGCGATGCGCTCGCGTCCCCAGGCAGCGATGGTGGCCGGCAACCCAGACAGGCTGTCGCGGTCGGCCAGGAGCACCCGCCCGCACTGCTCACCCAGGCTGCAGCTGGAGCCCAGGGCCTCGGCCCAGACCGCTGGAGCATGGACACCCTCCAGCGGCGAGAAGTGCGTTCGTACCGCCAGGGCTGGGGCCTCCCACCCGGCCAGCACGGCGCCGAGACGCCGCGGCTGGAGGCCGACGGCCGGCATCAGCTCCAGCGGGGGTGGGGTGACAACAGGCGGCATGGAGTCGTTTATGGGTCTATAATAACCCATTCCAGCGACATTCTTGCACTCGCCGGATGTTAACGGATTACATACTGTCACATCATAGCTTGCGTCGATATTATCACTCCCGTCGACTCCCAATCCAGGTCGACTCAGGCCAAGGACTTCTGCTGCCAGTCGGCGTCGTTGACCATCCGACGCGCCGGCCGGGAGACGGAGAAAAGCCTGCGACCAGCATCCGATAGGGTACGGTATCGTGGTCTCCGCCTGGCGTGGGCTAACGCCCATCTGCAGCCAAGGGGTGCGTGATCTCGACCCACATGCACTCCGCCTGAGGGGCATCGGCAACCCGCACTCGCAGGATAAAGTGCAGCCGGACCAGATCGCCGATCCGCTGCGAAGCACGTTCGGAGAGGGCAGGGATGAAGAAGGTGTCCGGGTTCTCCCGGACACAGCGTTCGACATCCTCAAGATCCCGGTCAGCCATGTTCCACTTCGTGTTGGCAGGCAGCGACCTGCATCGCCTGGCGCTGACAGGTCAGGATCCAGGTCGACAGCAGGAGGACCTCGGCACGTCCGCGGCCCTGGGCTTCGACCAGCCGGGCCAGGGCGGCACTCAGGCTGCCTAATCCCAGACCGCGCGCCTCGGATGCCGCCGCCGTCACCAGGGGCCATTGGCGGAAGGAGCGCATGCCGGCATTGCCGAGGGCAAGGCAGGCATCCAGGCAGCGATCCAGGACCGGCGAGGAGCCGAGCGGCATGGTCTCGTCGTCGGTATCCTCCTCCAGGCCATCGTCTTCCTGGGCCGGAACGGAGAGGCTCGGCGGCGTTGGCTTGTCGGCCTGCGTCAGCGATCTGATGCCCGCGGGATCCACGAGGCTGATCGGATGCAGGCTGATCCCATCCGCCGTGATCTGGAGGCGGGCGAGCAGGCTGCGGTCCGCAGCATCAGGCAGCGATTCCACCTGGCTGATGGCCGCCTGCGTGTGGGCTGACTGCGGGATGATGATGGGGATCTGCCGGCCTCCCACATCCACCAGGCCACGGACCAGCAACTGCCGATGGGTGTCGAACTGGGCCGGCAGCCACTTGGCCGGGCGCACCAGCACAATGTCGCTGTTGACCTTCCGGTCAGCGAACCCGATCGGACACAGATCCGGGAGGCGGGTCCAGAGATCTCGCCAATCCGCGGTTGGCGTCGGGAGATCAGCGATAGTCGTGGCATGCTGGGCATGCCAGCGGCTGGCAGGTCGTCCAGACAGCCGCTGGGCACGATTGCGCCAAGCACCCATGAGGACGCCGCTGGCCGTGCTGATATGAGTCGGGCTGGTCGCACCCGGCCAGGGGCCCGGAGCTGCAGCCCGACTCATCGGATCGAACTCCGCGGTGGTGACCGGCCTGACTTCGCTCCAGGTGCACCAGCTGCGGTTGTGCTGGTCCCAGAAGTAGACGGAGAGGCCCTGGTATCCGGACAACGTCTTCCAGGCCTCCAGGCCGGCACCGACGAGCTCAAGATTGTGCACCCGTTCGTACTGGGAGCGATGGACCCCGACCAGTTCCGGCGTCGGCTTCGTCAGGGCCTTGGACAACGCCCAGCAGGCGGCGGTCCGTTCCAGCAGCCGGGCATCCGAGGCCTGGGGGTCCCGCGACAGCCAGCCATCGATCTCCTGGGCCAAACCCCGCACCAGGCGCTCCAGGCGGGGCAGATCGACGCCATGGGCAGCCATGGCCATGGTCCGGAACCGCTCGGCGTGGGTCGGCCCCGTCCGGGAGAAGCCCAGGCTGACCAGATCCTCGCAGAGGGCCGCCACCTCCTCGCAGACCTCGGGTCTGGTGCGGACGGCCCCGGACGATGCCTCCGGTACGGCATCCTCCCGCTCAATGGTCCGGCGTCCCTGCTGGACCTGCCAGGCCAGGACGACCGCCACCCGATGCACGCAGACACCCGGTTCATGGCAGGAGCAGAGCATGCCTCCCAGGCCACCACCCGGCATCCACCGGCATTCGGCGTTCCATTCCGCGATCCTGCCGATGAAGGGCGCCCCATCCTCGCAGGCGACGGATAGGCCGATCGCGAGTTCCCGACGGGCGCGCTTCCACATGGCCTTGCCGGCCCAGCGCTCCAATTCCTCATCCGGCAGTGCCGTGATCTCCGCGCCGCTTGGCTTAGGCGCTGAGGCGGCAACCTGGCCGGTTGCCGGCGCTGACCCGAGGTGCAGCAGGCAGGCCAGGATGTGGCGGCAGATGCCGCCGGCTGGGCAGGTACAGCGCGATTCGGCCGGCCGTTCGGCAAGCACCACCGTCTGCTGGTCCCAGCGCAAAGACACGCCAGCGGCTGTCTCGTCCAGGACCTCCGGCTTGGCCGATTCGAGGTCCTTGCGGGCGCGGCGAACCAGACCGCGGTTGGCGAGGGCGATCAGCTCATCGTCACCGAGCATCCGCGCGACGGCGGCGATGCGGTCGGCGAGGGCGCTCATCCGATCACCTTGGAGACCCAGGTGGCCAAGTGGTTCGGGGTCATGGCCCCGACCTCGGCGCCGGCGGCGACGCAGGCCTCTGCCGATTGGCGGTCGTAGGTCGGCTGGGCGTTCCTATCGAGGGCGGCCAGACCAAGGACCTTGACCCCATCCGACTTCAGTTTGCGGATCTGCGCAACCAGCGGCGTGATGCTGCCGTTCTCCATGAAATCCGTGACGAGCACCAGGATGGTCTTGGAGGGATGCTCGACGAGCGAGGCGCAGTAGCCGACGGCGCCGGCGATGTCGGTGCCTCCGCCCAACTGCACGGACATCAGGACCTCGGCCGGATCGTGGACGTGGTCGGAGAGGTCAACGACGTTGGTGTCGAAGGCGACGAGCCGGACCCGTACCGTGGGCAGGCCGGCGAAGATGGCGGCGATGACGGCACTGTGGATGACCGAGTCGGCCATCGAGCCGCTGCAGTCGACGGCGATGATCACATGCCAGGCCACATGCTTGCGGGATCGGTTGCGGAACACCAGATCGCGGGCCAGGAGCCGGCGATGGCGGGGGTCCCAGTGCTCCAGGTTCTCCCGCACCGTGGCCTTGAGATCCAGATTGCGGCTGCAGCGGCAGCGCGAGCGCTTGTTGCGGTCGAGGCGACCCCACAGGGCCGGCTTCATCTCCTTCTCCAGCCGACGACGCAAGTCCTCCACGACCTTGCGGACGATGGTCCGCGCCAGATCGAGCGTCTCGCCGGCCATCAGCCCTTTGAACGTCAGGACGGCCTTCAGGAGATCGTAGCTGGGTTCGAGGCGGCGCAGCGTCTCCGGATCGGTGACCAGCTCAGTCATGCCGTAGCGATCCAGGGCATGCCGCGTGATCACCTCGCAGGTGTCCGCTGGAAATAGATCGCGGACCTCGCGCAGCCAGGTGGGGATCTCCAGCACCGAGTCGCCGCTGCCGGCACCAGGACCCGACGCCCGACCGCCCTGCCCCACGCGCAATCCACGCCGCTGGTATTCACGGTTGTAAAGGAAATCGAGGACCCGGTCGACCCGTGTTCCGTGCGCACCGAGGGTCTGCCCCATCCGGTCCTCGGCAAACTGGCCGAGGATGAGCCGCCACCGTTCAGCTGCCTGGCGATCCATCGGGTCAGGCATGGGAGCCTTCCAGGATTTGGATCAGGCCATCCCGCTCCAAGGCGTGGCGGACAAGCAGGTCGGCCGCGCGACCGATCTGCACATCGGCCAAGGCGTGACGACTCCCCAGGTGGCGGTCGATGGCCGGCAGACCAGCCCGGGCAGCGGCCATTTTTGCGACCTGATCGACCGCACGGGGTGGAAGCTCGGCAAAGGCCAGGCGGAGATGCGGCAGCGCCGCGACGAAGTGCTGCTCGTCCAGGAGCCGGAGGGTCTGATGGACGGCATCGATGATGGCAGGCTCACTCCAGCAGGCCGAGCGGGCAGCGCGCAGGACGCCCCGCAGAAAGCGACCCCCGACCGACGGGTCAGTCGTCGCCGCGCCGAGGTGGCCCGCCAGCTGGGCACCCAGGGCGGCGCCATCGGCCAAGCCATCATCGTACAGCAAGCCCCAGGCGGTTCCGGCCACCGCTGGATTGGCGCCCTGCCGGATGTCCACCAGCCGTTCACGGCGTAGCGTCGGGCAGGTCGGTTCAGTCAACTCGTCGGTGAGGATCGACCACGAGAGCAGATCCTGGCAGGCGTCGTCCTCCGCTTCCGGGGGAGCCTTGGCGAGATCGGTGATGAGGTAGGCCGCCCGGGTCCAGGCTGCCAGCACACCCGCCTCGATCTCGGGCATGCCGTGGGCTTCCAGGGGCTCCCGGCCGGTGACCAGCAGGTGGAGGCTGTTGGCCGCTCCGATGACGCTGGAGACATCACCGTCGGTGGCGATCAGCTTCTCCACCCGGGGCAGCAGGACGCGCGCCTGGGCATGCAGGCCGCAGCGGCAGGCCTCGACGACCAGCCGTGCAGCTCGGTCTGCGCGCCGCTCGCCGTTCTCGGCAGCCTCCGCCAGTTCCAGGAGGCGGGCCGTGGCGGCTTCGACGATCGTGGCGCCGTACCGGGACTGCTCGACCAGCCGGGCTTCGACGCCGGGGTGCCACTGGTAGCGCCATATCTCGCGGACCCGATGCAGATCACCGCCCGTGGTGAAGTCTGGACCGGCCTCCTTGCGGGCGAACGGGACTTCCAGGAGCAGGATGCGGTGCAGGAAACGGCTCGACTCGCGATGGGCGGCTGAACGGTAGAGATCGAGATCCAGGCCCTGCTCCTCGACGCCCACCTTGAATCGCAGGGCCGCCGTCTGCCGTTCGAAGTCGAGCACCAGGGGAGGCCGACCGACTGCCTGGGGGACGATGCCGACCCGGTCGCCGGCCAGGATCTTGCGCACCTGGGCGAGGACCGCGACGCCTTCGATGTCACGGGCACCCTTGATGAAGCAACTGGTCACCGCATCCAGGAGGTCATGGCGGGTGGGATGGTCGTGCCCCCGGAAGGCCGCCAGCCGGTGGAGCTGGGCCACGGCCGCCGCGGCATCGGCTACTGATGGAGACCCGGTGTGGCCGCGCAGGTCCCGCGCGATGGAGACCATGAGGTCGTCGATCAGCTGGTTGTCCCACCGCCACTGCCAGAAGGCGGGCGAAGGCATGCCGCTGGCGTAGCCATTCAGGCGATCCAGCTGCAGGAAATCGTACCGCATCATCCAGGTCCCGGCGTCCTCCTCGCGGGCGACGGTCACCGGCTTGGGCATGGCGGGAACGGTCTGCGGCAACGCCACCGTGTGGAATCCACCGGTGATCACCACCACCTGACCGCTGACCTCGGCCAGCACCCGCTCGATCTCCGCCCGCATGCCGGCTTCACGGACCAGGTTCCCCTCGGCGATGACCTCCTCCGGCGTATGCGCCAGGCGGCAGGCGGTGCACCAGGCCAGGACGCCATGGAAGAAGTCCTCGGTGGAGCGTTGTCGGCCGTCGGTCTCGAACCAGCCATCCCACAGGTCGTCGGGATCGCGCGCCCCAGCCCGTCGGCACGCTTGCACAAGCCACGATCCCTGCCGGAGCGACGTCTCCCGCTGCAGGCTGCGGGGACGATCAGCATCCGCCGCCGTCTGTTTGCTCAGGCGTTCGGTATGGACCATCTCCGGCCAGGTGAGATCGATGAACCGGACCTGGGCGCCAACGGCGTGCCCGGCCTGGACCGCCACCAGTTCAGGCGAGTACGCGCAGAGCGGATAATAGGCGGCGGCCCGACGCGGTGGCCCGTCGCCGCTCCGATCAGTGTAGGTGGTGAAGACCGCGACAGGAGGCGACATGGCTGGATCGACCAGATGCCGCAGTAACGGAGTCGCGTCACGGGGGCCCTCGATGAGAACCGCGGATGGACGCAGCCGACGGATGACGGCGTCGGCATGGTGGGCGCAGGCCGGGCTGTGGTGCCTGATGGGCAGCCACACGATGCGCTGCGTCAGGTCCGGTCGCGGTGCCGCCCGCAGGATGTCTGCGGCATCCAGGGTCACGCAGGCTTGCCCTGGAACCGTCCCAGTGCCGCCGTCGCCGACTTGTGGAATTCAGCCCAGGTGCCGGCGCACTCCTTGGCGCGACGCGCCGTGACGGCCCCGAGATACTGCCGGAGCTTCTGGATGTCGTCGCTGCTGTCCTTGAGGACGGCTCCCGGGAGGTGGCGGCCGACATCGTCGGCGGTGAGCTTCTTGTCGCCGTAGTACCAGGCATCAAGGCTGGCGGCGAAGCCCACCGAGACGGCTTCGGCGGTCGACATCACGGCGGCCGGCTTCTCGACCGAGATGCCTTCCGGCGTGCTCCCGGTACGCAGATCCTGGAAGGCCGTCACCAGCAGTTCGACGATGTCGCGGTTGACCTTGGCCGGGGCGGCAGCACCAGCGAGCAGGCGCTCGACCTCGTTGTGCACCAGTTCGACCTCATCGGCGAGGTTGGCGATCGGATGCACCGTCTCGAAGTTGAAGCGGCGCTTGAGCGCGCTCGACATCTCATGGACGCCGCGATCGCGCAGGTTGGCCGTGGCGATGACGTTGAAGCCGGGCTTGGCGAACAGCACCCGCTGATCGCCAGGCAACTCGGGGATCGTCATCATCTTTTCGGACAGGATGCTCACCAGGGTGTCCTGCACCTCCGGGGCGCAGCGGGTGACCTCCTCGAAGCGGACCAGAGACCCGGCGGTCATGGCGGTGTAGATCGGTGACGGGACGAGGGCGCGTGGCGTCGGCCCTTCGGCCAGCAGCAGGGCGTAGTTCCACGAGTAGCGGATCTGGTCCTCAGTGGTGGCGGCCGTGCCCTGGACCACGTTGAGCGACGTTCCGGAGATGGCGGCGCCGAGGAGTTCGGACAGCAGGCTCTTGGCCGTACCCGGCTCGCCCACGAGCAGCAGCGCCCGGTTGCCGGCCAGCCCGATCACCGACCGTTCGACCAGCCGGTCATCGCCGTGGTATTTCCGGGAGATGGCGACCTTCCCCTTCTTGCCGTCCTTGGTGAAGGCCAGCTTCTCGCCATCGCTGCCCGTGATGAATGTGACGACCTGCCGCGGGCTGAGGTGCCAGCCGGCCGGGCGCGCGTCATCGCCCATGGCCGTGAGGGCGGCCAGTTCCTCGCCATACAGCACTTCCGCCGGTTGGCGCAGGATGGGAGCGGCGGTCGGGGCGGTGGTCATCGGGATATCCTTGGTCACGTGGAAGCCTTCTTCTCCCAGTCGGGATCGAATCCCGTGCCCTGGGCTGCGATCTCGTGGACATCGTTCCAGCATTCGCTCAGCAGCGCCGCCGAGACCTCGGCGAGGGGACAGGCGGCAGCCTCTCCACCCGGGACGGTACGCTCGCAGGAAAGCCCGATCAGCGCTGTGGTGCGGTTCTCCTCCGGCAGGGAGTTGCCGGTGAACTCCAGCACCGCGGTCAGATGCGCAGCGGGGAAATGCTTGCGATAGACGTGGAACCAGCCGCCGTCCTCGGGCTGGCCGCGGGTCCAGCCCAGCTTGGTGGCGCGGGCGCGCAGGCTGAACGCCGCTACCAGATACCCGGTCCGGTCGGCGATCACCTGCTCTTCGGCCAGTTCCGCCGGCAGCGCCAGGGGAGGACGCTCGACCTGCGGGAAGAGCGGTTCGACCTCGTAGTCCGCGCAGTGGCTCCGCCAGCGGGCTGCGGCCTCGATGCCGATCAGGATGGGATGTGCGACGGCGACCCAGGCCCCATCCGGCAGGACCACCGCTGCATCCTCCGCGTCCGTCAGGGTGCCATCCTCCAAGGCCCGGAAGGTCCCCGGCTTGGCCTCCGGCGCCGCCCACCAGGCCCAGACCACCCGCCGGCACAGCCGGCCGACGATGGGATGCGCCAGGAGGAAGGCGCGCCAGTCGGTGGCTTTCCAGCGCCGCCCGGTGCACATGGCCTCGTACAGGCGGTCGGCCTGCTGTTTCACGATAGTCTTGACCTGCTTCTTCGCCTCGCTGAACGCCTTCTTCGCGGTGGCGGCGGCCTCGGCGTCATCCCCTGCCCGCGGCGCCGGCAGGGTGGCGAGTTGGGCGCCGGCGGCATCCTGGACCGCCAGATCGAGATCGTCCTGGAGCAGGACCGTGAAACTGCGCGCGCCGAAGGACAGGGTGAGCCTCCCCTCCTCGTCAAAGCCCGCCGCCGGGATGGTGCGGTCGGCCAGCTCATCGACGCTCCATCCGCGCTCGGCGGCAATCGTCTGTACGCAGACCTCGGCCTCCTTGCGGATGCCCGCGGTGCGGAACCGGGTGGCGGTGGCGAGCAGCACCTGGATGGCGGTCGAGTGGTCGGTCGCGGCCAGCATCTGGACCAGGGCCTTGCACTGCCCCGCACGCATGCCGTACCAGCGCTTGAGGTACTGGGCGGCCTGGGGGGCCAGGCCGGCCCCACCCATGGCTGCCGCCACTGCCAAGATGCCTTTGGCGCCGATCTGCGTGCTTACCGGGGTCTGCCGGTACTGGTCGACCATCCGATCATACCACTCCTGGGCGGTCAGCACCGGAACGCCACCCAGGGCGGTCGTCTGCTGGGCCTGGATCGACGCCATCATCTGGGCGTTGGACATGATCGCCGCACTCTGGGCGCGCACATGGTCGGCGACCTGTTCCGGCGTCGGCAGGCGGGTGTCCTCGGCGATCCAGGCCTGGAGGAGGTGTTCGCCCAGACGATGGGCGGCGGCTGGTTCCAGCACAGCGGCATAGCGGCGCAGCAAGGGGGTTGGCGCCGGGTCCTTGAGCTTCCAGGACTGCACCAGCCACCAGGTGAGCACTTCCCGCTCCAGCAAGCCGCTGCCGTCGGACCAGGCGGGCAAGGGCAGGCCAGGGAGGGGCAGCCAGGCTAGGTCGGCCGGAACACCTTTGGCCAACCCCTTGGCCGCGGCTTTGGCCAGGCCGGGCCGGTCGAGGAAACGGTCAATCGGCACCCCGAGCCGTTCGAGCGCCGTCATCATGGCCGCCTTGGCCGGCTCCGAACGCTCCCCCTGCACCGCCGCCTCCAAGGCGGGGATGGAGGCTGGGTCCTTGAGCGATGCCAACCAATCGGCGGCGCGCAGCCGCACATCCTGTTTGCTGTCCTCCAGACCAGCGATCACCCGTTGCAGCATCCCGGGAATGCGACCGACAGCACGCTGAGCCGGACCACGCCGGGCACCATTGCCGCCGAAGGCCAGGTCCCACAGCAATGGCTGGAGGGACGCCGGGATCTCCGGGAAGCGCTCGACCAGGGCGAGGGCGTTGGCGGCACGCCGGTTCTCGAAGATGTCGTGATCCAGGGCCGGGGCTTCGCCCTGGCCCAGTGCTCCGGCGATCACCTCCGGATGTTCAGCATACCACTCCCAGAGGTCGTCGAGAGGCCAACGGAGTCCGAAATAGGAGCCCATGACCTCCCAGGCGATGTCGGCTGCGGGGATCCCTACCCGTTCGGCAGCGGCCAGGACGCGCCGGGTGCCGGTGGTGGTCCGGGTCGCCTTGCGGTAGCAGGGCAGGATGTTCTGCACCCACAGGCAGATCCCCCGGCTGTCATCCTGGTGACCACGCGGGGTGAACAGGACGGCCAGTCGGACGACCAGTTCCGGCGAAGCCCCCGGATCGGCCATCAGGGTCTGGATGACCGGCCGCAGGGCATTCCAGATCTGGTGAGTGCCTTGAGCCCGGTTCCAGGACTGGATGTCCTCGGCGGTGATGCCGGGGGCGGTCAGCAGCGTCATGAGCCGCTCCACATCGTCGGTGGTGAACGGCGTCGGCAGGGGAGGGATCGGCATCTGGAAGCGGGGATTGGATGCCTGATGAACCCGGATTCGACGCTCCTCCATCTCCCACCAGGACATCAAATGCTTCGACCAGGCCTCGGCCATCTGGGCGATGGCGGCCTGGCCGGCCGGCCCGAGCGGGCGGATGCCGGGATCCTCGATGGGAGGGAGCGCCTGGGCCTGCCCCTGAGCCCCCGCCACGGCCTGGGCCTGGAGGTCAGAGATGGTCTTGCGCACGGATGGGACAGTTTCAGCCGCCAACCGTTCGGCCAGGAAGGGGGCAGGGTCCTCCGACGACCGCCGGGCGATGAAGCTGATGGCCAGGGACCGTTCGGTGGTGGATCCGGTCAACGCGTACGCATGAAGCAGGGGAAGGATTCCAGCCAGGGAGGTGCCCACCCAGGTTTCCGCCGCTTCGCGCAACCGTTTGGCATCACCGACCAGGAACGCAGCGAGGGTGGAGGCGAAGGGCGTCGGATCGCACCCCTGCGTTTTGAGGAAATCTAGGCGCATCACCTGCGCCTTGCTGTCGCCCTGCGTCAGCTGGCTGCGCACCAGGTCCGGATGCCGAGCGACCGCCGCGGGCAAGCCGGGGATGACCCCGAGGAGACGGCCGGGGCCGAAGCGGTAGGAGGCGGTTTTCCCCTGGAGCGGGATGGACAGGGCTGCCAGCAGGACTGCTGTCCGGGAGGCCCCATCAAGGGTCAGCATCTCTTCCCAGCGGGCATGATCGATGGAGGTCCCATCCATCGAGCTCCAGGAGTTCGGCCGTACCGAGGACGCCTCCCACAGCAGGACTTCCACCCACGGCGGCAGGCCAAGCGATTGCAGGAGCAGGGTCCGGGAGCCTGCGCGCGATGCCGCTTCGCACACCTGCCCCAGCCGACGAGTCTGGGCGGGGGATGGATGCGTCGCCGCCAGCCAATCAGCCCACGGATGGCTCATGAATCGGCTTGCTCCCGAGGCCACCAGCTTGAGCGCGGCGCCTCCCCCGGCGTTGGCCGCGAGATCGGCGATGACATCCGCATCCAGGCCGGCCACCACATAGCGGGTCGACCGGCGACCCAGATCCGGGGCGATCCGGTCCAGCGGTTCGAAGGCCGCAGCCAGTCGTTCCACTGCCGGCTGATCGAGTCCCCCGGGGGCAGCAGAGGATGATCCTGCCTGCACCAAGTCAGAAATCCACGATCCCATAGGGTCCCCCCGGTCACTCCACCCTAGGGAGGCGGTCCTGTCCGCCAATCCCGTTGCCGCTGTCCGTGCAGGTGGATCCGCGGGCTGCCATAAGCCGGGCCGCTATCCTGGTGGTTGCGGCGGATGCGTTCGGCCACCGGGCGGTCCCGACCACGGCTATCCGGCGCTGCCGTTTGAGGCTAGCTGGCCAGGCGTCCGGGTCCACGGTGGGTCCAGATAGACGCTTCGGATACAGCACACCCACGCAACTAATTGGCGCGCAAGGCATAAGAACACCGTTGCACGAATGACGCCGCACGATACACACATATATCGACATTATTCCACAACGTATAACACAAAAGCCATACAAATAATGATAGAAGACACACATTCTCAGCGGCCAGCACGCCTCTGGACCACCGTCTGCGCCATTGTCGAGGGGGCCCTTCAGCGCGATCAGAGTCGGGTCCTAGCTCAGGCCGAACATCTTGCTGGCATGCTCCGCACGACTGGTGACCCCGGTACCGCCAAGCGCCTAGATCAGATCCTGAAGCGCTGGGGCGCATCGACACTGGCTCCATCGGGCATTGGGATTGCACAGCCATCTCTGCCCGTCGACACCGAGTCGCGCTTGGCCTTGGCGGACGAATATCCCCCGATGACCGACGCTGAGGTCATCCTCAGCCCCGAACACGACGCGGCGATCGCGAATTTCATCACCTATTACCAGGCGAGCGATCGCCTCGAGGCTGCCGGCGTCGGCCAGACGCCGGCCATCCTCCTGCACGGCCCACCGGGCTGCGGCAAGACCGTGCTCGGTCACACTATCGCTGGACGACTGGGACTGCCCCTGCTCGTCGCCCGCATCGACAGCATGGTATCCTCCTACCTCGGCGCGACAGCGAAGAACATGCGCCTCCTCTTCGAGCATGCCCAATCGAAACCATGCGTGCTCTTTCTCGATGAATTCGACGCCATCGCGAAGATTCGCGACGACAACCACGAACTCGGCGAACTGAAGCGGGTCGTGGTCAGCCTGTTGCAGAACATCGACAGCCTCGGGCGCCAGACCGTACTTGTTGCGGCCACCAACCACGAGCACCTGCTCGACCGGGCCATCTGGCGCCGCTTCACGCTGCACCTGCACTTGGAGTTGCCTGATGAACGGCTTCGTCGGCATCTTCTCGAGCGATTTGTCCGCGGCTACGCCGCCAGCGACGAAATCGACCTTTATGCCCGATTGACCGAAGGCTTGAGCGGCGCGGTCATCCGCACCTGCGCCGAGGACGGGGTGCGCGCGGCGATCGTTGCCAACGCGACCGCCATCCCCTGGGCGGACATGATCCGTCGGATCTTGGCCATCCGGCAGATCCCCCTGGGCGATGGCCGCAACGTCGATGACCTACGTCGCATTCGCGAACTCGATCCAAGATTCTTCACGCAGAAGCGGCTTGCCGAACTTCATGATTTCAGCGTCAGTTACGTCCAGAAGATCCTGACCCGCCGGAGATAATCATGCCACAGCACGACACCCCCAGCGAACCGCACCTACCCGTGACGCGCATCCGGCCATTGGATACCGACATCATCCGGGTCGATCGAGACATCGTGCGCGAACCGCCACCGCCATTGCGATCCGATCTCGACGCCTGGCGCAACACCCTGGTCGCTCGCTTCGACGACATGGTCGGTGCCGTCCGTCAACGCGATTCCAGCTTTCCCGGCGTTCCGTCTGTGGCCCGCATCCGTCTGACCAAGATGGCCAAGAGCTACCGGCCGGTCACGGGCAACCCGCATGCATTCTTCTCTCGGCGTCGTTGCCCGATGATCGGAGCCGAGTCCGGCCACCACATGCTCGTGATGGCCCAGGCGCAGGGGCTTGACGAAGTCCGTGCCCGCGTGGCTGCTACAGGGGATGCCTGGTCCGACTTCTACGTCAGCAACATCGAGGATGCCCATCTCAGTGATGCCATGCATCTCTGCCCACGCTCCAGTCTCGATGCCGTTGTCGCCGCATGGGAGTCGCCACACATCCCACTGCAGATCCGTCTGTTCGATTTCGCCCACCGACAGCTTAATGACTCGGTATTCATGGCTTTCCTGTCATTTGCCCAGCAATTGGGCATCACGCGGACGACGCGCCTGGATGCCGGTAAAAACCTCTGGGTATACGAGGTGATCGCACCCTCCGGCAGTAACCGGCGCCAGTTGCTGCATGACCTGGCCACCTTTCCCAGCATCCAGCGCGTCGGCCTGCCACCGATCATCGCCGAGGTGAGCGCATCGGGCAGGGTAATCCGACCGCTGCAGCGGGTAGACTTTCCGCCACCCCAACCGGGTATCACCTACCCGGTAGTCGGACTCATCGACACCGGGATCGCGCCCGACAACGACTTCTTCACCCAGGGATGGGTGGTGCATCGGCATCACCATGTCACCACCGATTTCGAGCATGGCACGCGGGTTGGCAGCCTGCTGGTGCATGGCCGTCAGATCAACGGTAACGAACCCTGGATGCCCACCTCCCCAGTGCAAATCGTGGATGTGGCCGTGCTCGGCGCTGCAGCCCCGGTCGACACGAACGCATTGCTAGAACGCATTGAGGAGGCGATCGAGGCGCATCCGGAGGTCCGCGTTTGGAACCTCTCTTTGAATATGGTCTCGCGCACGGTGCAGGACGATCTCATCGGTCCCATCACCAACAAGCTCGACGAGATCCAGCGTGAGCACGATGTCGTCATCGTTATCGCGGGAGGCAACATTACCGATCCCCAGCGCCTGATCGCATGGCCACCCGCCCAGCCGAGTGACAACCTCGCCCGCATCCTGGTGCCCGCCGACTCGGCGCTAGGCATCACGGTCGGAGCCCTGGCGCACATCGAGCGCACCAACTTCACAATGAATCCCAAGGGCGGTGCATCCCCCTTCAACCGCCACGGGCCGGGGACGGGCGGCACGCCAAAACCCGACCTCTCGCACTGCGCCGGTAACGTCGACCTCCACAACGTAACTAGTCAGACCGGCATCCAGGTCATGAACGCCAGCGGATCCCTGACCGAGGATGCCGGCACGAGCTTTGCCGCACCGCTGGTATCCGCCACCCTCGGCCATCTCGATTTGCGCCTCACCAACATCATCGGACAGCGCCCCGGGCGGTCCCTGCTGAAGGGGCTCATCATCCACAGTGCTGCGATCCGTGACGAACCGGGCCTCACCTTCGATCCGGATCACCTGCTGTGGAAGGGATTCGGGACACCGCCGTCCCCCGAACGGACGCTCCTGTGCACCGACCATGAGATGACAATGATCTTCGACGGATCCCTGGCTCCTGGTCACAGCCAACGGTTTTTCAAGTCCAATTTTCCGCTGCCGCCTTGCCTCTACCGCACAACAAGGCGCTCTCCATCGGCCTTCTTCGGCGAAGTCACCATCACCGTCTGCTGCGACCCACCGCTGCATCCCGCCTATGCCGGCGAGTATTGCAGCCTCCACATGAAGACATCCTTCGGGACCATCGCCGAGGACGGCCGGTTCGACGGTCGGATGCCCGACGAGGTCCAGGGATACCGGACCGAGGCGCAACTCATCACCGAGGATTTGAAGTGGTCGCCCGTCAAGGTCTACCGGAAACGATTCCATGGCGTGGGTTGCTCCGCTTGGGAACTGCGGGTGGAGGTTCAGGCGCGCGACTACTATAAGGAGGCGAACCCACAGCCGTTCCACGTCATCGTCACGGTCCGTGATCCGGAAGGCCGAGCTCCGGTTTACAACCAGATGTTCGCCCGCATGCGTGACCTCGGCTGGCCGGTGCAAAGCCTGGCCCAGCAGCAGATCCGCACCCGGACCTAGCGCGATGCCCCGGCGTCGAGCGGCAGCCTCTGGCGAAACAGCCGCATGCCATATGTTTCACCTCAAATTCGTCTAGGTTCGACCGAGCAGAAGGAGCTCTCCGATGACTGATGACAAGACCACCGGCGCATGGCTGGTGCACCACGCCCAGAAGCTGGTCTCCGTCGACGGGGCCGGTCGACTCGACAACATCACCTATGCAGGCAAGGCTATCGTCCTGCTCTCGGCCCTGTCAGAATCCGATCGGTCATCTGACATCGATCAGGCCAAATTGGAGGCAATTGCCGCTGGCTGCAAGATTCACAAAAGAACCGAATTGCCCGTGCTCCTACAAGCACTCGAGAAGCAGAAACTGATCGACCTTGGCAAGCAGGGTGGATGCTCAGTCCTGGGCATCACCACCGAAACGGCACTGAAGCATGGAGCCAAGATATTCCAGGCCAGCAATCCAACCCTGGAGGAGTTGGCGACCATCGCCTTCGCCGAGCAGACCTCCCTGGCCCCCATGCAGAAAGCGGAGGCCGCTCAATTTGTTCATCAGGCATGCGGGATTAGGACTGCCGACTGTGATGAGTTCCTCGAGTTGACGACCGGAACTGGTCTCATCGACAAGGAGGGGCGGAGCGAGTCCGAGACCGTTTACTTCAACGGCAACATCTTCCGCCGGGACTACGCCACCCGCGCAGCCCTCATCCTGAACTCTCTGACGCCGCCAGAGCGGACCAAGGTCAAGGAGGTTGATGACAAGATCACGAAGTGCGGATGCTTGGAGCTCCCGGGGGTGAAGACCATCCTAGGTGATGCCCTCTGGGGCAAACTGCACGCGATCGGGTATTTCGATCAGATAACGGTCGAAAACGATCACGAAGTCGTCCTCTATGTCGCCCGGCCAGCCTCGTTCTCCAAATATGGCAATGCGCTGGTCGATGACGCCCTCGATCTGGCCAAAATTTTCACCGCGTCACTCACCTATGGCATGACCCGCAGCGCCCATGGCCGGGGCCGGATCACCATGATCACCCAGCTCATGCGCAAGCTCATCTCCGGGCAATGGGTCGGGCCGGCGACCGCGATCGGCCACGACTACCAGATTCTGGAGATGCGGCGCGTCGTCGAACTGCAACGGGACCAAGGCGGCATGTACAAAATGAGGCTCCTGAAGAAGGAGATCGGCAATATCGCCCTGGCAGCCATTTCGACCGGCATGGCGAGCGAAACCACTCTCTCGCTGTCCGGGGCCTCGATCACCACCTTCTCCGGTCCCGAGAAGACGCGTTACGCTGCTCGCAAGATCCAGATCCCCCAGTCCAAGCGCGAAACACGAGACATCCTCGACATGCTCAGGACCGGAGCGTGACCGTGAAAACCCTCTCCAAAGGCCCGAACTGCGAAGAAAAGGTCAGGGTCTACTTCCTGCGGCTCGGCATGTTTGCCGTACGCTCCGTTCCATGCCGCTACAATGGCATCGACATCAGCGATATCGACGTCTGGCTTTACTCCCGCCCGTCCCCACTGAGCCGGCACCGGATCAATGTCGATATCAAGAACAAGAAGACGCCCCAGGCCATCGAACGCATCTTCTGGACTCTGGGACTCAGTAAGTCGTTCGGACTGGACGAGTGCATCGTCGTCACGACCGATCGCCGTGACGACGTTTCAACCTTTGGCGCGAGCGTAGGCGTGAGCGTACTGGATGGCAATTTTCTGCCGCGCCTCGACGCCTACGATCCATCGCGGCCCGAGATCAACCGGCTCAGTGAAGAAGAGTTCCGCTTGCTCGTCATCCGAGATCGCGATCTAGAGAGCGCCGAAGGGTGGTATGCGGACTATGCCGATGGAAAGGAGAAACTATTAACCGCATTGGATTTCAGCGGAGTTAATACCCACCTCAGCCACTGCGTTGCACGCTGCCAGAACATCGCCCTGCGATCCCAGCGGAGCGAAATCGCCTGCCGGTTGCTCGCCATCCACCTGAGCCATTTCCTCATCACCCTCGACTTCTGCATGAAGGACATTGTATTCAAACCGGAATCCGAACGAATGAAGGCGCTCGACCACGGCTTCATGTATGGCTCCTTCGGGCAGTCCGGCATCGATCGCCTGCTTACTCGCACCGATGCGCTGATCCGCAAATACTCTCCTGACAACGTCGCTGTATCCGCCCGAATCCGCGATGGCCTTGCCACCGACTTCAGGAACCGGAACTACGCTCTGCTCCGCGACTACTTCTTGAGATCGGAGGTGGCCCGTGATCTGTTCGACCTAGCCGTGACCTGCGAAGCGATCGCCTTTGAAAACACTGCGATCATGTCCCCATCCGAGTTCCCTGCGCCGATCAAGGCGATGATCGGCGTCCTGGCCGATCACGCTGGCCTGGATCGCGGAAAACTACTCTAAACCAGGACGTTTGACTCCGCCATAAAGACTCGCCATTGTGACATGTACATAACTCGGGAGGCGACCACCCTGCCACCATGTTGTCTTGCCTCCCAGTCCAGAGGAATCGCGAAGGCCGGTTTTGTGTGGGCTTGATCACGCCGATTTCGACAGCCAGCGTTTCGTCGAGTCGCTTCTTGGCCTCACGAGCACAGCCCTGCCGGCGCTGACAGTGCGGCGGGTTGGTCCTTACCCTGCCCGTGTAGATATCAGCAGGGGCTACGACATCGCTGCCAGCGCTCGGGGATGAGCGCCCAGTGCGGGCGAAACTCATTGTATTAGTCCACAAAGAGGCCGATGCGCAGCCGCGATTCGCCCGGGTCGGCGAAAGCCGCCGCCTCCAGGCACTCCCGCCACAGCGCGCCCCAGAAGCGCTCGGTCTTGCCCAAGGTCTCCGGGTGGCGCGGGGTGGCGACGATGTGCTTCACCCCGCGCGCAGCGCACTCGTGCGCGAACCAGCTGGTGCCGCGCCAAGTCACATACTGGGTGTCGCTGTTGGTGAGCACCTCTTCCGGCGCCTCGAAGGACGAAAGACGAAGGACGAAGGACGAAGGACGAAGGACGAAGGACGCGATGCCGGCGCGGAACGCTTCCAGCACCAGCGACGTTTGCTGGCTGGCTGGTGTGCAGACCGTAGCTGACGAGGAACCGGCCGTGGTCATCGAGGAAGCCGACGAGAAACACTGGGCAGGGGGCAGGGGGCAGGGCAATGGCATTCACGTTGCCAATAGTAGACTGATGCAATCCGGGGTTTTTAACAAAACCGCGCGCGCCACGGAGGCGCCATTTCCGCTATTTCAGCGCTTTATGGCCCATCCCATGATGCGAGGCAAATCCGCATTCAGTGGAGCCATGCACCTCGCATTGGGTGCGTTAATGCCATTGGGGGGCAGGGGACAGGGCAACATCGACATGAGAGAAGCGTGCCAATGACACGAATCGTCATTTGGCATTTCAGTGTCACGACGCTAGGACAAACGATGAATGACGAGATCGCGCAGAGTCGCCAATGCACATTTCCTATCATCACCCGCGGATTCAATCAAGGAATCAATTATTAAAATTGCCTTATTAATCTCCCCCACTTTCCCTTGGCGCATGATTTGCCGCGCCGTTTTACTGAGAAGGTCAATGCAAAGCTTCTTGCCGATTTCCGTTTTTCCTTTATACATCGCAATGCATCCTGCATTGTCAATTTTTATCACATACTCGATGTGCTCGTCGTAGTTATGATAATTCGGATGAAAAAAGTCGTAAATTAACGCCGAACCCGGTGATTTCGCCAGTCGCACGCGAACCCGATTTGTCCACGAATCTTCCTTCTTGTGCATATTGCAATTAAAGCAAGACACAGCCAGATTGGAGAAATCGAATGTCAGTCCTTTGTATTTCGAACTCGGCAGGACATGCTCTATTGGTTTCGCATACGCGATATTTTGAAGGGGCATTTTGCAGTAGCAACACACCCCTTCCTGCAGGATGCAGATTGCGTCTCGCAGTGCCTTCACTATCGAAGTAGACTCACAGTGGGTTTTACACCTTGAAAAGCTCCCCCATGAGACAGCGCCAACCTTTCGGCTTAGGCGAAGCGCATTCATCTTTCGGGTGTATCTCCACTTTATTACATAGTCTGGATTTTGCCGAACCCATTTTCCAATGAATCGACTCCTGCAAATTAATTTGTCATTTTCCGTCATTGTTCGCGCTCGTTTTATAGAATGTTCTTATTGCATTTTCCACATCATTAACCAGAGACACATCAACATCGACATCGGTTTTCCTTCGAGATTTATCACGCCGTATGGCGGTACGTAGTATCTGGAGCCTTTCTCCGAACTGAGGCCACCCTCCCTGCGATGCGTTTTCGGCTATAATTGTACTGGTTATGATATTACTACACTCTTCCTTGACCTGATTGTCTCCAGGTGTAATAATATTGAATCCAGAATAATATAGACTCGATGTCGACCCCAATGACTCCGGCGGTATTACTTCAAGAATTCTATTCCTTAATCGCAGGGCTAATGAACCGCAGTTATTGCCGTCCAACAGCAGAAGAGGCGAGTGCGTGGCAATAATTGTTATTAAATTAAAGGCGTCTGATATTTGATTAATAATCTTTGGGATCATTCTCTGCCATGCGACATGCAGAAAGTTTTCTGGCTCATCCAAGAGTAACACATCGTCTGTGCGAAGGGTTGCCAGCAATTTGATCGCCATGGACGCCATGGACCTCTCGCCGGTGCTTAGCGATCCGTACGGTACAATTACATCTGAGTTGCTTCTCCTCAGGCCGACTTCATAGTGGCGAGACACATCCCTAAACAGAGTCATCTCATCAATTACCTGGTCATCATTTGGCCATCCCTGAGATAATATATCATGGATGATTCCTTCACCTTTGTAAATTTGCGCTTTTCCCCTGTATATTAGATACAAATTGGGAAAGAATCCCATTTCTTCGAGGACGCCACCAAGATGTCGAGCGTTTGTATGCGATAGATCCCTACAATAATCAACGATTGGTTTTTTTGAACTATCTTGACTGAGTGATCCGAGATTTACAAGCCAGTCAGATTTCTTCCTCATTCGATCGGGCAGCACACTGGACATGCACACGGTTCTCTTATTGTTATCAACATAATGTTCCATTACATCTCTTAGTAAAAAACTTTTTCCCGATCCATTATCGCCAATTATGTAGCAAACCAAATGATTCTTTTTATTTATTGTCACAAGATCAAGAAGATATGACGTGTCCACTCCGGTTTGAAAGACCGAATCCAAGTCCATTGGGGATTTCACAAACAATGTGGTTAACTTTCGCTTCTCAATCAATTCAATTACTTCTATCCTGGGGACGTTCCATACCATTGTGTTGGGTTTGTCATTTGACTGGCGATGAATTTTCTTGGACAATGATGTCGCGTTAACTAGGTCATTCTCATCGATGCCAAGTGCTGTTGAGTCTTGACAAATTTTGTGGCCAATGTCACCAACCGGACCAATTAGCGAAATTAGGATTGCCAACGCCTTACAAATTTCACTGTTCCATGCACTGGAATTCCCCAGTACCGAGCAGTCGAATACATTTACGAGATCCCGGACTTCCGGCCGTCGGTTAATACACAGAATGCAATATATATCCGAACGATTACCGCGCCTAGAATTTGTGAACCGCAGAATTGAATCGACGTTTTCGTAACAAGGATGCACTTCTCTGTGTCGATTAATGTCAGCCCCAGTTCCGATTATTATTGTAATATCGCTTTTAAAAAATAGGTCGCGCCTAAATTGTTCACGATGTTGCCGTGTTACGTCAACTTGCATTTCCGGCAAGTACACTATTGCCAAATCGCACACAGGCGTCCTTCCCCAGTCATCGTTTGAAATAGCGCGGATGCGATTATGGACACAGAAAAAATCAAATAGAACACCGGTTGAATGACTGCCACTTACATACGAGACCTCATTGATGATCCTTCGATTTGAATACAGTCGATGTTCAGCAAATCGGCACAATAACTCACTGCCAACTTCATATATGGCAACACTCTTTTTTGTGCCCGCGATAAGCGACACCACTTTCCAAAGCAGTTCATTTCCATA
>JAKLKR010000500.1 GCA_023150565.1 Planctomycetota bacterium
GATCCCTGCCTGGACCACGGCAACTTCATCGCGCACCTGGTGGATTGGAGCTTTCGGCGGTTGGGACGGAGAGATCCCGAGAGGAGCGGTGAGGCGGCCTACCGCGAGGCGGCGCTGACGCGGCTGGATCGCGGAGCGGCGGAACGACTGGAGACCTGCGTGACCTTGTCGTTGGCGCGGCTGGTGCCGATTGCCACGCAATTCCCGGATCGCCAGCCCTGGATTCCGGCGTTGCTCGAACTTTGTGAAGAACGGTTGAGGCACTGAGGCCGCGGGGAGCGACGGCCGCTGGCAGGAATTGAACGTTGAATCGACATGACCATGACTACGAACTCGAAGAGGAACACGGCGAGACGTCGGACCACCGGCGGCTTCACGCTGATCGAATTATTGGTGGTGATCGCCATCATCGCCATCCTGGCGGCCCTGTTGCTGCCGGCCCTGGCTTCGGCCAAGGAACGGGCGCGAGCCACGGGTTGCCTGAACAACCTTCGCCAGATCGGCGTGGCGATCGTCCTGTATGCCGGCGACGAGGACGACAAGCTGGTGCCGGCGGAGTACAACGTCCGCAATGGCGCCGCCAAGGAGGAGGGTTGGCCGACGCTCCTGCGCAATGCCGGTTACCTTCCGGCGCCCACCTCGTCCGAGTACCGGCAGATTGCCTCCGGCGCGTCGGTGTTCCGCTGCCCCTCGGGTCGACCGGAAGTG
>JAKLKR010000501.1 GCA_023150565.1 Planctomycetota bacterium
GTCCGCTTCGCGTGGTCTGAGAATCACAATGTCGCCACCAGCATACGCCTCGGCGTCGCTTATGAATGCGGCGCACTTGCCAATTTCCTCTTTCGTCTCACCTGAGCCAGCGAACAGAATGTCTCCGATGCGAAGCCGCACCGCAGTCGTAGCAACCTCTGGCGAAATCCACGAGAAGAAGGCGCGAATCACGTCATCGTGATGCGTGTAAAGTTCGCCGTAGCGGACGCAGGCGAGACTTCCACTGCGAGTTTGGTCTTTCGTCACGCCGCTGCCTTTCAAAAATTGCCCAACGTCGCCGAGCGTCGTATCGTCCCACTCGCCGTGGAAGCCGGGGAGGCGGGTTTGGCCGGTGAGGAGTTGCTGCATGGCGGCCTGTTTGAGGTCGCGCTTCTTGGCGATGAGACGGTCCAGCCCGCCCAGCAGCCCATCCACATCGCTCAACGCCTCCGCGATGGCGCGTTGTTCGCAGAGGGGCGGCAGTGGAAAAGGTAGCGGCTTGACATGTTTGTTGTTGATTTGCGGAACTGAGGTCGTATCAGCGAACCTCCACAGGCCAATTTGGCCAAGTGCATAGTAGAGGTACTCGCACTCGATCCCTTCCTGGGGAGTTAATGCCATGAGATTCGTGTCCATGAAGGACACACGCCTCAAAATTCGAACCTTGTTCAGGGCGATGGCAGCTCCTCTCTTGGCAAACATCA
>JAKLKR010000502.1:0-419 GCA_023150565.1 Planctomycetota bacterium
GCAAGGCCCTGCCTTCACTGAGGTGAACGCCATCCTGGCCGCCACCGACACCCACCGATACCCGCCGCAGCCCAGCCCTCACCGCCCGGGCCGGGCCAGGTTGGGCCATCATCATGTTGCTCGCCGCCCGCGCCCTCCGCTGCGCCGAGGTGGTGGCCCTGCAGATGACCGACCTCAACCTCGACGAGGGCATCGGCAAGGGCCAGCGCGAGGCGACCTGGGTCACCATCCCGCCGAATGCCGTCGAAGCCCTGCGCGCCTGGCTCGCCTACCGTGGACTGTGGCTGGGCCCGATGTTCATCCCCCTGGACCTCCCCGGCCGCGAGACGCCACTACTGAGCATTCACGAACAGGTTGACAGCGCTGGATACGGCTCTTCCCGGAGCGCGCGCCGCTGGCGCGCATTTCGCGCCCAAGAG
>JAKLKR010000502.1:429-701 GCA_023150565.1 Planctomycetota bacterium
CGCGCCAGCGCCGCGCGCTCCCAGGGAAGACGAAGTCAACCTAATGATGAAAGCTCAATAACCACCAGCAGCGTGCGGCGGCTGATGGGCACCCTCGGCCCTTGGCGAGGAGATCGGGGTCAAGATCCGCCCCCATGGGCTCCGCCATGCCGCCATCACCGCCGCCCTCGACCAGGGCCACGACCTCCGCTCTGTCCAGCGCTTTGCCCGCCATGCGAACCTGGCCACCACCATGATCTACGATGACAACCGGCGCCACTTCGGTGGTGAGG
>JAKLKR010000503.1:0-344 GCA_023150565.1 Planctomycetota bacterium
GGCTACCGGATCCGCGACGATCGGATCGAGCAGATCACCGACGACCACTCGCTCCTCAACGACTACATCAAGGCGAACAAGCTGACGCCCGAGGAGATCGAGCACTTCCCGCACAAGAACGTCATCGTGCGCGCGCTCGGGATGAAAGAGACGGTGCAGGTCGACGTGAACCGCCTCGACCCGAAGCCGAACGACTTCTACCTGCTCTGCTCCGACGGCCTGTCGGGCATGATCAACGACGACAAGATCCTCGAGATCGTGCTCGGCGCCCGCGACCTCGAGTCCGCGTGTGAAGGCCTGATCCAGGCCGCGAACGCCGCCGGCGGCACCGACAACGTCACCGT
>JAKLKR010000503.1:354-695 GCA_023150565.1 Planctomycetota bacterium
CAGTTCGTGTCCGAGTGACTCCGATCGCCTCGGGCTCGCGGCGAGTGATCGTCGCGGTCACTCGGGCGTGATCGTCGCCGGCGACGCGGGCGTCACCGAGATCTCGACCGGCGCCCACAGCGCGCGCGCGACGACGAGGCCGATCGCGAGACCGACCATGATCCCGACGACGAGCGCGATCATCACCGTGCCCCAGCCGAACCGACCGCCGGGCGCGTCCGCGGCCTGCGCAGCGCCGGCGGCGGGGCCGGGATGTTCGGCTCCTTCGGCCGCTCGCGCCACCGCCTCACGAACAAGGAACACACGAACATCACCTTCGCCGACGTGGCCGGCATCGAAGA
>JAKLKR010000504.1:0-298 GCA_023150565.1 Planctomycetota bacterium
GCCCTGCTGGCGCAGGCAGGCGCCCGAGCGCGCCAGCACGCTGGCCTGGAGCTGGCGGTCCTCGACTCCGCGCCCGAGCAGGCGCTCGAGCTCGGCCAGCGCTTCCAGGTAGCGGCCCTGGTTGAAGTAGAGCTCGGCAAGCTGGTCCTCGGGTCCGTCGTCGGGGGCGCCGGCGGCGATGGCCTTGCTCGCCTGGGCGGCGGCGCGCAGATCCTCGCGGCGGACGAAGAACAGGTGGCGGAAGCGCTGCAGATGGCCGGAGGCGCGGTGGCTGCGCACCGCCTCCTCGAGCAGGCGT
>JAKLKR010000504.1:308-695 GCA_023150565.1 Planctomycetota bacterium
GCGCATTCCAGCGCGCTGGCATGGCCGAGGCTGACCCACAGGTCGCCCGGGGCCTGGGCACGAAGGTCCTGGTAGCGCTGCGCGGCGTCATGGAAACGCCGCTGCCGCATCAGCTCCTCGGCCTCCTGGGTCAGCCGATCCTCACCGTCGCCATCGAATTCGGCCATCTGACGGACATGATAGGCGGATGAAGAAAGGAGGAAGGGGCGAGGAAAGAAAGGAGGAAGGCAGAAGGAGGAAGGAGGAAGGGATGCATCGCGGCATCGCCTTCTGAATGGCGGACGGTGTCCGCCGCGGCAAGTCCCGCCGCAGGACGGCTGGCGAGGGTCGCGGCGCATTCCTTCCTCCTTCTGCCTTCCTACTTTCCCCGCCCTCCTTCCTCCTTCT
>JAKLKR010000505.1 GCA_023150565.1 Planctomycetota bacterium
GTCAAGAACCCGATCGGGTGCGCCGATTGCCACGACAACAAGACCATGCAGCTAAGGATCAGCCGCCCGGCCTTGAAGGAGGCTTTTGAGCGTCAGGGGAAAGACATCACAAAGGTCAGCCACCAGGAAATGCGCTCGCTCGTATGCGCCCAGTGCCACGTGGAGTATTACTTCAAAGGCGAGAAGGAGAAGTATTTGACGTTCCCTTGGGACGACGGAATGACCATCGAGGGCATGGAAGAGTACTACGAACGAACCGGCCACGTCGATTGGACTCATGCGATCTCGGGCGCGAAGATGATCAAGATGCAGCACCCCGACTACGAGGTGTATATGCAAGGAATCCACGCGTTCCGAGGCGTGAGCTGCGCGGACTGTCACATGCCCTACGTCTCGGAAGGCGGCATCAAGTACACCGATCACCAGATTCGGAGCCCGCTCGAAAACCTCCAGAACTCGTGCCAGGTGTGCCACAAATGGTCGGAAAACGAGATCAAGACCCGCGTGATCTCGATCCAGGACAAGAACAAGGAACTCCTCGAGGCGGCGGAGAGCGAGATCACGCTGGCTCATCTGGAGATCGGGGACGCCTGGCGAAACGGAATGGCTGATGGGGAACTTGAGGAGGCGCGAAAACTGGTCAGTCTGGGGCAGATGTACTGGGACTACGTGGCCGCCAACAACGGAATGGGC
>JAKLKR010000506.1 GCA_023150565.1 Planctomycetota bacterium
TTCAGCTCGCGCGCGCGCAGGCGCAGGGCGCGCACCCGGAACAGGCGCTCGACCTCGACCGGCAGCGGGCCGTAGCGGTCGCGCGCCGCCCGCGCCAGGCGCGCCAGGTCGTCGATCCGCCGCGCGCGGTCGAGGTCCTTGTGCAGCTCGAACTTGAGGGTCGGGGTCTCGAGGTAGGTGTCGGGGATGTAGGCGTCGAGGCGGAGGTTGATGAAGGCCTCGGCGGCGCTGTGCGCGGCCCCCAGCACCGGCGCAGCGGGCGGCTTCGGCTTGGGCGCCGGGCCGCCACCGGCGGCGGCGATGGCCTGGCCCTTGGCGCGCTCCACCGCCTCGCCCAGCAGGCGGGTGTACAGCTCGTAGCCGATGGCGTCGATGTGCCCGCTCTGCTCGCCGCCGAGCAGGTTGCCGGCCCCGCGCAGCTCGAGGTCGCGCATCGCCAGCTTGAAGCCGGCGCCCAGCTCGGCGTATTCCTGGATCGCCGACAGGCGCTCGCGCGCCTCCTCGCCGATGTCGCGGTGCGGCGGGGTGAGGAAGTAGGCGTAGGCCTGGTTGCTGAAGCGGCCGATGCGCCCGCGCAGCTGGTGCAGCTCGGCCAGGCCGAAGACCTGGGCGTCGGCCACGAACAGGGTGTTGGCGTTGGGGATGTCGATGCCGCTCTCGACGATCGAGGTCGCCACCAGGCAGTCGAG
>JAKLKR010000507.1 GCA_023150565.1 Planctomycetota bacterium
CTGTCTGAAGACAAACGCGTGATCGACGCCGTACGCGACATCGCCGACGTGATCCCGCTCGAGAAAGGAAAGGAACTGACGGCCGCCCAATTGCTCGAACGTTTCCTATTCAGCCGCCCGCAACAACAGGTGTACGTGAGCCAGCTCTCCGGCGGCGAACGCCGGCGCCTGTACCTGCTTACCGTGCTGATGCGCAACCCCAACTTCCTCATCCTCGACGAGCCCACCAACGACCTCGACGTGCTGACCCTGCAGGTGCTGGAAGACTTCCTGGAAGATTTCCCCGGCTGCGTGGTCATCGTCACCCACGACCGGTATTTTATGGATCGCCTGGTAGACCACCTGTTCGTGTTCGAAGGCAACGGCGCCATCAAGGATTACAACGGTACTTACGCCGAATACCGGGCTATGAAACGCACTGAAAAAGCGGTGGGCTTCCCCGCCGGGCCGCTAAAAGCCGCGATACCAACACCTGCCGCCGCCCTTTCCAATACCGAACGGAATGAAATGAAACGCCTGGAAAAAGACATCGCCCGCCTGGAAAGTCGCAAGGCCGAAATCCTGGGCCGGTTCAATGCCGCCGATCTCGGCGCCAGCGAAGCGGAAAAACTGTCCATAGAACTGGGACAGTTGCAAAACGACCTGGACGAGAAGGAAATGCGCTGGCTGGAACTGGCAGATT
>JAKLKR010000508.1 GCA_023150565.1 Planctomycetota bacterium
CAGCAAGTCGAGTGCCAGTTGGAACTCGTCGATGGCGTCATTCATGTTCGTGCGCGCGCCGGTCATAGGTGCGCCGAGCACGGGCGTGCCGAATCGCCTCCCGAAAAGCTCGAGGGTCGTGTCAGGCTCGTCGATGTCGTCGCGAATGTAGGAAGGAACGATCCGGTACTCGGCCAGCGCGGCCGAGTTGTCGCGGAAGGTCTCCATGTTCCCAACGCCGCCCATGCCGGGGACGCCAGCGCCGCGGCGCCGGCCAACCAATGACGTCGCTGCAAACCGACACCCATGTCGTGCTCCTGTTCAGGTGTGAAGCCGCCCCTGTCGGGGTGATGACGAGCCTGGCGCATGGAGACCGACTCGAGTGCCGGCAGTGGGCCACCACGGCGACGTGTGGCTTGTCGCCCAAGCTACAGCCTGCTGGTTTCCACGGGGGTGCGCGTCGGCGGTCACGCGCACTTCGTCACGGGCGCCCGTGCGCCGGGGTCGCGGCGCTCGAGCGCCTGCTCAGCGCTGCTGGGCGCCCAGGGCCTCCCAGCGTTCGAGGGCGGCCATCAGCAGCTCCTCGATCTGGGCATAGCGCGCCTGCAGCTCGGCCACCCGCTGCGGCTCTCGGGTGTAGAGCTCGCTGCCGGACAGCCGCTCGGCGATCGCCGCCTGCTCGGCCTCGAGCGCCTCGA
>JAKLKR010000509.1 GCA_023150565.1 Planctomycetota bacterium
GGCCGGGCCCAGGCGCGCCCGCAGCAGGCGGCTGCCGTGCCAGGTGGGCAGGCCCTGCACGCTGGCCACGAGGTCCTTCACCAGCACCGGCACCCCGGCGAACACACCCTCGCGCTCGGTGCCTGCGGCGCGCCGCAGGGCCAGTTCGCGTTCGGCGGCCTCGAAGGCCGGATGGATCACCGCGTTGAGCGCCGGGTTGCGGCGCTCGATGCGCTCGCGCGCGGCGGCGAGCAGCTGCGCCGGGTCGAATTCGCCCGAGCGGACGCGCTCGCCCAGGGCCGTGGCGTCGAGGTCGTCGTAGTCGTCGATGGGCATGGTGGCAACCGTCGCCCGCGATCGTGTGCGATCCGGGCCGGGGCTGTCCAGCCCGGATCAGCCCTGACCGCTGCGGTCCGGGTGCGCCGCTCGCGCTGGCACACTGCGCACATGTCGATGACGATCCTGCTGCTGCCCGGGCTGGCCAGCGACGGCACGCTGTGGCGCGCACAGGTGCCCGCCCTGAGGCGCCACGGCCGCGTGCATGTGAGCGACGTGCACGCCCGCTGCACCGCCCTGCCCGAGATGGCCGCCACCTTGCTGGCCGAGCATGACGGCCCGCTGGTGCTGGTGGGCACCTCGATGGGCGGCATCCTGGCGCTGGAGGTCTGGCAGCAGGCCCCGCAGCGGGTGCTGGCGAT
>JAKLKR010000050.1 GCA_023150565.1 Planctomycetota bacterium
CTGAACAGCCTGCGCGTCACCAGCGAGAACCTGACCGCGGCCGAATCCACCATCCGGGATGTGGACTTCGCGGGGGAGTCAGCGGAATTCACCAAGAACAACATTTTGATGCAGGCGTCGAACTCGATGCTCGCCCAGGCCAACCAGCAGCCGCAGGGCGTGCTGCAGTTGCTCGGCCGCTGATCGGTATCGCCCGCGTCCGGGTTTGGCGCTGGGTGGATGTATCAATATAAACAATTATAATACAACAACTTAAAATTCTGTCCGGGGATCATTGGCAAGATTGGCCCGGCTCGTGCGTAATCACCTCCAGGCCACCTCCCGTGGCCACGCTTGCCACGGTCCGGGCCCAGGTGGGGTCCGGCGAACGGCACGGAGGACGCCATGTCGCTGCGCATCAATCACAATATCGCCTCGATCGGTGGTCAGCGGAACCTGCAGAAGAACGACGCCGCAGTGAGCAAATCGCTCGAACGGCTGTCGTCGGGTCTGCAGATCAACCGCGCCTCCGACAACGCCGCCGGCCTGGTCATCTCGGAGCAGATGCGCTCCCAGCTCTCGGGGCTCAAGCAGGCGGTTGACAACAGCGAGACCGCGGTGGCCATGATCCAGACCTCGGAGGGGTCCCTGGATGAGATGAGCAGCCTGCTGTCCAAGATGCGCGAACTGGCGCTGCATGCTGCCAACGCCGCCACCAACGATACGAGCCAGGTGCTGGCCGACCAGCGCGAGCTCGACAACGCCATCGACTCGATCACGCGCATCGCCGGCACCACCCAGTTCGGCACCAAGAAGCTGCTCGATGGCACCCTGGCCGGGGCCAACAACTACGACTCGACCAAGGTCTACCGTTTCGACGTCGGCTCCGACCTGCTGTCCCGCGCCGACTTCCGCGCCAGCATGGCCGACCTCTGCGTCACCACCGCCGGCACCAAGACCAGCATCTCGGTGGGGGCCGGGCAGATCACCGGCACCATGTTCGACGTCGGCGGCACCCAGGCGACCACCAATCTCACCAGCTTCCTGAACGGCGCGATCAGCGCCTTCGGATTCACCAACACCGGCAGCGCGGTGTCGGCCGCCTCCTTCTTCAGCCAGGGCACCAACTACCTGGCGGAAGGCGCCGCGCTGACCATCACGGTCAAGGGCAGCGATTTCCGCTTCGAGTCCGGGGAATCGGTGGCAGACATCCTGTCCAAGATCAACAACGCCCAGGACGTCTACACCCTGGCGGTGTCCTCTGCCACCTCCGGGGTCGGTCCCAGCCTGGTGCGCAACGTCCTGGGGGTCGGTGGCGATGCCAACGACGTCACCTACCGCTTCTCCAATGCGGTGAAGGCCAGTCCGACCAGTGCGGCGACCGCCGGCGCGCAGTCCGGATCGGTGGCCCTGGCCGCCGCCGACGTCACGCGCGGAACGCAGACGGTGGCAGCGCTCAAGAACGTCAACATCGGCGGGGCGGCCACCACCATCAGCCTGGTTGCCGACACCCTCGACGCCTCGATCCTGCGCGCCAACGGCTATGGCATCCTGATCGACACCTCGAACGGGTTCTCGGGGGTGGCCGGCAGCCTGACCGTCAACCTCAACAAGGGGGCCCTGTTCCAGGTCGGCGCCAACGCCAGCCAGCAGACCGCGGTCGACATCAAATCGATGAAGGCCTATGATCTCGGGCTGGGGGGCGACACCCGCACCAGCGGACGGATTGAGAACCTGGCCTCGCTCAAAAGCCGCCAGTCGCTGGTGAACTCCGATTTCAAGGGCGCGCTGCAGGTCATCGACAAGGCCATCGACGATGTCACCAGCCTGCGCGGCCAGCTCGGTGCCTTCCAGGCCAACACCCTGGAGACCGGCCTGAACAGCCTGCGCGTCACCACCGAGAACCTGACCTCGGCCGAATCGACCATCCGCGATGTCGACTTCGCCAAGGAATCGGCGGAATTCACCAAGAACAACATCCTGGTGCAGGCCTCGACCTCGATGCTCAGCCAGGCCAACCAGCTGCCTCAGGGAGTGCTCTCCCTGCTCGGCGGGCGATGAGGGCGGGAGGCCGGTTCCAGATGACAAGCCGGCCTCCATCGCTTAGACCCCGGCATGGCCGAACCGCGTCCAGTCGCTGAGCTCTTCCTGCTGCCGGCCGACCGGCGCATGGCCGAGGACGGGTCATACCCGCCGGAGGAGGCGCGCCCCCGGCTGCCACGCGGCGAATTGGCGGCGCGCCTGGCGGCGGGCGCCAACGACCGCTTCCGCGACCTGGTGGTCGCCGGCTGGCAGGATGAGGCCGTCGAACTGGTCCGCACCGATGGCGTCGCCAGCCGCAAGCGGCTGGTGTGGCTGGTGCGGCCGGGGCAGGTCCGGGCCGCGGTGGCGGTGCTGTCACGCCCCGAGAACGCCGAACTCAAGGCCCGCCTGGTGATGGTCCCGGACCGCGGCACCATCACCGTGGCTCTCGAACAGGTCGGACTGGGGTGGTCGCTGGCGGTGCTCGACGCCGACCTCATGCCGACCTCGGAGCTGATGCTGGTGGGCATCAACCGCTTCAACCGCTGCCGGTCCGGCCTCGAGCGCGTGCAGCGCGACGTGGCGAGCATGCTCGGGCGGGTGGAGCGCCTCGACCGGGCCATCGCCCTGCCTGCGCTGCGCGACCTCCATCCCGGCTGCTCGGCGATCTGCCTGGCCGGCGGCCCCAGCCTGCGCGAGCACCTGCCGCTGATCCGTACCCTGGCCCGCGACTGCGTGGTGGTGGCGGTCGACGTGGTGCAGAGGCGCCTGCAGGAGGAAGGCATCCCGGTCGACTACGTGATCACCGTCGACTCCCATGGCGAGGTGGTGCAGCGCATGGCGGCATGCCGAGATCCCGGCACCGTGCTGGTGGTGCCGGTCAATGGGGACGTGCGACTGGACGGTCTGTTCCAGCATTGCAGCTACTTCCCCGCCGGCGGCCGCATCGGCTTCCACCTCGCCGGCGACCAGCGCTTCCTCACCGGCACCATCGTCGGCACCGCCAGCGTCGGTCTGGCCTATTTCCTCGGCTGCCGCGACATCGTGCTGTTCGGCC
The DNA here is from genome assembly GCA_023150565.1 of Planctomycetota bacterium. Classification (GTDB taxonomy): domain Bacteria; phylum Planctomycetota; class UBA11346; order UBA11346; family UBA11346; genus JAKLKR01. Next base: position 3,059 of record JAKLKR010000050.1, read on the forward strand.
ACGACCTCGCCTATGGCGAGGTCATGTATTCCGACCTGGTGGCCGATGGCGGCGGTCTCGACCGCTTCAACCGCGCGCAGATCGACGCCTACCGCCATGTGCCCGGGAATGGCGGGGTCGAGGTCAAGACCGACTACTGGTTCGAGGTCGCGATCGACGACTTCCGCTTCCTGATCGCCGCCCTCGACGGCGTCACCGTGCGCAATCCCAACATCGGGCGCAAGGTCGGGGCGGTGATCCCGGGCGCGGTCGACCTGCCGGCGGACTGGGCCCCGGCCAAGGCCTTCGATCGCAGCCAGCACCACCCCGAGGCCCTGCCCAGGCTGGTCCCGCCGATCACCGACCGCCAGGCCTGCGTCGGGCTCCTGCGCGGCCATCATCGCAAGTTCCTCGATCTGTGGGAGGACAGCGTCCAGCCGGCGGAGATCACCGCGGAGCTGCTGCCCAACGTGCCGGAGTGCCGTTTCGCCGACCTGGTGGTCGGCCAGTGCACCATGGCCGGGGTGATCGCCTCCACCCGCCAGCTGGCCATGCCGCCATCGCTCTCGGTGGCGGCGATGCTCGAGGATGTGCGCGGGTTCATCGATCGTTGCGTGGCAGCCTCGGAGCGGGCGCTCGAGCAGGTCCTTGAGGGGAACGGCCCGCTTACGGAACTGCCATCCTGGACCGGTTTCGGCAACCCTGACGAGGCCAAGTGGCTGCACGGGGTCATGGCCGCGAGCCTGGCCTCGCCGGCCCGGCCCGACCTGGCCATGCTGCTGGTGATCGAGTGCTCGTATCTCGCCGACCTCCTGCGTTTCGGCCTGTGCCCGGAGCTTCCGGTGCCGCGCTCGGCCACCGAGGGCCTGCTGCTGCTGCGCCAGCTGATGCCGCGGCTGGGCGATGCCTTCCTCGCCGGCGTCCTGGCCATGTGCCGCTGCGAGGGGGTCGAGGAGCCGTTGCGCTGGGCGCGCGAGCGCAAGGTGCTGCCCGCAGGGTGGCACCCCGACGATGCCCAGGCGGTGGAGGGCACCCCGCCGCTGGTGCGCGCCTGCATCGACCTCCGCCGGCTGCGCCAGGCCGGACCGGCGGTGCTGGGGGCGGCGGTGGTCGAGGGCATCGCCCGGCTGCCGCAGATGCAGGTCCCGCTGGTGCGCTCGCTGGTCGAGCCGGGGGCGTTCGCCGACGAGCGGCGTGGCGCCCTGCGCCGGCTGATCGATGGCGGGGCGCTGGTGCTCGACGACCAGATGAGCGCGATGATCCTGCATCACTGCGATGGCGAAGCGGCCTACCGGCTGGTGCGCCAGGGCGGTCCGTCGTTCGGCGAGGCGTCCATCCTCGCCATGGCCCAGCGCCTGTGCCAGAGCGAGCCCGAACGGGTGCTGCGCTATGCGCAGGACTACCGCCCGCTCAGCCGCTTCCACGACCAGATGGAAGGGGTGGCGGTGCAGGCGCTGATCGCGCTCGGGCGCCACGGACAGGCGATCGACCGCTGCGACGCCTGCTGGGATGGGGCCGTCGCCCACCGCCTGCGCATCGAGGCGCTGCTCGCCGCCGGACGCCTGCTCGAGGCGCGTGGCCTGCTGGCCGTGGCCCCCGATGGCGAGGACCTGCCGGTGCTGGCGGCCAAGCTGCTCCAGGCAGCCATGCGCAGCAACGACCCCGGGCTGCTGGCGCTGTGCTGCCGCACGGTGGCGGCGCTGGCGCACCGCTTCGCCGAGATGGCGGACATCGCCCGTTCGGCGCGCACCCTGCTGTCCCGTCTGCCCGCCGGCGTGCGTCCGCGGGCCACGGCTGCGGTCCCCGCTCCGGGGCCGCTGGAGGCGGAGCAGGCAGCGCAGGCGCTGGATGGGCTGCGCCAGTTCCTCGGCCGGTCCTGGAACGATGGCGTGCCGCTGCCGCTGGAGCAGAAGCTGGTGAGCAGCGGCATCCTCGACGCGATCGCGGTCGAAGCCGTGGTGGGCGAGGCGGCGCGGCTGCTGCGGGTGGCGCCGCCGGTGGTCCCGCCGCCCTTCGACACCGCCGCCGAGCTGGTCCAGGCGCTCAGGCCGGGCTGAACCGCCATTGGCCGCCGGCCAGGCTCTGGCCGAGCGCGTGCAGGCGTTCGGGCGCATCGACCGCCACACGCCGGCCGGCGAGCGCCTGGCCGCGCAGCAGGCCGGTGCCGGCGAGGGGGGCGAGCACCTGGCGCGGCAGGTCGCAGGGGTCCCCGGCGGGCATGCGTTCCAGCAGGGCGGGGGTGCAGGCGCAGATGCCGCTGTTGACCCAGGTTTCGCCCTCCAGGCCGTGGGCGCGGCGCTGAGCGTCGTCCGGCCGCTCCAGGAAGGCGCTCACCGCACCCTGGGGGTCGAGGGCGATGGCGCTGTTGGAGGTGCGGCGATGCAGCAGCATGGTCGCCAATGCCGGCGGGTGCCCGGCCAGGTCGGTCAGCAGCGCCCCGAGGGGGTGGTCGGTGACCACGTCGCCGTAGCACACCAGGAAGGGGCCGGATTCCGCCAGCCAGGGCCCGGCGCGGCGCAGGCTGCCGGCGGTGCCGTACAGGGCGTCCTCGCGCAACCAGCGCACCGCCACGCCGTAGGCGGAGCCATCACCGATGACGGCAGGGAACTGCGCGGCATGGCAATGCACGTTCACCGCCACCTCGCGCACCCCGCAGTTGCGCAGGTGGGCGAGGATCCAGCCCAGCAGCGGCCGCCCGCCCGCACCCAGCAGCGGCTTGGGGGTGGTGGCGGTGAGCGCTCCCAGACGGGTGCCGGCTCCGGCGCACAGCACCAGGGCGCGGGGGTTCATGCGAGGATGATCCCGGCGGCGGCAGCCAGATCGGCGCAGCGGTGGTCGGGATCGGTGCCGGCTTCCCAGCCGGCGCCACGGATGGGAGCCTCGGTGTGCTTGCCGGTCTCGGCCAGGATGGTGCGGCAGCCGGCGGCGCGGCCGGCGGCGATGTCGCTGGGGCGGTCGCCCACCATCCAGGAGCGGGCGAGGTCGTAGCCGTGGGCTGCCGCCGCCGCCAGCAGCAGGCCCGGGCGCGGCTTGCGGCAGGTGCAGGACTGGCGGTACGCCGCCACCGTCCCCTCGGGGTGGTGCGGACAGGCGAAGATGCCGTCCAGGCGCGGGCCGCCGGCAGCGATGATCAGGTCGGTCAGGTGGCGGTGGATGGAGGCGAGGCCGGCCTCGTCGATCAGGCCGCGTGCCACCACCGGCTGGTTGGTGACCACCGCCAGGCGCCAGCCGGCGGCGGTCAGGCGGGTGAGCGCGGCGGGCACACCGGGCAGCAGGCGCAGCCTGCCAGGATCGGTGAGCAGGCCCTCATCGGGCACCAGCACCCCGTCGCGGTCGAGCAGGATGGCCCGGTTCACGCGGTTTCGTCCGCCAAACGGGACAGGAAGGACGCGACCTCCTCATGCGGGATGGGCACGTTGCCCATGCGGCCGACCGCCAGCGCCGCCACCCCGGCGGCCAGCGCCCCGGCGCGCATCAGCGGCCACCCCGCTGCCCCGGCGACGGCCATGGCCGAGAGCAGGGCGTCGCCCGCGCCGGTGACGTCGAGCGGGTTGGGATCGAGGGCCGGGAAGGATTCCGAGCGCTCGCCGCCGCGCTCGTAGAGCACGAAGCCGTCCGGACCCAGGGTCAGGGCCAGGGCCCCGCATTCGGTGCGCGCCAGCAGCCGGCGGGCGATCTTCTCGAGGCCGCTGCGGTTGTCGCCCAGGGCGATGCGCGCCTCGCGCTCGTTGGGGCAGATGAGGTCGAAGCGCTTGAACTTGAGCACGCTGCCGACCTGGGAGGAGCATTGCAGGTCGCCGTAGAGCGGGATGCCGCGCGCGTGCGCGGCCTCGACCACCGCCTCGAGCACGCGCGCCGTGACCATGCCATAGACGAAGTCGCTCACCACCACCGCGTCCGACTGCGCGACCAGGGCCTGGATGCGCTCCAGCGCGTTGCGTTCGAGCGCGCGCGGCAGCGGGGCCTCGGACAGCCGGCTGACGCGCAGCAGCTTCTGCTTGCCGACCAGGTAGCGGATCTTGTAGGTGGTGGGGCGCTCGGGGTCGGTGAGCAGCACCGCCTCGACCCCGCGCCGGGCCAGTGTGTCGGCGACCATGCGGCCGGGGGCGTCGTCGCCCACCAGCGAGAGGTAGCGGCAGCGCGCGCCCAGGGCGCGGATGTGGCAGGCCACCACCCCGGCGGCGCCGACGAACTCGCGCGCCTCCAGCTCCTTGAGCACCAGCACCGGGGCTTCGGCGCTCATGCCCAGGGCGTCGCATGACACGTACTGGTCGACGATGGTGTCGCCCACCACCAGCACGCTGCGGTCCCGCAGCGAGGCGAGTCCGCCCGCCAGTCCGGCGAGGTCGATGCCCTGGCGGGCGCAGGCGGCGCGGTAGGCGGCACGCCGGGACCGGGCCACCTCGTCGATGCGCCGCCCCAGCGACGACTCGCCGGAATAGGCCACCGCACCGCTGTGGTAGAGCACCCGGCCGCCCAGTTCGCGCACCAGCGCCACCGGCCTGGCCACCCGTTCGGCGTGCTCCTCCTCGAATTCGGTGCCGAGCACGAAGGCGAGCGGACTGAGGGAACGGATGACCTGTTCGAGGTCGAGGGCGTCGAGCACCACCACGTGGTCGATGTCGCTGCGCGCCGCCAGGTTGGCGGCGCGGTCGGCCTGGGGGAAGTGGTCCTGGCCGCCGGCCGCCAGCTCGCGGTCGCCGATCAGCGCCACCACCAGGACATCGCCCTGGGCGCGGGCGTGGGCTAGGAAGCGCTGATGGCCGGGATGGATGACGTTGAAGTGGCCCCAGGCCAGCACCGTGCTGCGCTCGCGCAGGCGGGCGGCGAGGGCCTCGAGGCCGGGCTGGTCGGTGATGATCGCGGGGGCGCTGCTCATGGCCGCCTCAGACGAACGCGCCGTGGTCGCCGAGCGCGCTCAGGTAGGCGAGCACGGTCTGGTTCTTGCCGTGCTGGACGCAGTGGTGGCGGCAGTCGCGGCAGGGCTTGATGCGGAAGAAGGTGTCCTTGCCCTCCATCCAGAAGTCGCGGAAGCGGCGGTCCTTGATCGAACCCAGGCGGCCGGAGGCGGTGTAGGCCTTGTCCTGGCAGGCGTACACGCACTGGTCGGCGCCGATCACGGTGAGCATCTGCAGGAACGGGCACCAGTCGTAGTCCTTGTCGAAGCTCACCGCCTGGCCGTGGTAGGCGGGGTAGATCTCGAAGCCGGTGCCGGCGGTCTCGCGCATCAGGCGCTGGGCCTGCTCCTCGACCAGGGGCAGGAAGCGGCGGTGGTAGTCGGCGTTGGCGGCGCCGTCGTTGCTCACCACCACCTCGGCGATCTTGAAGCTGTCGGCGCCGGCGGCGCGCAGGCGCATGCCCAGCTCGTAGATGTGGGCGGCGTTCTTCTCGTCGACGTTCATCACCACCGCCAGCCGGCAGTTCCCCCCCAGCTTCTTGAAGCCGGCCATGTTGGCCAGCAGCTGGGTGAAGGCCTCCTTGGGCACGCGGCGGTACTCGGCATAGCTGGCCTCGTCCCATCCGTCGATCGAGATGCGCACCCAGGAGGCATGGCGGGCGAAGGTCTCGGCCAGCTCGCCGTTCATGCGCGAGCCGTTGGTCAGGCTGGCGACGCGGATCCCGCCGGCAGCCAGGCGGCGGACGGTCTCGGCGAGCTGGGGGTAGAGCCAGGGCTCGCCGCCACCGCTGAAGGTCACCGCCTTGACCTTCATCGCCACCAGGTCCTCGACGATCTCCTGCATCTTGGGCCAGGGGATGACGTCCTTGTTGTTCATCTCCTCGCCCAGGCTGAGGGTGGGCGAGGCGTGGTAGGCGCAATACCAGCAGCTGTGGTTGCAGGCGTTCACCGGCTTGATGCGGATGTGCAGCGGCGGCAGCACCGTCGGCGATCCGCGCTCGAGCGAGGCGAGCTTGTCCGGGTACTGGAAGAACTTCAGGTCGCTGTAGACGCCGCCCTTCATGGGAGCCTCCGCATCAGGGGAAGAAGATGAACTCGTGGTCGCCGCGGTAGCCGGCCTGGTCGAACAGCCAGGTCCAGCTCTCCGGAGACAGGAAGGACTCGCAGGTCAGGGCCCAGCACTGGAGGTTGAACAGTTCGCGCTCGTCGCGGTAGCTCTCGACCAGCACGTAGGCCTGGCGTCCGACCCGCCCGATCGAGGCCAGCGCCGTCGCCGCCTGGGGCAGGCGCAGGTTGTGCACGCAGCCGAGCGACAGCACCAGGTCGAAATGGCGGTCGGGCCAGGGCAGCGGCTCCTCGGCGCGCATCCGGCGCAGGTGCGGGCGGATGCCGGCGGGGGCGTCGGCCAGCCCGTGGGCCGAGACGTCGATGCCGGTGCATTCCGAGCCCGGCAGCAGCTGGTGCAGCTCGTGCAGCAGGTGGGCCTTGCCGCAGCCGACGTCGAGCACGCGCGCGCCCGGGCCGAGGCCGTAGGCGGCGATCAGCGCCTCGGCCACCGGGCGCCAGCGCCCGTCGTAGCGGTAGCCGCCGTAGCCGTGGCGGCGGTCGCCGTCCCAGTAGTCGCGCTCGAAGCGCCGCGCCACCTGCGAGCACGCCACCTTGTCGTCGACCATGCGAGCGAGGTAGTCGCGACGGGTGGCGAGGTGCAGGGGGGTGACGAAGTGGCGCAGCAGGCCCACGTTCAGGCTCCGCTTCCGCCGCGGGTGCGCAGGGCGGGCATGGGCACCAGCCAGGTGCCGGCGAAGCCGGGATGGCGGGCGATGCACTGGTCGGCGAAGCGCCAGGCGTTGACCACCACCAGGCCGGGCGGATCGCGTTCGAGCAGGTCCGACGGTACCACCGGCAGGTGCAGCCCGGGGCTGAAGCGGCCGTGCTTGAGCGGGTTGTCGTCGACCAGGCAGGTGTGGTGGGGCCCCAGGCCGAAGGCGTAGAGCAGGGTGGTGGTGGTGTTGGAGGCGCCGTAGCCCACCACCCGGCGGCCGGCGGCCACCGCCTGGTCGAGGGCCTCCCGGCAGGCGGCACCGGCGGCTTCGACCCGCTGGCGGAAGCGTGCCGCCTCGGCAATCCCATGCAGGCCGCGCGCCTGCTCCTGGGCGGCGAGCGCGGCCACGCGCGGGCTCGGCGTGCGCCCGGCGGCACGGAAACCGAGGTGGTAGCGGATGCAGCCGCCCTTGGACGGGGTCAGCTGCACGTCCACCACGTGCAGCGCGGTGGCGGCCAGGAAGCGCTGCATGGGCAGCAGCGAGAAGTACGACAGGTGCTCGTGGTAGATGGTGTCGAACAGCAGGTGGTCGACGATGCCGCCCCAGTAGCCGGTCTCGAGCACGAAGGTGCCGTCGGGCGCCAGGATCATCTCGACGGTGGCGAAGAACCCGGGCAGGTCGTCGACGTTGGCGACGATGTTGTTGGCGGTGGCGATGCGCGCCCGGCCCTGGGCGGCGACCAGGGTGCGCGCGCTGTCGGGGGTGAGGAACTCGGGGATGGTGGGGATGCCCTCGGCGGTGGCCTGGGCGGCGATGGCGCGCGCGGGATCGACGCCCTGCACCCGGCAGCCGCTTTCGCGGAAGGCGCGCAGGAGGGCGCCGTCGTTGCTGCCGATGTCCACCACCAGCGCGCCCGCGGCCGGGCGCTCGGCGGCGAGCACCTCGTCGGCGTAGCGACGGTAGTAGTCGACCAGCCCCGGCGAACTGCGGGTGACATAGAGGTACGAACGGTAGATGTCCTCGGGATCGACCACGTCGAGCAGCTGCACATGGCCGCAGCCCAGGCACAGCCACAGGTCGGTGGGGAAGCAGGGCTGGGGTTCGTGCCGGCGTTCGGCGGCGACGTAGTCGTCGGCGATGGGGGTCGCCGGCAAGGGCAGCGCCAGATGCAGGTCGCGGCTGCCGCACAGGCGGCAGGTGTCGCGGCGATGGTGGCGGGGCATCCGTCAGTCCTCCGTGGTGGTCGCGGCAGGCTGGTGCAGGTGCGCGGGGATGCCCACCACTACCGTTCCCTCGCATACATCGTGCCGGACCACCGCCCCGGCCCCTACCACCGCCTTGCGACCGACCGTCACCCGCGGGAAGAGGATGGCGCCGGAGCCGATGGTCGATTCCTCGGCGATGTCCACGTTCCCGGCGGCGACCACCGCGGGCAGGAGGGTGGCGAAGGGGCGGACCACGGTGTGGTGGTCGATCTGGGCCGCGGTGTTGAGCCAGGCACCGCGGTGGACCTCGGCCCGGTAGCCCACGATGGCGCGGGCGAAGATCAGCGCTCCCGCTGCGACCTGGGCCTCCGGCAGGATGGTGGCGGAGGGGTGGATGAACGACGGGGTGGTGATGCCGGCGGGAACCTGGTCGAGCATCCGACGGCGGACATCGTTGGCTGAAACGGCGGCGAAAGCAGCGGTGATGCCCATGCGTAGCAGCTCATCGCTCCAGCGGGCGGAGGTGATGAGTGGGAGGCCTTTGAAGGAATCGCTGGTGGGGTAGTCGAAGCGCTGGGCCGGTCTGGCGATGGAGCGGTCCGGGTGGGGCGGGGTGTCCTGATGGTTCACGAAGCAGGCGACGTGGCGCCCGGCTTCGCACAGGAAGGCGTGGAGCTGGCCGGCGATGCCTTCCTCCCAGCCGATGATGGCGATGGACTCGGTCATGGTCGATTCCCATCCCTGAGCAGGTGGCGGGCGCTGGCGGGGAAGATGGAGCGGAAGATGGCCGGATCCTGGCCGGGATGGCGGGCGATCACCCGTTCCTCGATGTCGGGCGGCACCGCCAGCAGGCACAGCGCGCAGCCGCTGCCGGCCAGGGCGGCGCCCGGCGCCACCGCCGGGCGCAGGCCAGGCAGGTGGCAGCCCTGCTTGTCGGCCTGGTCGTCGAGCAGCAGGTCGATGGACCCGGCAACCCCCATGGCATTGCTCCAGGTGAAGCCGAGGTGGCCGGCGCCGAGCAGGGCCACCGGCCCGCGCTGCCGGTGTTCCGCCACCCGCGCCTGGATGCCGCTGCGGATGGCGGGGAAGGCGGCGGCGAAGCGCTGCGCCCGCGCCAGCTCCGGGCCGGGGTCGGCCGGGGTCGGCGGTGCCCCGTCGCCACGCCGCGCCAGTACCACCTGCAGCTCCTCGCCACCCTGCCGGCAGCGTTCGCTCCAGGCCGGCGACCAGCCAGCCCGGCGCAGGCAGGCGTCGAGGGTGGCGGCGGTGAAGTACTGGGCGTGCTCCTCCCACAGGCGGGCGTAGTCGCAGCCGTCCAGCTCCGGCTCGCAGGCCGGCACCTCGATCAGCAGGCTGCCGCCGGGGGTGCACAGGGCGGCGAGGGCGGCGAGCAGGCCGCCGGGGTCGTGGGCGTGCTCGAGGATGTGCCGCGCCACCACCAGGTCGGCGGGTGGCGGCCAGCCGGCGCGTCCGCCGGCGGCGAGGGCCTCCTGCACCGACTCGACCCCGGCCGCTCCGGCGTCAAGGCCGAGATGGCGTTGCGGGTCGAGGCGCCAGGCCAGGGTGCGGCCGCCGCCGGCCAGGCGATCCAGCAGGGAGTCGTCCTTGGCGCTCACCCCCGCCACCGTCGCGCCGGGTTCCGCCAGCAGGCGGGCGGCGAGCGCGTCGAGGTGGCCTTCGGGCTCCTTGGCGCGCAGCCAGCCCACCCGCGGGCGCAGCAGCGCGGCGGGGGCGGGTCCGACCAGCTGGGCCAGGCCGCAGGCCGGGCAGGCGCCGAAGCGGCGCGGCCAGGTGGCGTCCACCGCCGGGGTGGCGGCGAAGCGGTTGGCGAAGGGCAGCCCGCCCAGGTCCAGCAGGACCGGGACCGCCGCGCCGCACAGCCGGCAGGGCCTGCCGTCCACTCAGCGTTCCATGCCGATGACCCGGCGCACCACGCCGTCCACCGCCGCCAGGGTGATGCCGCCGTCGACCACCAGGTTCTGGCCGGTGACATAGGAGGCATGCGACGAGCACAGGAACGCCACCACCTGCGCCACCTCCTCGGCGGTGCCCATGCGGCCGAGCGGGATGATGTCCTTGAACAGCGCCATCAGCCGGGTGTGGCCGCGATAGAAGTCGGCCGACTCCTCCTTCAGCACCAGGTGCGGCGAGACCATGTTGACGCGCACCCCGCGGGGGCCGAGCTGCACCGCCCAGCAGCGCACCATCTGCTCGAGCGCTGCCTTGGCGGCGTGGTAGCTCACCGGCTGGCCGGCGAGCAGCCAGCGCCCGCCGATCGAGCCGATCACCACGATCGCGCGCCCCTCCAGGCCGGGTCCGGCGGTGGCGGCGTCGACCAGCCGGCGGGTGGCCTCGATGCTGACCTTCCACTCGCCTTCCCAGGGATCGCCCTCGCCGCGGAATTTCTGGAAGAACGCCAGCGCGGTCCACGGGCCCTGCCCGGCCTCGGCCGCGGCCAGCAGCCCGGGCAGGGCGGCGGGGTCGCTGATGTCGGCGGCGATGGTGGCGATGGCGGGATGGCCCAGTTCGGCGCCGGTGACCGGGCGGCGGCCGACCACCGTGACGCGCTCGCCGCGCCCGGCGAGCAGGCGCGCCAGCGCCCGGCCGCCGCCGCGGGTGCCGCCGATGATGAGGGTGTGTCGGGTGCTCATGGGCGCTCCTGGGCGGCGGCGAGGATGCGCCGGCGGTAGCCGAGCACCGCCGCGCCGTCGCGGGGATCGGGTGCGAAGGGGGCGACGGCCAGGGCGGCCGGGTCGAATGGGCCGCCGGTGACCTCGTGGAAGATCACCATCTCGCTCTCGAACACCTGGCCGTGCCAGCGCCCGTGCGGCACCACCAGCGAGAGCTGCCGGCCGGAGCCGGGCGGACCCAGCGCCACCGTGCGCTCGATGCCGCCGGCGTCGTCGAACAGCACCACCGTGGCCAGGCCCTCGACCACGGTGAACGACTCGTCGTGGACGCGGTGGGCGTGCGGCGGCACATGCACCCGGTCCATGTGCGCGATGAACATCTCGTGGATCGCCGCCTGCGGCCCCGCGTGCAGGCAGATGCGGCAGCGCCAGCGCGCGCTGGCGCGGGCGCGCGCGGCGAGCAGGCGCAGGTCGTCGGCGGTGATGCCGCGCTCGCCGCCGGCGTGGTAGAGCACGTCCGGGCTGGTCTCGATGAAGCGCTCGGCCATGTCAGGCGCCCTCCGGCCGCCAGGCGCGCAGCGCCTGCAGCACGCGTGCGATGTCGGCGGGGTCCTGGTCGGGGCCGCAGGGCAGCACCAGGCAGTCCTCGCCGAAGCGGCGCGAGCGCGGGTAGGGGCCGGGGTTGCGGGCGGCGAACTGGGGGGCGCGGTGCAGATCGGGGTACATCGGCCGGGTCTGGATGCCGGCCGCCGCCAGGTGCGCCATCAGTGCGGCCCGGCGCGGGCATAGGCACTCGACGTAGATCGGCAGCTCGCCGAGATCGGGGCGCGCGGGCAGCAGGGTGGCGTGGGCGATGCCCGTCCAGCCGTCGGCGTACTGCCGCCACACCCGCTGCACCCCGGCGATGCGCGCCGGCAGCAGGTCGAGCTGGGTGAGGGCGAGCGCGGCCTGGAGGTCGGTGAAGCGCACGTTGGTGCCGGGCATCAGCCAGCTGGCGTCGACCACGTCGGCGGTGCCGTGGGTGCGCATCAGGCGCAGCCGGCGCGCGACCTCGTCGTCGCGGGTGGCGACGAAGCCGCCCTGGCCGCTGGTGATGAGCTTGGCCACCGACAGCGAGAAGCCGCCGGAGCGCCCGCAGGTGCCCAGGAAGCGGCCGTCGGATCCGCGCACCGCCAGGGCCTGGGCGGCGTCCTCGACCACCGCCAGGCGGTGGCGCCGGGCCAGCTCCAGCACCGGCTCGAGGGCGCCGATGCGGCCGTTGAGGTGCACCGGCACGATCGCGCGCGTGCGCGCGGTGATCGCCCGTGCGCAGGCCTCGGGGTCGAGCAGCGGCCGCTCCGCCTCGACCTCGGCCAGGACCACGGTGGCGCCGAGGGTGTGGGCGGCATGGGCCGAGGCGATCCAGGTGCGGTTGGGCACGATCACCTCGTCGCCCGGGCCGACCCCGGCCTCCATCAGCGCGAGGGTGAGGGCGGTGGTGCCGCTGGTGGTGGCGACCACGTGCGGCACCTCCAGCAGCGCGGCCAGGCGCCGCTCGAACTCGGCCACCAGCGGCCCGAGCGAGATCCGGCGGTCGGCCACCGCCGCGGCCACCGCCGCCGGCGCCTGCGGCCCGAGGTCGACCTTCCACCAGGGGATCATGGCCCGTCCCCGGCCAGGGCCGCCACCAGCCCCTCGACCGTGACCCCGGCGGCGGCGAGGTGGTTGGCCTGGCTGCCGTAGGTGTGCGGGAAGGCGTCGGGCAGGGCCAGGCGGCGGAAGGCCGGCATGCGCTCCAGCCCGGCCTCGGCCAGCAGTTCGGCCACCGCGCTGCCCATGCCGCCGGTGCGCACGTGCTCCTCGATGGTCACCACCCGCTTCACCGCCCGTGCCGCCGCCACCACCGCGGCGGCGTCGAATGGCTTGATGGTGGGGAGGTGCAGGATGCCGGCCTGGACGCCGCGCGCCGCCGCCAGGGGCAGGGCCGCGAGGGCGATCTGCAGGGTGGTGCCGGTGGTGACCACCAGGGCGTCGGAGCCCTCGCGGACGCGGATGGCGCGGCCGATGGCGAAGGGCAGCGGCTCGGTGACCACGGCGTCGCCGCCCTTGGCGAAGCGGATGTAGAGCGGGCCGGGCCAGGCCAGCGAGGCCTCCATCGCGCGCGCCATCTCCACCGCGTCGGCCGGCACCACGATCGCCAGGTTGGGGACCGGGCGCAGGATGCCGAGATCCTCGATCGCCATGTGGGTGGGGCCGAGGGGGGCGTAGACCGCGCCGCCGCCGGTGGCGAGCAGGCGCACCGGCAGGTCGTGCAGGCACACGTCGACCACCACCTGCTCGAAGCAGCGGCGGGTGAGGAAGGTGACACCACGCGCTGGTCGCGGCGCGCCAGCGGGGCGAGGGCCTTCAGGCATGCCTTACGCATCGTAGGCCTCCACCCGCGCCAGCAGGCTGCGGTATTCCTCCTCGGTGAGCGCGGTCTTGTGGTGCCAGGACAGGTCGCCCTCGACCCCGGCGATGCCCTTGCCCTTGACCGTGTGGCAGATCGCCACCGACGGCTGGCCGGCGGCGAAGGGCAGGGCGGCGAAGGCGGCGCGCAGCGCGGCGGTATCGTGGCCGTCGACCTCGCGCACCGCGGCGCCGAACGCCGTCCACTTGGCGGCGGGCGATTCGGCTCCGGTCACCGCCGTGGTGGTGGACCAGGACTGCTGGTGGTTGCAGTCGACCACCACCGCGAGGTTGTCGAGCCCGTGCTTGGCGGCGATCTGCATCGCCTCCCAGTTCGAGCCCTCGGCCGCCTCGCCGTCGCCGATCGCCACCAGCACGCGGTGGCAGCGGCCGCGGCGCCGGGCGTCGAGCGCCATGCCCACGGCGATGGGCAGGCCATGGCCGAGGGCGCCGGTCGAGGCCTCGACCCCGGGCACCAGCCCCTGGTCGGGATGGCCGCCGAGGATGCCGTCCTTGGCGCAGAAGCGCTTGAGCTCGGCGGCGGGGAAGAAGCCCTTGTCGGCCAGCATCACGTAGAGCGCGATGCAGCCGTGGCCCTTGCTGAGGATGAAGCGGTCGCGCTCCTCCCAGCGCGGGCGGGCGGGGTCGAAGCGCAGCACCTCGTCGTACAGCACGCGCACGATCTCGGTCAGCGACAGGGCCGAGGCGAGGTGGCCGCGGCGGCCGTGCCAGAGCATGTCGACCATGGCCCGGCGCAGGTCCTTGGAACGGCGGTCAGGCATCGCAGAGGTCCTTTCCCGCCAGCAGGCGGTGGCCGAGCGCCAGGTAGGCGCGCGCGCTGGCGAGCCGGTCGTGGCCGCCGGCCCCGCCGGCGAGCAGGGGGTTGAGCACGATCATCGCCCAGCTCGCGCACAGCGCCGGGAGCATGGCCGCCAGGCGAGATGTCAGATCGGCGGCGGGCAGGGCCGCGAGCAGGCGGGGGCGCAGGTCGGCGCGCTCGCCCGGCGCCAGCGCCGAGCCGGGGTGGAGCAGGGCGTCGCCGGCCAGCTTGGCGGGGTCGTCCCAGCCGAAGAACTCGAAGTCGACCAGCGCCAGCGAGCCGTCGGGGGTGCGCAGGGCGTTGTGGAAGCCGAAGTCGCTTGGATTCAGGCAGCGGTCCTGCTCGGCCGGGGGCTCTGGCAGGCGCCGGCAGGCCTCGGCGATGAGCGGATCGGCCTCGGCGCGCAGCAGCGCCAGCGCCGCCGAGCCGTCACCCAGGGCCTCGCAGCGGGCCCGCCGCCGCGCCAGCCAGCGCGGCAGGTCGCCGGCCTCCAGGCAGGCCTCAGAGGCGGGCGCGAACGCCGGGCGCCGGCGCGACAAGGCCCAGAAGCGCCCGGCCCAGGCGGCGAGACCGTCGAGGTCGCCGGGCAGGTAGGGCGGCTGCGGCCGCGCGCCCGGCAGGGCGGTCAGCAGGGCCCAGCCGTCGGCAGCGCCCAACACCTGGGGAACCCCGGCCAGGCCGTGTTCCGCGCACAGCCGCAGGGCGGCGACCTCGGTGGCGTCGCGCTGGCGGCCGTCGTCGCGGTAGCGCTTGAGCACCGCCGCGCGGCCGTCGGCCAGGCGGGCGCGCCACAGGCGGGCGTTGCCGCCGCCGGGCAGCGGGCTGAGCGCCGCCGGCATGCCCGCCAGGGACTCGGCCGCGCGCTCCGCCGCGCGGTCGTCGCGCAGGGCCGCGAGGGCGGTCTCCCAGCCCGCATCCCCGTCGATCAGCAGGCCGCGCACCTGGCTGGGGAAGGCGGGATCGGTGAAGACCTCGGGCAGGTCGTCGAGGTGGTGGGTGCAGCCCAGGCTGGCCACGCGCGCGGCCTTGGCGGCGCGGGTGTCCTCGAACCACACCCCGGCGCCAGCGGCGGCATCGAGGCCGTGGGCGGCGATCCAGGCCCGCGCCGCGGCGCGCAGCGAGCGGCTGCGGCCATGATCGGCGGCGGCGTATTCCGGCTTGTGGCTGACGATCGCCACCGCCACCCCCGCCTCGCGGCACCAGTCGAGCAGGCGGCGGGCGCCGGCGGGGAGCTCGGCCTGGGCCAGGCCGGCGGTGTAGACCTCGAACTGCAGCTCGACCCAGCGCCCTTCGCCGCCGGGCTGGGCGCGCAGGCGGTCGCGCACCGCGGTCTTGTCGGCGGGCACGTCGGCGGCGATCCAGCCCCGGGCCAGGGCGGCGGCGTGGAAGGCGCGGTGGTAGCGCGCCAGGGTGTTGTCGAAGTCGATGCCCACCAGCATGGCGCTAGATGAAGTTGGCGTGGGCGGTGGGATGGCGCAGCTCCCACAGGTAGCGGTTGACCTCGTCCATCCGGCAGTTGACCCGGCAGCCGCCGATGTCCAGCTCCTCGTGCACGAAGCGCAGCGAGGCGCGGCGCTTCTCGCCCTCCCAGATCGCCGCCCAGCCCTCGGCCAGCACGTTGCCGTAGTGGAAGCGGGGGTCCTTCATGTAGATCGAGCAGCCCCACACGTCGCCGCCGGCGTCGATGTAGGACCAGAAGGGCAGCGACAGGCAGCGCTGGTAGGGGCGCTGCTTCTCGTCCCACTTGCGCATGGTGGATAGCCGCACCAGCGGCTTGAAGCTGTCGGTGGCGAACTCCTGCAGGCGCTGGGCGAGGCCCTCGGCCTGGTCGTAGCGCACGCCCTGGTAGTCCTTCTGCAGCCCCTGGGTGTGCTGCGAATAGGGCTTCACCACCAGGTAGTCCATGCCGGCGTCGCGCGCCTGGCGGGCGAGCAGGTCCATCTCGTCCCAGTTCTCGGGCAGCAGCACCGCCTGCATGCCCAGGGTGCAGGTCCAGCCGTGGCGGCGCTTGAGCTCGGCCGCCGCCGTCATGTTGGCGAGCACGCGGGCGAAGTCCGCCTCCTTGGTGCGGTGGATGCGCGCGTAGGTGGCGGCGGTGCCGGCGTTGATGCTGGTCTTGATCCAGCTGCACACCGGCAGCAGGCGCTCGGCCAGCTCCGGCCGGAGCATGGTGGCGTTGGTGGTGAACGAGACGTCGGTGCCGCTGGCCTTGGTCAGCTCGGCGATGGCGGCGATGTCGGGGTGCAGCAGCGGCTCGCCCTCGCCGGCGTACATGATGCTCCTGACCCCCAGGCGGCCGAGGTCGGGGAGCAGGCGCTGCATCGCCTCGAGCGGCAGGCGCCGGCTCTGGTAGCCCATGAAGTCGACCCCGCAGAAGGTGCAGCGGTGGTTGCAGGCCCCCACCGGTCCGATCTCCATGTAGATCGGCTGGATGTTGCCGCCCTCGAGCCAGCCGGCGACCCGGCCCGGGTGCAGGTGCAGCTTGTGGGAGTCGATGCGGAACTGGTCGGCGCTGCTCATGGCGGGTTCCCCTGCTCGCGGCCGAGGTGGGCGAACCAGCCGCGGGTGGCGTCGGCGATCGCCTCCGGCGTCCATACCGGGGCGTCGCGGAACTGCTCGATGGCGGCGAGCATGCGCCGCACGCCCTCGGGAAAGGGGGTGCGCGCCTGCCAGCCGAGCAGGCGGCGGGCCTTGTCCGCGTCGGCGAAGGTGCAGGCCGGCTCGCCCGGGCGCCGGGGGATGTGCACCACCGGGCCGCCGAGCAGGCGCACCAGCTCGGTGATCGCGTAGGTGCCACCGCTGCCGAGGTTGATGACCTCGCCCGCGAGCGCGCTCTCGGCCGCCAGCAGGTAGGCCTCGACGATGTCCTCGACCCAGGTGAAGTCGCGCGTCTGGCTGCCGTCGCCCACCACGGTGAAGGGTTTGCCGGCGAGCTTCTGCGCCAGGAAGGTGCCGAACACCGCGCCGTAGGTGCCGGAGGTGCGCGCGCGCGGGCCGTAGACGTTGAACATGCGCAGGCTGACCACCGGCAGGCCGTAGACCTTGCACCAGTGCAGGGCCATCTGCTCGCCCAGCCACTTGGTCAGGGCGTAGGGGTATTCCGGCCGCACCGCCGCGTCCTCGCGGGTGGGGAAGGCGTCGGGGATGCCGTAGCACGACGGCGGCGCGCGCCGCCTCCAGCACGCTGGCGGTGCCGTCGACGTTGGCGCGGTGGTAGTCCAGCGGGCGCTCGATCGAGGGCACGATGTCGGCCAGGGCGGCGAGGTGGAACACCCAGGTGCAGCCGGCGCAGGCCAGGCGCAGGGCCTGGTGGTCGCCGATGTCGAGCTGGTGGAAGGCCAGGCGCGGGTCGCCCTGGTGGCGGGCGAGGTTGGCCAGGCGGCCGGTGGCGAGGTTGTCGACCGCCACCACCTGGTGGCCGCGGGCGAGCAGCAGGTCGACCAGGTGGCTGCGCTGGGCGAAGGCGCGATAGGCGAAATGATCGGCGAAACGCCGGGGATCGACCGCTACCGGCTGCTCGAGGGCGGCGATCAGGCCGGCCTCATCGGCGAAGTAGGCGCAGTGATCCTCCCAGTAGGGGGGATCCGAGGCGCGGCGGCAGTCGTAGACCACCGGGATGCAGCCGCTGCAGCCGATCTCGGCCAGACGCTGGTGGTTGACCATGAAGGGCTGCAGGCTGAGCGCGCGCTCGCAGCGCCGGTAGAGGGCGGCGAGCTCGCCGCGGCCGCGGATCACCCCACGGTGGAAGGGCTGCACCACCGGATCCTTCTCCCAGCCGTGGCCATAGATCTCGACCGACCAGCCGCGCGGCGGGGCGATGCGGCAGAGCAGGCGGATGTGCTCGTCGCGGATCAGGGTGTACCAGATGGTGACCACGGTGAATTCGTCGCTCATGCCGTGGCGGGCGGCGATGGCCATGGCGGTGCGCAGGTCGATCGGGCCGTGCTCGGCCAGGTGCTGGCGCATTGCATCCGCCACCGGCGGTGCGGCGGCGCCGAAGCTGAGCAGGTCGTCGATGTACGAGGAGCCGACGAAGGTCACGCTGCGCGGCTGGCGCGGGACCGCCGGGGCGGCGAGGAAGTTCTCGGCGTCGATGCAGAAATGCTGCACCTTCAGGCGTTCGGCCGGCAGGCCCTTGGCCACCAGACGTTCGCCGAACCACATCCCGAACAGGGTGTAGACCAGGTCGTTGGCCCGCCAGGGGATGGCCCTGTCGCTGGTCACCGGATCCATCGGGTCCTGCCACCACACCATCTGCACCATCCAGGGGGCGAGGATGCCCGGCTTGTGGTGGTTGATGTTGAGGACGAGGTGGGGCCGGAACCGTTCGATGAGCTGGATGTGGTGGTAGAGGTTGATGAGTTCGCGGTCATCGCTCTCGATCGACAACAGCACCTCATGGCCGAGATCGGAGAAGGCCTTGAGCAGGCCGCGGGCGCTGTGCTGGACCACCTCGGTGTAGAGGCAGGATCCGGCGAAGATGCGCAGCCGGCCGGAGGGCGGTTCGGGGGGCAGCCTGGCGAGGGTGGCCTGGACGCCCTCGAACAGCTCCTGCTGCCTGCGTTTGGCCTGGACCACGGACTGGTCGAAGAAATCCGAAAAGGCCTTCATGACCGCCCTGGGCGGTGGCGGGTCCGGGAATACCACCTCCTCCGGCGGTCGCAGCCGGGTGGTGGTGAGCCACGACACGAAGTCGGATTTCGGGACGAAGATGAGGTTGTCCAGGGTGGCCTGGAGTGGAATGCGCCCGGTATAGTAGCAGAGTTGGACGACCTTCACCCGACCCCAACCGAGCACCTCCCTGCGTTCGCGGGCGCAGCGCAGCGCGTGCTCAGGATCGAAAAACAGGGCGTTGCGGGCCGGCACCATGACGGCTGAACGTACAGCACTTAGGATGCCAAGTCCAGGCTGGCAGGGGGTTGTGGCGGTGGTGGTCGCGATCGGCGTCCCAGGCCTGGCCGTCGTTCACAGGGTTGGCGCAACCGGGGGTGGCCCGCTCAGAGATGCGCCAGCGCCGGTTCCTCGACCGCGGTCCGCACCGGCCGGTTGGCCTCCAGCCAGCGGGTGACCAGGTGGCCGATGGTCTGCTGGCAGTCCTCGGCGATCTGCATGTCGTCGACCGGGACATGCACCGCCACCTCGGCCAGGGCCAGGCAGCGGCCGCCGCTGAAGCCGAGCACCGCGGCGGTGCGCAGGCCGCGGCGGCGGGCCTCGACCAGGGCGTTGACCACGTTGGGCGAGTTGCCGCTGCCGCTGAACACGATCAGCAGGTCGCCGGGGCGGCCGTGCACCGCCACCTGGTAGGCGAACACCTGATCATAGGCGGTGTCGTTGGCCAGGCAGGTCATCACCGCCTGGTTGGCGCACAGGGCGATGGCCCGCACCCCGTCGGCGCTGCCGGGGGCGACGCCATAGATGAGGTCGTTGCAGAGGTGGATGGCGTTGGCCGCGCTGCCGCCGTTGCCGCACAGCAGCACCTGACCGCCTGCCGACCAGACGCTGTGGATCTGCATGGCCAGACGCTGCACCGCAAGCGGGTCGAGGCGCGCCAGGGCGGCCCGGGCACCATCCAGGTAGTCGGTGATGATGCTCATGGCGGGCCTGCCTTCCTGGGGAACGGCTGCTGTGGACAGTCTCGACGGATTCGCCCCATCCTTGAGGGTCAGTTGGTCCAACGCACCGGGGGTGCCAAGCCGGGGGAAGCCGCCCGCAACCCTGAAGTGGGGTGTTTACCCCTGCATCACACGGACGGATTGCATTCAACCTATGCACGCCATGATGCCCGCCGTCACACACCTCGCCTCAGGCACTACGATAGGGCTTCAGCCACTCGGGTGCCGATACCCCCCAACCAGGAGGAACCCTGATGCTTCGTAACCTCGTCCCGGCCCTCGGCGCCCTCGCCCTGTGCTCTGCCGCCCCCGCCCAGGAGATCGCCAAGGGTCTCTATCTGGATGGTTGGGTCGACACCATCTTCTCGGTGGTCAACCAGCCCAACTACATCCCCACGGCCGCGGCCTTCAGCCAGCAGGACGCCTCCACCGACTTCTACGCCAAGGCGAGCCTGAAGGTCGGCTGGAACGTCACCGACCGGGTCAAGACCAAGATCAACCTGTGGTACAACAACGGCGACGCCGCCTTCGCCGGCGCCACCACCGCGGGTGACAACTTCTACATGCGCGAGGCCTACATCGCGGTCGACGCCGGCAACGGCATCACCTGGACGGTCGGCAAGTTCATCAACCACCTCGGCTGGACCTCGGCCGAACCCACCGGCCTGTACCGCGTCAACCGCGGCATCATCGCCGCGGGCACCGTGACCGGCTTCTACGGCGGCCCCGACCCCATCGGCACCACCGTCGGCTGGGGCAACGCGGGCGGCGACTTCGCCGGCCTGGTCAGCATCACCAACGGCTTCTACCGCGCCAAGGACGGCCTCAACTCCTCCTCGGTCGACAATGGCACCATCCAGGCCAAGAACGACCTCGGCCTCGGCCTCGACCTGACCTTCAACTTCCTGAAGGACAAGGCCAGCAACGTCAACTTCGAGATGGCCTGGGATCAGCACAGCAGCACCCCGGTGACCGCGCCCAACGCGACCTGGACCACCAAGCCCGGCTATGTCTACCAGTACGGCCTCAACACCACCCTGAAGCCCGGTGGCAAGGATGGCGCGCTGATGATCGGTGGCGAAGTGATCTACAAGGTCTCGCAGAGCGAAGACCGCGACGGCTCCGCTTCCACCCGCCACAACCGCGAAGACCTGGCCTGGGGCCTGCTGGCCAACTTCGCCCTCGACACCGCCACCCCGATGTCGGTCACCGCGGCCTTCAACCAGGTCAACCCGTTCTTCGGCGGCCATGGTGGCAACTCGTTCTACGCCAACTTCGTGGGCAACGACCCCAATGCGCAGAACTTCACCCAGTACTGGACCTACCGCGGTGCGGTGGTCAACGAACTGGCCCTGGCCGTCCTGACCAACCCCTTCAAGGACAGCAACTTCGGCCTGAACTTCGAAATTGCGCACACGCTCGTCGAAGGCCACACCGTGACCCCCAACGCGCCCAGCAACCCCTTCGCGGGCCAGGCCACCCGCGAGCCGGGCAACAACCAGACCACCATCTCGATCGAAGCGATCGCCGTCATCCCCTGATCGACGCGTTCTGACCTGCCTATCCATCACCCCCGGCCGCCAGGCGGCCGGGGGTGATGTCTTTTCTATAGCAGATCCTGTGCTGGTGGGCGGATGGCGGCTGACGCTAGGATGGCTGGTGGAGTTCAGCCATGCGCCGCCATCACGCCTTCACCCTCATCGAACTGCTGATCGTGCTCGCCGTGGTCGGAGTGCTGATGGGCATGCTCATGCCCGCCATCGGCCGGGTGAAGGATGCGGCGCGGGAGACCTCCTGCCGGTCCCAGCTCGGGCAGATCGGCATGGGCATGCTCGCCTACAGCGTCGACAACCGGGGCTTCCTGCCGGCCCTCAACGGCGGGGTCACGGCCATGACCGCCAAGCCCAACGACTGGTATACCAACAAGCTGGATGATGGCGGCTTCGTCACCGTGCCGAGCTGGACGGCCAAGGCCGGCAACCGTTCCACCGGCAGCGCGCGCAGCGGGGTGTGGTTGTGCCCGCAGGTGAAGCCTGGCGAGTACAACTGGGGCGGCGGCTACAGCTATTTCGAGGGCAGCGGCCACGGCCTGGGCTCCTACAGCAACAGGAGCCAGCGCCGCTCGCGCATCAGCCGGCCGGACAGCTACCCGCTGGTGTTCGACGGCCAGCGCCATCCCAGCCTGGCGAATCCGGCCCAGGTGTGCACCTGGATCGGCGCCTTCTGCCCCAAGTGCCTGCCCTGGTCCAGCGCCTCGTTCCCCGGCAACTGGAACGAGGGCGCCGGCCGCCATCAGGGGCGCATGAACATCCTCTTCCTGAGCGGGGCTGCCGGCGCGCGCTCCTATGAGAACGTCAAGGCCAACGAGGGCGACATGTGGGGGCACACCTCGCTGTGAGCGCCCGCAGGCTGCCGGGGGGCGGAAGGGTCACCCCGCCTTCTCGGCCGCCAGCTTCTTGATCCCGCCCAGGTCGCGCTTGCCGGTGCCCAGGCGGGGGATGCCCTCGACCACGTGCACGTCACGGGTGCGCGGACGCCACAGCGGGGGCAGGTCGGTGAGGCCGTCGAGCAGCGGGCTCCAGTCGCCCTGCCAGCCGGTGTGCAGCACCACCAGGCGCTCGCCGCGGCTGGGATCGGCCACCGCCGACACCGCCACTTCGATGTCCGAACCCACCCGGCCCTGGATCGCCGACTCGACATGGTCGAGCGGCACCATCTCGCCGCCGACCTTGGCGAAGCGCGCCAGGCGGCCGGTGATGTGGATGAAGCCGTCCGCATCCACCTTGCCGATGTCGCCGGTGGCGTAGCCGTCGGCGATGAAGGCCTGGGCGGTGAGGTCCTCGCG
The DNA here is from genome assembly GCA_023150565.1 of Planctomycetota bacterium. GTDB lineage: Bacteria > Planctomycetota > UBA11346 > UBA11346 > UBA11346 > JAKLKR01. The sequence continues at coordinate 25,237 of JAKLKR010000050.1, forward strand.
CCCGAGGTAGCCGAGCATGCGGCTGGGGCTGCGCACCACCAGCAGGCCCTCGCTGTCCGGCGGCAGGCGGCGGTGGTCGGCGGGATCGACCGCGAACACCGACAGCCCGGGCAGCGGCCGGCCCACGCTGCCGTCGCGGGCGCGGATCTCGGTCTCGTCGTCGCCGGGCAGGCGCAGCGGCGGCAGGTTGAGCGCCACCACCGGGGCCAGCTCGGTGCAGCCGTAGCCTTCCAGCAGGTCGGCGCCGTAGCGCTCCTTGAACTGCGCCTTGAGCTCGGGCGGGCAGCGCTCGGCCCCGGCCACCGCGAAGCGCAGGGTGCGGAACTGCTCGGGTTCGATGCGGCGCATCCAGCCGCGCACGAAGGTCGGGGTGGTGATGACGAAGGTGGCGCCGGCCTTGGCGCTCAGCTCGCCGATGGCCTTGGCGTCGGTGGGGTCGGGATGGGTGGCGATGCCCACCCCCTCGACCAGGCCCAGCCACATGCCCGGCACCAGGCCGAAGCTGTGGAAGAGCGGCAGCGGCGAGAGCACGGTGTCGCGTCCGGCGGTGAGGTTGAGGCCGCGGAAGGTGGCGCCGGTCTGGGCCAGGATCTGGCGGTGGGTGAGCTGCACGCCCTTGGGGTCGCCGGTCGAGCCCGAGCTGAACACCAGCGCCGCCACCTGCTCCGGCCGCGAACGGTCGAGCCAGCGCGGCGGCAGCAGCCGAACCGCGGCTGCGCCGAGCAGCACCCGCCACTTCGGCAGGGCGGGGATGAGGTCCTCGGCGTCGAGCACCCGCCCCGGCAGCACCGGCTCGCCGATGCGGCGGCGGTAGAGCCGGCTGCTGACGATGGTGCGCACCCCCGCCAGCTCGCACATGCGCGCCAGCTGCGCGGTGCCGGCGGTATGGTTGAGGTTGACCAGGATGCGGCCGTCGAGGGCGAGGGCGAGGTTGACCATCGCACCGGCCCGGCCGGGGGGCAGCAGCACCCCCACCGCGCGCTCGTCGGCGGCCAGGGCGAGCAGGCGCGGCAGGGCGCAGGCGGCCCCGGCCAGGCGCCAGGCGCTGATCGCCCCGCCCTGGTCGGTGACCGCGGTGGCGCGCGGCCGGCGGCGCAGGTTGGCGAGCGCGGCCGCGCCCAGGGTGCGCCGGTCATCGGC
>JAKLKR010000510.1 GCA_023150565.1 Planctomycetota bacterium
GGCGACAGCGGCGGCCGGGTCTACCTGGTGATGGAGCTGGTGGTCGGGCGCTCGGTGGGCGAACTGCTCGATTCGGTGGCCGAACGCGACCGCGCCAACCCGCCCGCCGGCCGTCCCGCCGGCGCGCTCGCGGTCGAGGCGGTGGCGACCATCGGCGCCCAGGTGGCCAAGGGCCTGGTCGACGCCCACGCCGTCGGCATCGTCCACCGCGACATCAAGCCCGACAACATCATGGTCGCCGGCGACGGCACCGCCAAGATCGCCGACCTCGGCCTGGCCAAGCAGCTCGACGACCCCGACCTGCAGCGCCTGACCGGCAGCGGCATGGTGGTGGGCACCCCGCTTTACGTCAGCCCCGATGCCATCCGCAACCCGGAATCGGTGAACGGCCAGGCCGACGTCTACAGCCTGGGCGCCACCCTCTACCACTGCCTGGCGGGCAAGCCGCCATTCGACGGTAAAACCCCCTACGAGGTGATGAAGGCCCACCTCGAGGACCGCCCGCAGCCGCTGCTGGAACTGCGCCCCAGCTGCCCGCGCGGCCTGGCCCAGCTGGTTGAACGCTGCCTGGCCAAGGATCCCAAGGCCCGCCCCACCCCGGTCGAGCTGGCCGAACTGCTGGCGCGCGGCCCGGCCCTGGCCGGCACCACCCACCGCGGCCCCCTGGTGGCG
>JAKLKR010000511.1 GCA_023150565.1 Planctomycetota bacterium
GGACGCCTGCGCCTGCTGGGCACCGACATGTGGTCTGCCCCGGCGGCCGAGGTCGATGCGGTGCGGCGACGCTTCGGCATGATGTTCCAGGACGGCGCCTTGTTCTCGTCGCTCACCGTGGCGCAGAACGTGGCGGTGCCGCTGCACGAGCACACCGCGCTGGATGCACAGACCATCGATGCCCTGGTGGCACTGCGCCTGCAGCAGGCCGGGCTGCCGGCGGAGGCCGGCGCCAAGATGCCCAGCGAGCTCTCCGGCGGCATGCGCAAGCGCGCCGCCATCGCGCGCGCCATCGCGCTCGAGCCCGAGATCCTGTTCCTGGACGAGCCGACATCGGGGCTCGATCCCATCACCGCCCGCGCCTTCGACCGCCTGGTGCGCTCGCTGGTCGACGAACTGGGGATCACGGTGTTCCTGGTCACGCACGACCTCGACACGCTGCTGACCAGCGTGGACCGGCTGATCGCGCTCACCCGTGGCACGGTGCGCGCCGACGGCCCGGTGCATGAGGTGATGCAGGTCGACGACGAGTGGCTGCGCACCTACTTCTCGGTGCGCACGCTGGTGACCCACGATGCCGGGCACTCGACTACCGCGGCGTCGGCGGCAGCGCCGTCCACCCCCTGAATCGCCATCTTCGAAAGG
>JAKLKR010000512.1 GCA_023150565.1 Planctomycetota bacterium
TACGACCGCTGGTTGTGGGACCAGATCGGCCGCATCCCCGGCGCCGAACGCATGGACCCCGCGAGCCGGATGTGGGCGACCTTGCGCGCCTACAACGGCGGCCTGGGGCATTGGCAGGCCGAGGCGCGTGCCGCCGGCTCGCTCGACCGCCTGGCGGTGGATGCGGCCTGCGGCCGGGCGCGGCGGCACCGTTCGCACTGCGCGGAAAACCTGGGCTATCCGCAGCACATCATGGTCCGGCTGCAGCCGCGCTACGCCACCTGGGGCCCGGTGCTGGATCTGCGCTCGTCGGGTGGGGTGCGGTGATGCTGGCGCCCTCTGTCTTGAGCGCGCCGGTGGTCGCCGGGTCGGTGCTGGTCGGCGCCGTGATCGGTGCTGCAGCCATGGCGGGCCTGCTGCCCAGCCGGCTCGCCCTGGCCCAGTGCCAGGCACAGACCGCCGAGCTGCGCGCCTCCGCGCAGGCCGCCTCCGCGCAGTCTCTCGCCACCGCGCTGCAGGTCGAGCGCCACCAGCGCGCAGCGGCCGACACGATCCAGTCTCACCTGACCGACGCGCTGCAAGGGCAGCGCATGACCGCCCAGGAGCGCCGCCATGCGGTTTCCGCCTCTCGTGACAGCAGCGTGTGCCTGCGTGATCCTGTT
>JAKLKR010000513.1 GCA_023150565.1 Planctomycetota bacterium
GCCGGAACAGGCGCACCTGGATGACGCCGGTTTTTTCGCCGGCTTTCGACAGGGCCAGGGCCGTTTCGGCGGCGGTTTCGCCGCCCGAACCCATGAGGATGATCACCCGTTCGGCGTCGGGGGCGCCGGTGTATTCGAACAGACCGTATTTGCGACCAGTGAGGGCGTGGAAGCGTTTCATCACCTCCCCGACGATCGCCGGGGTTTTGTCATAAAACGGGTTCACCGTTTCGCGGCCCTGGAAATACACGTCGGGGTTCTGGGCCGTGCCGCGGATAAAGGGATTGTCGGGGTTCATGGCGCGTTTCCGGTGCGCGAAGATCAGTTCGTCGGGAACCATGGCCCGGATCTGCTCGTCGCTGAGCAGTTCGATTTTATTCACCTCGTGGGAGGTGCGGAAGCCGTCGAAGAAGTGCAGGAAGGGGATGCGCGATTCGAGCGAGGCGGCCTGCGCGATCAGGGCGAAGTCGTGCGCTTCCTGTACGCCGGCCGAGCTGAGCAGGGCAAAACCGGTGGTGCGGGCGGCCATCACGTCCTGGTGGTCGCCGAAGATGGACAGGCCCTGCGCGGCCAGCGAGCGGGCGGCCACGTGAAACACCGCGGGAGTGAGTTCGCCCGCGATCTTGTACATATTGGGC
>JAKLKR010000514.1 GCA_023150565.1 Planctomycetota bacterium
GCTGCACGGCAGTCCTGCGACCAGTATGTCGACCGGCGGCACGTGACGCAGCACGCGTTCGTCGAACGCGAGCTCCTGCATAGGCATGCACAGCAACTTGGTGTCGGCTGCGACCGCCGGGTGGTGCTGCGCGGCATGCTCGATCAGGTCCTCGCGCACTTCGTTGGCGAACGCCAAGTGCGTGGGCATGTCCTGCTCTTCAAACGCCTGGTGCAGCACGCTATCGAGAAGACCCGCGCCGAAAGCAAGTGAGCCGACCTCGAGCGGCTGATTGCCGGCTCGCCGATCGGCCAGGCGCTTGCCGCGGGTCTGGGCGCGAAGCTCGCTTTCCAGGGGCGTGATGATGATCTGACCCTCGGACAGCGCGACGCGCAGGGCCTCGATGCCGTCGAAGCGCCCGAGCAAAGCACGGCTGTTGAGGTCGATGACAGGGTCGACGACCTCGCGGCCGTCGGCGGTCTTGCGTACCTTGCGGCTGACGGCGTTGGGTGTGAGCTCCGATGGCTCGACCAGCGACAGCACGAGGTGCCGGTCGCCGCCGTCAATCCTGATCGGTGCGCCCGGCACGAAGCCAGCGCGCTGCAGGCAGCGGCCCTGCATCCACAGGCGCGGCGCTCCCCGGTTTTCGCCCAGGGC
>JAKLKR010000515.1 GCA_023150565.1 Planctomycetota bacterium
TATAGTTTACATCGTTGTAATATCTGTATTAATACAGACCGGAGACATCCCGTCGACCAGGAATCAATTCCTGAGGTAGGATCAGCCATGCGGCAGCCGGCGCGCGCCTTCACCCTGATCGAACTGCTGGTGGTCATCGCCATCGTGGCGATCCTCGCCGGCATGCTGCTGCCCGCGGTCAGCACCGTGCGCGACGCCGCGCGCTCAGCGGAATGCCGCAGCCGGCTGCGCCAGGTCGGCCTGGCGGTGCACGGCTATGCCATGGATTGGGAAAACCTGCTCGTGCCCGGCCAGCGCTCCGCCTGGAGCACCCTCCCGTTCAACGACGGTTCCTGGGGCAAGTTCTGGAACTGGCGCGGCGCGCTGGAGACCGACGGGCGCTTCGACAGCACCACCTACAGCGGGCTGGGGAATTATGTGAAGGTGATGGGCTGCCCGGTGGTGCAGATCACCGACAAGCGCATCAACCTGGCGGTACCCAAGGCGACCATGGTCAACCAGTCGGGCATGGCCACCTTTGGGGCGAACATGCATCTGACCGTCGCCACGGGATTCCTGGGCGCATCGCAGCCGGTGATGCCGGATGCCGGCACCCCCCTGGTCAGCATCGGCAACCACGCATCGGTGGCGTTG
>JAKLKR010000516.1:0-378 GCA_023150565.1 Planctomycetota bacterium
GCAGGAATTGCGCTGGCCGTGATCACGTTGTTTGCAGGCTGCGGGGCGACCCGCACCCCGCAGGTCCGGGAGACCTCGGCCGAGTTGCCGAGCCGGACTTTCATCAGCGTGCAACGCCTCGCGGACAAGCTCGACCTCGACTACCTCGGCGAGGCGGACGGCTTCATCGAGATGTCCACGGCGCCGGACTACGTCATGCTCGTCCGGGACAGCCGGAACGCGGTCATCAACGGCGAGCGCGTGGCGATGGGGCAGCCCTGCCTCCGCCGCGGGAGCGACTACGTCGTGTCGGCCGGGGACGCGGATCTCGTGACGTCGAAGCTCACCTCCCTCCGCTCGGGCCGGAGGCCCGTCGAGGCGATTCCGCTCACGATCACG
>JAKLKR010000516.1:388-622 GCA_023150565.1 Planctomycetota bacterium
GCGCCGGCGCGCGGGTGCGCGACTGGCAGGCGATCGTGATCCACCACGCGGCGATGCCGAGCGGCGATGCGCAGACGATCCACAGGGTGCACCTCGCGAACCCGGGCTGGGACGGCCTCGGCTACCACTTCGTGGTCGGCAACGGGACGCAGTCGGGCGACGGCGAGATCGAGGTCGGCTTCCGCTGGCGCGAGCAGAGCGAGGGCGCGCACGCCCGCGCGCGCAAGGGCGACG
>JAKLKR010000517.1 GCA_023150565.1 Planctomycetota bacterium
CGGCTCGGGCGGAATGGGGCGCGTCTACGTGGCCCAGCACCTCCGAATTCCTCGCCGCTTCGCCGTCAAGATCATGCACGACCAGCTCGCGGCGCACGCCGAGGCCGTCGCGCGCTTCGAGCGCGAGGCGCAGGCGGTCGCGCGAATCACGAACGATCACGTGATTGATATCGTCGACGTCGTGCGCGTCCAGGGCCGCGCCGCGCTCATCACCGAGCTGCTCGAGGGCGAGGAGCTTGGCCTCTACCTCGATCGCGCGGGGAAGCTTCCGCTTCCGCAGGCGATCGCGATTTGTCGTCAGGTCTGCCGGGGGCTCGCGGCGGCGCACGCGGTGAAGGTTGTTCACCGTGATCTCAAGCCATCGAACCTCTTTGTCATGACGCGCGACGACGGCTCGCTGCACGTGAAAATCCTCGATTTCGGCGTGGCGAAGCTCGTCGACGGGACGGAGCTCACGGGCAGCGGAATGCTCCTCGGCACGCCGGCATTTATGGCTCCCGAGCAGGCTCTCGGCGCCCGCGACGTCGATCACAGGGCGGATATCTACGCCCTCGGCGCGGTGCTCTACCAATCCCTCACCGGGCAGCTTCCGTTTCCCGACGACGATCCGGCGCGGACGCT
>JAKLKR010000518.1 GCA_023150565.1 Planctomycetota bacterium
CTTGAGCGCGTAGCGCAACTCGCGCACCTGGTCCTCGGTCATGCCCCACAGGCAGCCGATCTGGGCGTCGCTGAAGCCGTCGCGCTTGGCGTCGCGCAGCAGCGGGACGAGGTTCTCGAGCAGCTTGACGTCTTCCTTGAGTTTCTTCGCGTCGGTGCCGAGCCAGATGCCGCTGCGCGCGCTGGGGCGTTCGCTCTTGGGCAGCGTCTCGGCAGCGGCGCGCAGGCGTTCCTCGGTGGCGATCAGCTCCTGGATGTTGCGCAGGAACCACGGATCGATGTTGGTGATCTCGTGGATCTTCTCGAGGTCGAAGCCGGCCTTGAAGGCCTGGCGGATGGCGAAGATGCGCGCGGCGTTGGGGCGGCTGAGCAACTGCGTCAGGCGCTCGCGGTCGGGCCCCGGGCCGGCGGCCAGCGCGCGGGCTTCGGCCGGGTCGGCGCCCAGGCCGGCGCGCTTGATCTCCAGGCCGCGCAGGGCCTTCTGCAGCGACTCCTTGAAGGTGCGGCCGATGGCCATGACCTCGCCGACGGACTTCATCTGCGTGGTCAGCGTGGGGTCGGCGGCGGGGAACTTCTCAAAGGCGAAGCGCGGGATCTTGACGACGCAGTAGTCGATGGTCG
>JAKLKR010000519.1 GCA_023150565.1 Planctomycetota bacterium
GCCAGGCGGAACCGGTGGCACCGGTTCCGCCTGGCAGTCGTCCCGGCGCGCTCACGATGCCACCTGCTGCAGTTCGGCGTTGACCTTGTCCGTGTAGCCCTTCGGATCGTTCCGGAAGCGCTCCAGCTCGCCGAACGCCCGCTGCCGCCCTTGCGGATTGAGCTTCCACCCAGGACCCCAGCGCGTGGCCGCGTAGCGCAGCCAGGTCTGCGCAGGCACGCCCATCGCGGCCAGCCGCCCGAGCACATGCTCCAGCGTGGGCGGCATGCCGTCTGCCGTGGGATCGCTCGCAGCCACAGGTTCGTCGACGGACTCGGGTCCCTGCCCTGGCGTCGAGGAAGCGTTCTCCCGGTGCCCCTGGAGCACGCGGGCGGCAACATCGGCCTGCAGGAGCACGGTGTCCTGATCGTCCTGCTCCCGCATCAGCGTCGCCACGTCGACCGGCGCTTCCAGTTCCATGATCCACTGCGGCACCCGGACAGGCCGCCCCTGGTCATCGATGTGCGCCACCTCCATCAGCCGCTTGGTCAGGTAGAACGGCGTGCCCTGGCGGTCCAGGAAACCGGCCAGTCGACCACCCCGCAGGAACGCCACGGTCTCGAAGGTGCGGATCGCCGCA
>JAKLKR010000051.1 GCA_023150565.1 Planctomycetota bacterium
CCGCCCTGCCGGCGGCGCCGGCCCCGGCGGCGCTCGACGCCGACCTCGACCTGCTGCGCCGCGCCTCGCCGGCGATCCGCCGCCAGCTGGTGGAGGCGGCCGCGCGCACCGTCGCCGCCGACGGCCTGGTGACCGCCGGCGAGGCGGAGCTGGTGCGCGCGGTGGCCGACAGCCTCGGCTGCCCGCTGCCGCCCTTCGCCGATGCCGCCGGCCGCTACCGCGCCGCCCCCCGTCCCCAATCCAACGCCACCGCTCCCACCGGAGCAGGAGCCCCGCCATGATCGCCATGATCGTCTTCACCGTGCTCGCCATCGTCGCCCTCGGCGCGATCGGCAATCCCCGACTGCCCGCGGCCGGGCGCATGGCCCTGCTGGTGCTGGCCGGCTGCCTGTTCGTGTTCGGGGTGCTGGTAGGCTCCTCGGTGGTCATCCCGGCCGACAAGTCGGGCCTGGTGACCAAGCACTTCGGCCCCGACATGCCCGCCGGGGCGATCGTCGCCAAGCAGGGCGAACAGGGCCCGCAGGCGCGCATCCTCGGCCCCGGCTGGCATTTCGGCTTCATCCCCTTCCTCTATGAGGTGGACGAGGTGCCGATGGCGCTGATCGAGCACGGCAAGCTCGGCTTCATCACCGCCAAGGACGGCCTGCCGCTGGGCGAGGGCGAGACCTACGCCAAGCCGTGGGACAGCACCGCCGAGATGCTCGACCCCGAGAACTTCCTCGCCAAGGGCGGCCAACGCGGCCCCCAGACCACCGTGCTCACCCCCGGCACCTACCGCTACAACCCGGTGCTGCACCACATCCAGGAGATCCCCGTGCTGCTCGTGCAGCCTGGCTCGGTGGCGGTGATCAAGAGCAACACCGGCACCATCGCCAAGGAGGTTCCGGCCGCGCGCATGGTCAACGGCGTGCCGCTGGTGCCCAGGGGCTGCCGCGGGATCTGGGACGAGGCGCTGGTGCCCGGCGCCTACTACCTCAACAACCAGGCCCACCAGGCGACCATGGTGCGCACCACCCAGCGCGTCTACACCTACCAGCAGCAGGTGGCGCGCGCCGGCTCGAAGGCCAAGCAGGCCAACGCCGACTGGTCGGTGACGGTGCGCTCGAAGGACGGCTTCTCGTTCCCGGTCGACGTGCGCGTCGGCTGCGCGGTCGAGGCCAAGGACGCCCCCTACCTGGTGGCGCTGCTCGGCGATCCCGACCGCGTGTACAAGGACGAGCAGGAGGACGAGGAGCTCGAGGTGATGGAGGCCAAGGTCATCCTGCCGGCGGTGCGCGCCATCTTCCGCAACGTGGCCGAGACCATGAACGCGCTCGAGTTCATCAACGCCCGCAGCACCGTCGAACGGGTGGCCACCGACCGCATGAAGGCCGAGCTGGCCAAGCTGCGGGTGACCTGCGACGGGGTGTTCGTCGGCAACATCCACCTCGATGCCAGCGAGGCCGGGCGCAAGCTCATCGCCACCCAGACCGACCGCGAGGTGGCGGTGAACCAGCAGAAGCTCTACGAGGAGCAGCGGAAGGCCGAGGAGTCGCGCGCGCAGTTCGTCAAGGCGCAGGAGGAGGCCGAGCAGCAGCGCACCCTCGCCCAGGCGGTCTACCAGGTGCAGGTCAAGGAGCAGCAGGCCAAGGCGCGCGCCGCCGAGGCCAAGGGCGAGGCCGACTACCAGACCATCACCGGCGACGGCCGCGCCAAGGCCTACGAGGCGATGGTCAAGACCCTCGGGCGCGAACAGGTGGCCACCCTCGAGATGCTCAAGCTGGTGGCCGAGGGCAAGATCCAGATCACGCCCCAGGTCATGGTCAGCGGCGGCGGCACCCTCGACGCCCTCGCCGGCACCCTGCTGCGCCAGCAGGCGGGCAAATGAGGATCCTGCTGTTCGTCTCGGCGCTCGCCATCCTCGCCTGCCTGAGCGTGCTGGTGGCGGTGCTGGCGCGCGGGCGCAACCGCCACGACGACGAGCGGCGCTGATCGGCCGCTCTTCCCTGGGACCGCCGGGCTCCAGCCCGGCAGTTCAGTGCCCGCAATGCTTCCAGGAGGTGACCGCCGGACTCCGGCTGCGGAATTGCCGGGCTGGAGCCCGGCGGTCCCAGGGAAGATCCGCTCAGCGCAGATGCTGGGCGAGGAACCCCACCATGGCCATGATGGCGCGGTCGCGTTCGGGCGCCGGCCAGCCGGCCACGTCGTGGCCGCCGCTGCCGCGGATCAGCTGCTCGCTGGCGCCGGCGGCGCGCAGGGCGGCGTGCAGCGCCTCGGCCTGGGCCACCGGCACCAGCTGGTCGGCGGTGCCGTGCAGGGTCAGCACCGGCGGCACCCCCTTGCGCACCCAGGTCAGCGGCGAGGCCTCGGCATAGACCGCGGCGGCGCGGTCGTCGCTGCCCACCAGGGCGGCGATGAGCTGCTGCGAATCCATGCCGCAGCCGCGGCGCAGCTCGTCGTCGCCGGCCGGCAGCGAGCGCCCCAGCGGCAGGTTGACCGGGCCGGCGCAATTGACGATCGCGCGCACCTGCACCCCGGCCGGGACCTGGCCGTGGAAGCCCGCCAGCAGCACCAGGTGGCCGCCGGCCGAGGCCCCCACCAGGGCGGTGCGGCCGGGATCCAGCCCGCGCGCCGGACCTTCCTCCGCCAGCCAGCGCAGGGCGGCGGCGATGTCCTCGATCTGGGCGGGATGGCGCGCCTCGCCCGACAGGCGGTACTCGACCGCGACGCCGCTGAAGCCGAGCTTGGCGAGGTTGCGCATCGGCTCGCGGAAGTCGCGGCGGTGGCCGGCGCGCCAGCCGCCGCCGTGCACCCACACCAGCACCGGCCGCGGGGCCGCCCCCAGGGTCGCCTGGCACAGGTCCAGGCGCAGCTCGCGCTGGCCGATGCGCTGGTAGACGAGGTCGGCCTCGACGGCGGGACCGGCATCGGCCGGTGGCTCCGCAGCAACCAGCGAACAGCATAGCAGGATGGCGGCGAACAGGCGGGACAGGGGCATGGGCGGCTCCACGGATGCCCCGTGATACCCCGCCCGCGGCCGTCGGTTACGGCCGTTCCCGGCCGTCGGTCCACACCGAGCTGCCGCGCGCCGCCGCCCAGGCGTGGTAGCGCATGGGGTCGCCGCCCCACAGGCCGTGGTAGCGCGCGGTGGCCTGCGGGCGGCCGGCGCAGTCCAGGCGGATGACCGGGAACAGCCCGGTGGGCGGCTGGCGTGGCAGCCCGCTCACCACCACATGGTCGGCGTCCTGGCGCACGCCGAGCGCGGCGGTGGAGCCGAGCAGGGTGGCGGCGCGCACCGCGGTGCCGAGGCCGTGCACCACCAGTTCGCCGCGCCCGTCCCAGAAGCGCACCACCAGGTAGAGCGCGTCGCCCTTGCGGATCATCCGTCCCCAGGTCACCGACTCGCCGGCGTCGGGACCGCCCTCGGAGCCGTGGATGCACTCGCCGTTGACCGCCATCCAGGCGCCCAGGCGCTCGCCGATGCGCAGGAACTCGTCTGGCAGCTGGCCGTCGGGGTCGGGGCCGACGTTGAGCAGCAGGTTGCCGCCCTTGGCGGCGGCGTCGGTGAGCAGGTCGAGCACCTGCACCGCGTCGCGCCAGCGCTCGCCGGCGGTGAAGCCCCACAGCCGGCAGGTGGTGGTGTGGCAGGCCTCCCACGGGCGGTCGGATTCCGCGGTGGTGTGGTGCTCGGGGGTGCCGAAGTCGCCCAGCACGCGCGACTCGCCCGCCGCCTCGATCTGCCCGGGCGGCGGCGGCGGGGCGTCGGGGTCGCGGCTGTCGAGCCGGTTGTTGATCAGGATGCCGGGCTGCAGGCGGCGCATCATCGCCACCAGTTCCGCGCTGCCCCAGGCCGCGGCGTTGCGCGGCCAGGCGCCGTCGAACCAGAACTCGCAGATGTCGCCGTAGCCGGTCAGCAGCTCCGCCACCTGGCCGTGGACGTAGGCGCGGAAGCGCGCCCAGCCCTGGGGGTCGCGGGCGGGGCCGGCGAAGTAGGCCGGCACCCGCCAGTCCGCCAGGGAGTAGTACAGGCCGACCTTGAGCCCCTCGGCGCGGAAGGCCTCGGCGTACTCGCGCACGAAGTCGCGCCCGGCGGCCTGGCGCGCGGTGGTGTAGTCGGTGAGCCGGCTGTCCCACAGGCAGAAGCCGTCGTGGTGGCGGGTGGTGAGCACGGCGTAGCGGAAGCCGGCGGCCTTGGCGGTGCGCGCCCAGGCGCGGGCGTCGAAGGCCTGCGGGTTCCAGGCGCAGGCGGCGCGGGCGTACTCCTGCTGGTCCATCAGCTCGCGGATCAGCACCTGCTCGCCGCGGGCATGCAGGGCGTAGGGCCCCCAGTGGATGAACAGCCCCAGGCGGGACTCGTTGAACCAGGACCAGTGCACGGGCAGGGTGCTCATAGCCGCGATCATGGCGTGGCGGCCCCGCCGGCGCCATGGCCGGCGGTTGCACGGCATGGACGGCGGTAGCAGCCGGGGGTATCCTCGCCCCATGCTCCGCACCGCCCTGCTCGCCCTGGTCGCCGCCATCCCCCTGGCCGCCGCCGAACCCTCGGCCCTGTGGGGAGCGGACGGCGCCGCGTGGCGCGCCGACGGCCCGCTCGGCGACTTCAGCCGCGCCGGCTTCCGCCAGGGCGACGCCGCCATCCCCGAGCTGCCGGTGGCGACCGACGTCCGCGCCCACGGGGCCCGCGGCGACGGGGTGGCGGACGACACCGAGGCATTCCGCCGCGCCCTCGGCGCCGCCACCGCCGGCGCGGTGCTGGTGCCGGCCGGCACCTACCTGATCAGCGCCCCGCTGGAGCTGGCCCGCTCCGGCCTGGTGCTGCGCGGCGAAGGGCCGGGGCGCACCATCCTGCGCTTCCCGCGCACCCTCACCGACCACCAGCCCAAGCCGGTGGAGAACGCCGGCGGCCGCCCCACCAGCTCCTATTCCTGGTCGGGGGGCTTCCTGGCGGTGGGCGCCGGCAAGGAGGTGGCGACCACCCTCACCGCCATCGGCGCCCCCGCCGCGCGTGGCGACACCGCCGTGACCGTGGCCAGCCCCGGCGGGCTGGCGGTGGGCGACGAGCTGGCGGTGACCGCCGAGGACGACCAGGAACGCACTCTCACCGCCCACCTCTATGCCGGCGATCCCGGCGGGACCGCCAAGCTCAAACCGGCGCGCATCCGCCAGCTGGTGCGGGTGATGGCGATCACCGGCGCCCGCGTGCAGCTCGACCGCCCCCTGCGCACCGCTCTGCAGCCGGCCTGGAAGCCGGCGCTGGTGCGCCTCACCCCCACGGTCAGCGGCAGCGGCATCGAGGACCTCGCGCTCGCCTTTCCCGGGGCGCCCTACCAGGGCCACTTCACCGAGCTGGGCTGGAACGGCATCGAGCTGCGCCAGGGGGTGCGCGACTGCTGGGTGCGGCGGGTGGCGATCCGCGACTGCGACAGCGGGGTGTTCCTCATGGGCGACCGCTGCACGGTGTCCGATCTGGTGATCGACGCCACCCGCGCACCGGCCAAGGCGCGCTCGGGCGGAGCCCCCTGCACCGGCCACCATGCCATCTCGCTGTACGGTGCCGACAACCTGGTCGAGCGCTTCGCGCTCAAGACCTGCTTCATCCACGATGTCTCGGTCGAGGGCTTCCGCTGCGCCGGCAACGTGGTGCGCAACGGATCCGGCACCGACCTCGCGCTCGACCACCACAAGAAGGCGCCGCACGCCAACCTGTTCAGCGAGCTCGACTGCGGCACCGGCGGGCGGGTGTGGTTCAACGGCGGCGGCGCCGACCTGGGGCGGCCATGCGGCGCCTGGACGGTGTTCTGGAACCTGCGCGCCACGCGCGCCCTGGCCCCGCCGCCGGCGGGATGGGCGCCGGCCGCCATCGCCCTGGTCGGCCTGCCCACCACCGCCGGCCCCAGCACCGGCGCGCGCTGGCTGGAACCGGCGCCCGACGGCTGCCTGCCACGCGACCTGTATGCCGCCCAGCTGACGCGACGGAACCGCGAACGCTGAACCCAGGCGACGCGGTTCAGCGCGCCGGCCAGGCGAAGGGGAAGCGCGCCTCGGCGTAACCCACCGCGAAGTCGCTGAACGCCGGCTGGAAGCCCATGTACCACAGGCGCACCCGGCCGTCCTCGATCAGCACGCTGGGGGCGATCACCCCCGCCGACTCCCACGGGTGCTCGCTGACCAGCATGGGCGCGGGGTGGAGCTCGAACGGGCCGGTGGGCGACGGCCCGCGCCCCAGCCCGATGCCGCATTCGGTGGAGAAGAACAGGTAGAACACCCCGTCCGGACCGCGCACCAGGTCGACCTCCTTGAGCGTGCCGACCCACGGCAGGCCGCTGGCCGGCCCGCTGAGCACCGGCTCCCGGCGCTTGCTCCACTTCACCCCGTCGCGCGAGGAGGCGGCGAGGATGCCGATGAAGGGCGCGGCCGGCCCGTCGTCGATCGCCCAGCCGGTGTAGAGCATGTGCAGGAGGCCCTGGTGCTGCACCACCGCCGGGCTGTAGAGCGCGTTGAAGTCGGGGGCGGAGCGGTCGCCCCGCGCCAGCACCGGCCGCGCCTGGGCGCGGGTGAAGCGCACCCCGTCCTCCGAGCTCGCCAGGCCGAGCTCGCCGGTGGCCACCGTCCTGCCCGTCTCGGTGGCCTCGCGCTCGTAGCCTGCGTACCACATGCGCAGCCGGCCGCCCACCTCGACCACCTCGCAGGTCTCGAGGTGGCGGTCCCAGCCCCGGCCGCTGTCCAAGGCGATGGTCTCGCCCGCGCCGGCGGGCGCGGCCTTGCGCCAGGCGATGCCGTCCTGCGACTCGGCGCAGGCGATCATGATGCGCTCGACCCCGGCGATGGTCTCGACGCTGGTGTAGAACATGCGCAGGATGCCGCGATGACGCACCACGCAGGGATCGCCGGCGACCAGGGTGCCCTCCCACACCGGCTGGGCGCGCTTGGTGAAGAAGGGCGCGGTCGGCGGCGGCGGCACCGCCGCCCCGGCAAGGGCGGGCAGGAGGAGCAGGGCCAGCAGGTGGAGGGGCGGCCGGAAACGGGACATGGCAGCAGATCTACCCGCGGGGCCCCGCCGGGTTACAGCGGGACAGGCGGCGGTCCGCCTCTGGGCTTCCGCGCTGCCGCGGCGGCGCTACGACCGCGCCCGTGAGCTACCGGGTCAAATCCATCTTCGGGCCCACCCTCCAGGGCGAGGGGCCGCGCGCCGGGGCGCCCTGCCTGTTCCTGCGCCTGGCCGGCTGCAACGCCTGGGACGGCCGCCCCGCAACCCGCGCCGCCAGCGCCTGCCCCTATTGCGACACCGACTTCCGCGGAGGCGAAGACCTCGACCTCGCCGCCATCCTCGCACGGCTCGAGGCCCTCGCCCCCGGCGCCCGCCACCTCGGCCTGGTGCTGACCGGCGGCGAGCCGCTGCTGCAGGCCGACGCCGACCTGCTGATGGCGCTGGCGGCGCGCTTCCCCTGGGTCGACATCGAGAGCAACGGCACCCGCCCCTGCCCGCCGCGCCCGGCCAACGTGACGGTGGTGGTGAGCCCCAAGGCGGTGCCCGGCCAGCCGGTGGTAGCGGCGCCCGACGCCTGGAAGGTGCTGATCCCCGACCAGGAGGGCTTCCTCGCCCGCGCCCTGGCCAGCGGCGCGCCGGTGTGGGTGCAGCCCACCAGCCCCGACCAGGGGCCCCAGGGCGCGGCCTACCAGGCCGCCCTGGCGCGCTGCCTGGCGCTGTGCCTGGAGCACGGCTGCCGCCTGTCCATCCAGCTGCACAAGCAGCTCGGGATCGAGTGATGGACGCACCCTCCGACCTGCTGGCAGCGACCATCGTGGTGCGCCCGCAGCGCGCCGAGCTGCTCTGCCAGCGCCTGCTCGCCGCCGGCCTGCTCGACGACCTGGTGGCGGTGGAATGCCGCGGCTACGGCCGCCAGAAGGGCCATCTGGCGGACTACAGCGGGGCGGAATACCACATCGACTTCCTGCCCAAGGTGCGCATCGACGGCATCGTCGCCCGCGCCGACGTCGAGCGCCTGGTCGATCTGGTGTGCAGCACCGCGCGCACCGGGCGCATCGGCGACGGCAAGATCTTCCTGGTGCCGGTGCTGACCGAGGTGCCTTGAGCGACCTCAGCCGCCCTCGGCGTGGCGCCGGCGGTAGACTCCCGGGGTGCAGCCCTGGCGGGCGCGGAATACCCGGCCGAAGTGCACCGCGTCGCCGAAGCCGCAGCGCGCCCCCACCGTCGCCACCGCCAGGTCGGGTTCGGCCAGCAGCAGGGCGCAGGCGGCCTGCACCCGCCGGCGCACCAGCGCCTCCAGCGGGGTGCAGCCCAGGTGCCGGCGAAACAGCTGGTGCAGGGCGGTGGCGCCCAGGCCGGCGGCGAGCGCAAGGTCGGCCACCAGCAGGCGCTCGCCGTGCCGGCGTTCGATGGCGGCGAGCGCGGCGCGCAGCGGCGCCGGAGCGAGGTCGTGGCCGGGGCCGGTGGTGGCACGGTGGACCTGCCAGCGCAGGCGGGTGTAGAGATAGAAGGGGAACCAGCGCGGATCGAAGCTGCGGGCGCGGAACAGCTCCAGCGCCTCGGTGGCGAAGGCCTGCAGCTCCTCGGGGTTGCCCCATTGCGCCAGGCGCGGGGCCGGGGTGCGGGTCGCCCGGGTGGTGGCGAAGCGGATGAGCAGGGTGTGGTAGGGCGCGGCGGGATCGACCGCGCACAGGGTGTGATCGCCGGGCTGGCCCCACACCATCGCCCCCACCCCCAGCTCGTGGCGGTGGCCGTGGACCTCCAGCCAGGTGCGCCCGCGCAGGATGATCTCAACCCCCTCGTTGCCCGCCAGCCAGGTCCAGCCGCGGTTGTCGCCCGGCCCCGGTGAACGCCACAGCAGCACGTTGCGCAGGTGGTCGAGATGGCCGAGGTCGACGGGCGGCTCCATGCCCGTGCATGTACTGCGCCCGGCAGAACGGTGGAAGCCAAGTGATTAATCTAATAGTCAACGTGTGATATGCAGATCCTGCGCATTCAGCTTCAATCCTCGCGTTGTCGTGCAGGGCCCCGGCGGCGATGCTGCAGTGGCGGGAGACGACATGCGGGCGCACGCCTTCACCCTGATCGAGCTGCTGGTGGTGATCGCCATCATCGCCATCCTGGCCGGAATGCTGATGCCGGCGGTGGGCCTGGTGCGCGACGCCGCGCGTTCGGCGCGCTGCCAGTCCAACCTGCGCCAGGTCGGCATGGCGTTCGAGGCCTATGCCCAGGACTGGGAGCAATACCCCGACAGCCGGGCGACCATCAACGGGCCCTACTGGCAGACCCTGCTCGAACCCTACCTCGATGCCGAGGGCGACTCGGCGAGCAATGCCGCCGCCAAGGCCAGCATCGCCCAGGGCAAGGGGGTGATGCGCAGCTGCCCGGCACTGAAGAGTTCATCCTTCTACGCCGCCATCATCGCTGATTTCGCCGGGCGGCGGGTCGGCTACGGCCTGACTTCGCGGCCGTGGAAAGACGACCCGACCTGGAGCAACTTCGGCTCGGCGGCAGATGTGGTCACCAACTACCGCATCATGACCCCGCAGAACGTGTCACGGCGCAGCCAGCGCCTGATGGTGGCCGATTCCGGCTATTTCTTCGTCGATGCCGATCCTTTGCCTGGAAGCATCTGGGACGACCGCCAGCGCCACCGCGGCCGCGCCAACGCGGTGATGTTCGACGGCCACACCGAGTCGCTGGCCCCGGATATGTTCCTGCTTGCGATCAAGGACCCGGCCAAGCGCTGATCGTCCCCGGGTTGAAAGCCCTCCCCGGCCGGCACCCTGCCGCGCCATGGCCACCACCCTGCGCCTCCCCCACCTCTTCAGCCCCGGCTGCGTGCTGCAGCGCGGCGGCGGCGTCCCGGTGTGGGGCTGGGCCGCGCCCGCGGCGGTGGTCACCGCCGCCTGCGCCGGACGCACCGCCGAGGCGGTGGCCGATGGCGACGGGCGCTGGCGCCTGACCCTGCCCGAGCTGCCGGCGGGCGGCCCCTATGAGCTGGTGGTGGCGAGCGGGGATGAATCGCTGGTGGTGGGCGACGTGCTGGTGGGCGAGGTGTGGCTGGCCTCGGGCCAGTCCAACATGCACATGTCGGCGGTGAACGCCGGCTTCTCGCTCGAGGAGCTGACCGACCTCGACCTGCCGCGCCTGCGCTGCTTCTCGGTGGCGGTGCGCGGCACCGGCCGGCCGCTGGACGACGCCGAGGGCGCCTGGGTCGCGGCCAGCGGCGGGGCGGTGTCGCACATCTCGGGCGCGGCCCTGACCTGCGCCATCGATCTCCACCGCCGCCTGGGGGTGCCGGTGGGGGTGATCCAGGCCGCGGTCGGCGGCACCTTCGCCGAATGGTGGACCCGCCGCGAGGCGCTCGACGCCCACCCCGACCTGCGCCCGCTGATGGATAAGCTGCGCGCCTCCGGTGCCGCCGATGCCGACCCCGCTGATCACGCCACACGGGCCGCCGCCGCCGCCTGGCAGCGCGCCGCCTTCCACCAGGACCCCGGCATCGCCCCCGCCTGCGCCGGCTGGTCGGCGCCCGGGTTCGACGATGCCGGCTGGCAGGCCATGGCCCTGCCCTGCACCTGGGAGAGCCAGGGCCACCAGCTCGACGGCGCCTGCTGGTTCCGGCGCACGGTCGAAATCCCGGCCGGGTGGGTCGGGCGCGACCTGCTGCTGTCGCTCGGCCCTGTCGACGACCACGACCACACCTTCGTGAACGGCGAACTGGTGGGGCGCATCGGCGCGGAACATCCCGACGCCTACTGCCGCCAGCGCCGCTACACCGTGCCCGCGCGCCTGGTGGCCGGCCGCCAGGTCGCCATCGCGGTGCGGGTGTTCGACCACTACGGCGACGGCGGCATCGTCTCGGGACCGATGTTCCTGCTGCCGCTGGGGGCGCCGATCCGCCAGCGCCTGCGCCTGGAGGGTGCCTGGCGCTTCCGCTTCGAGCTGCCGCTGCCGCCCAAGGCCGGCCAGCCGATGCCGCCGCCGCCGCCCGGGGCCGACGTGGTCTCGGCGCCCGGCAACCTGTGGAACGGCATGATCGCCCCGCTCGCGCCCTACGCCCTGCGCGGGGTGGTGTGGTACCAGGGCGAGGCCAACGCCGTGCGCGCCGAGCAGTATCTGCCGCTGATGCAGGAGCTGATCCGCGACTGGCGGCGCGCCTTCGCGCGCGAGCTGGTGTTCGTCCAGGTCGAGCTGGCGCTGTGGCGCGAACGCCGGCCGGTGGGCGACAGCGACTGGGCCGAGCTGCGCGCCGCCCAGCTGCGGGTGGCCGACACCCTGGCGGGGGTGGCGGTGGTGCCGCAGATCGACAGCGGCGACGCCACCGACATCCACCCGCGCACCAAGGCGCTGGTCGGCCACCGCCTGGCGCGGCGCATCCTCGACCTCGCCTACGGCTGCGGCGACGGCGGCCAGCCGCCACGCTACGCCGGCCACGCGGTCGCCGCCGACGGCAGCCTGACCGTGCGCTTCCGCCACTGCTGGGGCGGCCTGATGGCGGTGGGCGGCACCGTGCGCGGCTTCGCCCTCGCCGGCGCCGACCGCCGCTGGCACCCCGCCGAAGGGACGCTGCGCGGCGACAGCGTGGTGCTGCGCTCGCCGGCGGTGCCGGCGCCGGTGGCGGTGCGCTACGCCTGGGCCGACAACCCCGACTGCAGCCTGGCCAGCCAGGACGGCTGGCCGGCGCATCCCTTCCGCAGCGACGACTGGCCGATGGTCACCGCCGGCAAGCGGGTGTAGGGGCGGCTTCAGTCCAAGGGCGTTACGCCAAGGCGGGAGAACAGCGGACGGCCGCATTCGGAGCGTCGACGCCCACGTCGACGGAGCCTCTTGTGCGCCGATCAGGGACCATGGCCTCGTCACCGCGGCGTCGACGTGGGCGTCGACGCTCCATAAGAGCCGTCCACGGTACACGCGATGCTTCTGCACAATCCGGCGGGCTGAAGCCCGCCGTCCATGCCGGCTCAAGCCGGCGCTACGGGTCACGCCAGCAGGGCGCCCACCGGCAGGTGGCGGATGGCCGAGGCGGGGTCCAGCTCGCCGGCGCGCACCAGGGCGGCGGCGCCGGAGCGCATCTCGGCCAGGCCGTGGCGGCGCGCCACCTCGGCGATGCCCTGCTCCGAACGGATGTCGCCCAGCTCGCTCCAGAAGTCCGGCCCGGGCGAGAAGAAGTCGTAGAGCAGCACACGCCGGCGGGCGGTGCGGCAGCGGGCGCAGCCGCGCGAGCGGGTGGCGGGCGTGCCCGGTTCGAGCCCGAGGCGGGCGATGTGGTCGGGATCGGGCTTGTAGGGCTCGCGGCAGTGGCGGCAGGCCAGGCGCAGGATGCGGTTGGCGAGGATGCCGCGCAGGCCGCGCGCCAGCGACTTGTGGTCGGCGCCGAGCGAGATGAGGTCCTCCAGCGCCTCGGCCGCGGTCTCGCTCGCCATCGACGCCATCACCCGGGTGCCGCTGACGGCGGCCTGCATGGTCTGCAGCGCGGTGTCGCGGTCGGGCACTCCGTTGACGTCGAGCAGCAGCACCAGGTCGGGGCCCTGGCGCAGGGCGGCGCGCAGGGCGTCGGCGCGCGACAGGCGGTAGGTGACCTGGAGCTGGGCGACGTCGTCGCTCACCACCTGCGACTCCTCGGCGATGGCGATGGTCACCGAGCCGGCGAGGTCGACCAAGCCGAGCAGTCCGCCCACGGTCTGGCCCTTGCCCGACCCGGCCGGGCCGGTCACCACCACCAGGCCGCCGTTGCTGGCGCCGCCGCTGCCGGCTCCCAGCCACTGGTGCATGGCCTGCACGTGCTCGCCCTGGAAGCCGGACTCGGCGAGCTGGGCGTGGGGCTTGACCAGCCCCATCAGGCGCAGCGCGGCGCGTCCGCCCAGGCCGGTGGGCACCAGGCTCAAGCGCGCCTGGCGCACGGTGCCCTCGTGCTCGAACTCGATGGTGCCGTCGGCCGGCTCCGACTCGTCGCGGCCCTCGTTGCCCGAACAGACGCGGCAGGCGTCGATCAGCTGGCGCACCGCGCCGCTGCTGATGCGTTCGATCTCGGTCAGGCCGCCGCGCACGCGGAAGCGCACCCGCCCGCCGCCGGGGGTGGGCTCCAGATGGATGTCGGTGGCGCCCTCCTCGACCGCCTGCGAGAGCAGGCCGGTGAGCCGGCGCGAGCCCGACAGCGAGAGGTCGGCGCTGGTCGGGGTGCGGCGGCGCATGTCTCCGCTGCCCTGGCCGTTGTGGCTGCCGTCGCCGAGCGAGGCGAGCACCTCGACCGCGTCCTGGGCCGAACCCGGGCGGTCCTCCGGGCGCTTGGCAAGCAGGCGTTCAACCAGGTCGGCGAGGGCGGGATCGGCGCCCGGCGCGGCCCGGCGCAGCGGCTCGGGCTCCCTGCGGGTGTGGCAGTCGACGTAGCCGAGCAGGTCGGTGGCGTGGAACGGCCGGCGGCCGGCCAGGCATTCGTACAGCAGCACGCCCAGGCTGTAGAGGTCGCTGCGCTCGTCGACGGTCTTGCCGGTGATCTGCTCCGGCGACATGTAGGGCGGGGTGCCGTAGGCCTGCCCGGCGAGGGTGATCTGGCTGTCCTCGAGCCGGTTGCGCGCCAGGCCGAAGTCGGCCACCTTGACCCCGCCTTCGCCGGTGAGCATGACGTTGTCGGGCTTGATGTCGCGGTGGACGATGTGCAGGGCGTGGGCGGCGGCGAGGGCGCGGGCGATGCCCAGGCAGATGCGTACCGCCTCGGGCTGCTCGAGCATCCGCTCGCGGCGCAGGCGCCCGGCCAGGCTCTCGCCCTCGACGAACTGCATGACGATGAAGTAGCGCCCGCTCTCCTGGCCGGAATTCAGGATCTGCACCACGTTGGGGTGCTCGAGCTTGGCCGCCGACTGGGCCTCGCGGATGAATCGTTCGACCAGCTCCGGGTGGTCGAGCAGCTGGCGGTGCAGCACCTTGACCGCCACCAGCTTGTCCAGCCCGAGGTGGTGGGCGCGGTAGACCCGGCCCATGCCGCCCTGGCCAAGCCGTTCGAGGATGCGGCAGCCGGCGATCTCGGCCGCATAGAGTTCGTCGCGGAAGCCGGCGATGCGCCCGGTCGACGGCTTCAGCGCGTCGCCGGCCTCGCGCAGGGCGGCGGCGTCGATCGGCATGGTGGTGTCGATCCCGTACACCGGCACCTCGGCCTTGCAGGCCGGGCAGGTCTGGGCCTGGTCGGGCAGCTCGGCATCGCAATGGGTGCAGCGTGCGGGCATGGGCATCCCAGGGTGGCGATGCCTGCCGGCCCTGGCAAGCCCCGCCCGCTGAAGGTGTACGCTAGCGCGGGTGACACCGTTGCCCCTTGTTCCTCGGCGGGGGGTCTGAATGCCAAATGCTGGAATGTCGGCCTTCTTCGATTCCAGCATTCCAGCATTCCAGCATTTGGCATTCGCCGAGGACCCTAGCGGCTGCGGGGAACCGCCTCCGCCGTCCACGGACGGGCCCGCGCCGCCCGCCAGGTGGACAGCGCCGGCCGCGGCTGGCCATCGTCGCCGATCAGCCCGGTGTCGCGCCAGAGCAGGGCGAGGGGGCGGATCGAGGGATCGATGGTCACCCACAACTGGTCGAAATCGCGGGCGGTGAACCACACCACGAACGGGCTGCGATGGCGTTGCGCCCCGGATAGCAGCTGCCCGACGAAGGCCTCCTGGGCCGCCGGCGAACCCGCGAAGGGGATCCCGAAGGCGGTGAAGGACTGCCCCGGAAAGCCGCACTCGCTGATCGCCAAAGGCTTGTCCGGCACCAGCTTGGCAAGACGGTCGTACCAGTCGGCGGGATAGTCCCCGGTGAAATGGCGGCTCATGTAGGGATAGAGCGACCAGGCCATCAGATCGCAGAACGGCAGCAGGTCGGCCAGGGCCTTGGCCTGCACCGCCGGCAC
This sequence comes from Planctomycetota bacterium, assembly GCA_023150565.1. Classification (GTDB taxonomy): domain Bacteria; phylum Planctomycetota; class UBA11346; order UBA11346; family UBA11346; genus JAKLKR01. The sequence goes on from JAKLKR010000051.1 coordinate 14,859, forward strand.
GTCCTGCTCGCGCCAGCCCTCCAGCAGCGCGGGGGCGACCAGGGTGGCGGTCACCGGCAGGGTCTTGTACTTGGCCTTGACCGCCTGGTAGACCTGCCGGTGCAGCGCCACATAGCCAGGCCACAGCGCCGGCTTCTTGGTCGCCAGCTCGTTGACCTCGACCCCGATCGCCAGCCAGGTGGGCCTGAAGCGCTCGACCGCCGCCAGGACGTAGCGGGTATAGGCGGCGACCACCGCCGGATCATCGAGGTTCTTGGATTCCCACGCCGGCGGCAGGGGCTGGTTCTCGCGCGCCCCCCACCACAGCGCCAGGCTGTCCCGGCCCATGGTCAGCGGCGACAGCGACAGCAGGCGGGCATGGTTGCGCGGGCTGCGCTCGATGCGCCGGTCCCATTCCGCATACACCGCCTCGTCGAAGCGCTTGCCGGCCGCCGCCTCGACCCACGGCACGCCGTTGTCGAGGTGCTGGCTGACCAGGTCGCCCTCCTGGGCGATGGTGCGCCAGACCGCCTCCACCGCCTCGGGGGTGGCGGCGCTCGGCCAGGGGGTGAAGCCGAGGCGGAACGGACGCGGCTCGGCGGCGGCCACCAGGGCGGACAGCAGCAGCAGGAGGGTCGCAGCGATGGCGGGCATGGTCGGTATACCCCCATCACGAGCCCCGGTTACGGCTCTTCCCCGCTCGCCGCTGGAGCGCGCGCGCACCGCCCCACGCTGCCGCCATGCCCGCCACCCCTCCCGTCGACCTCGCCGCCGGCATCCGCGACCTCAAGGCGCGGCTCAAGGCGGTCATCCTCGCCCACTACTACCAGGAGGGCGAGATCCAGGACATCGCCGACTTCGTGGGCGACAGCCTGCAGCTGGCGCGCGAGGCAGCGCGTTCCGACGCCCAGGTGATCGTGTTCTGCGGCGTGCATTTCATGGCCGAGACCGCCAAGATCCTCAGCCCGCAGCGCCCGGTGCTGCTGCCCGACCTGGCCGCCGGCTGCTCGCTGGCGGACAGCGCCGAGCCCGAGGCCTTCCGCCGCTTCGTCGCCGCCCACCCCGGGCACACGGTGGTGACCTACGTCAACAGCTCGGCGGCGGTCAAGGCGATGTCCGACGTCTGCTGCACCAGCTCCAACGCGGTGCAGGTGGTGCAGTCGATCCCCCCCGGCCAGGGGGTGGTCTTCGCCCCCGACCAGTACCTCGGCGACTGGGTGGCGCGCCAGACCGGCCGCGAGCTGGTGCTGTGGCCCGGCTCGTGCGAGATCCACGAGATGTTCAGCGCCGAGGCCATCGCCGCCATGCGCCGCGATCACCCCGGCTGCATCGTGCTGGTGCACCCGGAATGCCCGGCCCCGGTGCGCGCCCACGCCGACGTGGTGGGCTCGACCAAGGCCCTGCTGGATGCGGTGAAGGCCGGCCCCGAGGCCGCCACCTGGCTGGTGGTGACCGAACCCGGCATCATCCATGCGATGCGCAAGGCGCGCCCGCGCGGCACCTTCCTCACCGCCCCCGCCGGGGTGCGCGGCGAGCAGGGCGGCTGCACCTCCTGCAACACCTGCCCGCACATGCGCCGCAACACCCTGGAGAAGGTCTGGCGCTGCATGGCCGAACAGGCCCCCCAGGTGCACCTCGACCCCGACCTGATCGCCCGCGCCCGCCGCCCGATCGAGCGCATGCTGGCGATCGGGTGAGTGAGACGCCCGCCCCGACGGCCCCCGCGGCTGTCCGGTAGCGAGGTTCCCCGGGCGTCGGGTGGGGTGAGGCTGAGCGATCCATGAATACCCGATTTGGACCAACCCGCAGCGGCTTCACCATGCCCGAGATGATGGTGGTCATCATCATCGTGGTCTCGTTGATGGGCATGGGCATCCCCGCCATCATCAAAATGCAGAAGAAGAACGCGGTCCATTCGGTTCCGAACATTCTGACCGCTGTCCACAACGCTTGTCGTGAGAATGCGCGGCAGTTCGGTTCAACTGGGGCTATCTACGGCTTCGTCCTGAGATACTATCCGCCAGGTTCCGGCCCCGATATCAACGAAAATGATCCCTCGAATCCAAGCGACGAGTTCGCCAGCCCCAATCTTGGATCGACCGTGAACCCAGACCCCGTGCCTGGACAACCGGTATGGTCGGCGACCCAAATAATCCCTTGGGTCCGCCTGCAGAGCGGGGCCTACGACTATCAATATGTACCAACCCATCCGGACGGCCTCCGGGGCCGTTCCGAGGTCGCAGCGTTGATAGGCAAACAAGTCCCGTGGTCATACATCAGCAAGCCTCCCGTCGCGTCAGCGACCTACTTCTTCGTCGGACACGCCATCCCATTCAAAGCGAGTTCTGAACTACTGCCTGCCGATGGCGTCTTTTTCAACAACAGTCGTTTCATCTCCCGGGCAACAGACACCAGGCAGTACTTCAACAATGCCCCCCCTGCCCGCGACGAGTACGGCCCACCCGCCAACGGCGCCACCTTGGCCGAGGTCTATTACAACAAGAGCAAGGGCGTAGAGTCCATGTACTTCCCCGCGGCGGCCAAACCGACCTGGCGCCTCTATGTCGCATACCAGCCAAGAACCGGGCGGGTGTTCGCAGCGCGGCAACCGTGGATCGAGGACAAGAGCGCCCTCAACGACTATGGATCGCCATCAAGCCTGGGGGCAAACGCAAACGTCCAGGCCCTGGTGGATCAAACCTACTCGATGCCAAATTCCATCATGTCAGCAACCGCTGCCGGGACCAAGGTGGTAATCCCGCTCTGGAACCGCCTGACGAAGCGCCGTGATCAATTCTTCATCATCCACCCGACTGGCGAAAGCGAGGTGACCGGTGTTTACCCCTAGGTCCGGCTTCACGCTGGTCGAGGTAATGGCCTCGGTCGGAGCATTCACAATCGCCTTCCTGGCGGGCTTTGCCGCCATCGGATCATTCATGATCCGCCAAGACATGAACTACCAGCGCACGGTGGCCGCCGCCGCCATGATGCTCATCGCCGACCGCCATGCCCATGCCACCACCCAGCTCACTGCCACCGGCGCCGCTATCGTCAACGACACCTCGCTGCGTGCCATCTGCATGGGCAGCGGAAGCGCAACCCACCCTTACCTTCAGTATGTGACTCCAACCCTGGCGAACATCACCTTCAAAGGGGGGGATATGAACACCGCAAACGACAAAATATTCGTTTTCCGCTCAGGACTCGTATCCGACGACCTCATGGTCGATTCAGCATCGGCGACCGCTGCCATCTCGAAGGTGAATTTGGCCGACTACCAAAACCTGATCGTCACGATGTCGGTTCCTCAGACTGAAAGCGATTCAGGCATCAGCTTCTGCCAAGTCTCCTTCTGGTACGGTTACAGGGATGACTTCCTGGCCGCGCTTCCCACCCCGAAGACCACAGTGGAATTTCTCGGCCGTTACCTGATGGCGGACCGCGTGCCATGAAGAATCTCCCCATCAACGGCACAAGACCTGGCTTCACCATCGCCGAGATGGCGTTCGCGCTCGGAATCGGCCTCTTCATCATCCAAGTGGCCTACAGTTCACTCTCCTTCTCCCAGAAGTTCATCGCCAAGACCAGGTTGATCAACGAGAAGAACTCCCTGACCAAGGCCGCCATCCTGTCCTCCGCCTCCGGGGCATACCTCTCCGACTACTACCGCGAAAGCTCCATGGGACTCGCCATCTCCGGGCAGAAACTCGCCCCGAGCGCCTCCGCGACATCAGGGGCCGAACTGCAGGAGTTGTTCATCTGCGAACAGGTGCGCGTTCGGACTGAATACTCCGGTCCGCAGGTTCCAGTTGCCAACCCGAACCCAAGCGCTGGCCTCGGCGTGGTGACCACCGCCGCACCCCATGGTCTGCAAATTGGGCATTGCTTCGAGTTCCAGGGCATGACCGACAGCTCGCTCAACAATTGCTGGTCGGTCGTGGAGATCGTCTCGCCTCGCCGTTTCATCTTTGGCTTTATTGGATCCCCCATCGTCAACAAGGACGAGACATTCGAATATGGTGCCGTGATCAGGAAGGGCCACGGCAGGGTCCTCCAGTACAGCCGATCATCAGGGGTCGCTACCATCGTTTCCGGCACCGGGGCAGCAGGCCCCTCGCTCATTGCAGCCAACCACGGCCTTCGCGTAGGGCAGAGCGTACTCATACACTCATGCCCCACAGCGTCGTTTAATGGCAGGTATTCCGTCAAGAGCATCACCAACGCGACCACCTTCAAATTCGACTGCCCTGGAGTCGACGAAACCCATACCGAGACCTATCCCGGAGCCACCCGATTCCAGGGCTACCTTTCCAACCTTGTCCTGCCAATGATGGGAAACTGACCATGACTGGCAACCTATCCCGCCGAGGCACCCTACTCGTAGTGGTCATGGGACTGATCTCGCTCATGCTGGCCCTGACCATCGGCGTCGCCTCACAGGTCAGCGAGGCGACCCGTGAGGTCGGCATGATCCAGCGCGAGGCGCAATGTTATGTGATGATGACCAATGCGAAGATTCTCGCGACCAGATTGTACCAGAAGTCCCAATGGCGCGACAGCATAAACCAGCCCTTCACCCTGCTTTCCCCCATTGCAAACCCCCAATATATCACCATCGGCGACCAACCCTCCTTGATCCCGAATCACCCTGCCGCCAGTTCACTGGGATGGGCTCGTATCGACTTCGGCGGCACCCTGACGGATCCCGTTGGTACGCCCTATGGCACGCCCGCGGTCCCACCAGTGCCCCCTACCGCCACCGATGACCGGGTGCCCTGGCCGGTCAGGGTCATCGCTTCCGGTGGTTCATCTGGCGCAGGGGGGGTAAAATCGGCAGTCGGGGCTAAATCCTCCACCGCCCAGAACAAGTCTCGGGCACAGCAGATGGCCTACGAGCGGCGACGCTTCTATTCCATGGTGATCCACGGACGCGTCCAGGGGACATGCTACACTGGCGGAAGCGCCCGGACGCCTGAGACGTCGCCTTTCCTTGGCTGGACAACGGTGACTCCGGTCAATCCGCTAACCGACTACGATTCACTCTTCCCATAAGCAACTTGCGTCATTGCAGGACGATCCACCGGTCGGGGCCCCTCGCGCCGTGAACCAGGTCATATCCATTTCGCTACTTGCACTGCTCCGCTTAATTGAAAATTGGTGTTGGCACAAACCAGTCAGGAACCACCCCCATGGCCGGACCCGGTCCGGAATCCGACCCTGCGACGGAACGTTCGGCCAGACCCCCGGCCGTCGCCGCGGTCGAATTGCCTGACCTGCAGGCCCTGACCCCTCCTGCACCCCAACCGATCGCCGCCCTCAAGACCCCGCTGCCACAGGATCCGTCGGCACTGGAAGAAGACCTGTGGGACGACCCCACCACCACCGGCGGGGTGTACAAGTCCGACACCATCATCCGCGGCCACGGCGAACCGACCCCGGTCCCGGCCTCGGACCGTCAGCATCGCACCCCCACCGCGCTTATCCGGGTCAATCCCGACATCGGCCTGCAGGACCCCAACTACAAGCCGCAGGGCGAGGAACCCGGCAAGCGCGCCTCCCGGCGCTACGAATACATCTCGCCCGACCGCCGCGACGAAGGCCCGGTGACCGACGGGCGCGAGGCGCTGGCGCGCATGGACGAGCGCGAGCGCAAGCGCATCCAGGAGATCAATTCGACCAAGCAGCGCATCTCGGCCGCCGAGGAGCAGGAGCGGCGCGATGCCCTGGAGCGCGCGCGCGAACGCCAGCAGCGCGAAATCGAGGAATATCAGCGCAAGCAACGCGAGCTGGAACAGGCCCTGGCCAAGGTCCTGACCACGGTGGAGCGCGCCATGCGCGACGCCGCCGACGTGTTCCTGGCCCTCAGCATCTGCCCCGACCATGTCGAGTTCCTGCGTGGGGCGGGCGACGGCCAGGATCCGTGGAAATACGTCACCTGGCAGGGCCGGGTCTACACCTACGAGGAGCTGCTCGAACTGAAGGACGACTTCGGCGCCCTGCGCTACCTGCCCGAGCAGCGCTCGGACACCGTGCCGCCGGTGTTCTATTCCGCCCGCGAGCGGCGCTGGCAGCTCGACCAGGCGCTGTCGCCCAAGGCCGAGGTGACGGTGGTCGAGCGCGCCCTGCCGGTGGTGCGCCGGCATCCCGACGGCAGCCCGCGCTATTCCGCCAAGCAGGCCTCGACCGTGCTGATGGAGGAGGGCCTGGTCACCGCCTATGTCTCCGGCCCGCGCGTCTACCTGTGGTCGCACCTGGCGGCGGCGCACCGCCTGCACGAGCGCAATGCGAAGCTGACCCACCGCATCACCGCCAGCCTGGGCATGGTGCCCAAGCAGGTGGCGGGGGTGACCGGGGCGGCGGGCGAGGCGGCCGGACGGGTGGCCCGTTCGGTGAAGGACAGCCCGGTGCTGGACACCGCCGGCGCGGTGATCGACTCGATCACCTCCAGTGTAGGCAAGGTCGAGGACGCGATCCGCAGCACCACCCGCTTCTTCCGCCGCAAGCCGTGAAGAACCTGGCGGATCCGGGTTCTCGTCCTCGACCCGCGCCTGCCACCCGCTACGCCCCTTCCCTGTGAACTGCCCCCGCTGGTGGCCCTTGGCCGTGCTCGTCCTGCTGCTGCCCCTGTGGGCGGTGGGCATGTTCGGCCGCAACCTGTGGACCCCCGACGAGCCGCGCGAGGCCGCCATCGCCCTGGCCATGGCCCGCGACGGCCTGGCGGCGGTGCCGATGCACGCCGGCGAGCCCTTCTGCGAAAAGCCCCCGCTGACCTACTGGGCGGCGGCCCCCTTCCTCGACCCCGCCCGGCCCTCGCCGGCGCTGGCCCGGCTGCCCAACCTGGCCTATGCCCTGGCAGGCGCGGCGGCGGTGGCGGCGCTGGCCTGGGCGGCGGGCGGCGCGCTGGCGGCGGCGGTGGCGGCGGTGGCCTGGGGCACCCTCGGCATGGCCCTCCAGACCGAGGTGTGGTGCGCCACCGACGCCCCCCTCATGGCCGGGGTGGCGGTGGCTCTGGCCGGGCTGTTCCGCGGCCTGCATGCCGCCCCCGGCGGCGCCAAGCTGGGCTGGTACCTGCTCGCCCATGCCGGACTGCTGATGGGCTTCTTCAGCAAGAACGCGGTGGCCTGGATGGTGCCGGGCCTGGCCTTCGCCGGCATCGTGCTGTGGGAACGCCGTTGGCGCGAACTGGCGCGCTGGGAGCTGCACCTGGGCTGGGTGCCGCAGCTGGCCGCGATCGGGCCGTGGGTGCTGGCGGTGGCCGGCCAGCCGGACGGCGGGCAGCTGCTCAAGGTGTTCTTCGTCGACAACCTGCTCGGGCGCTTCGTGCAGCTCGATGGCGTGGCCTATGGCGAGGGCCACCGCAACTGGCCGGGCAAATACCTGCTGCAGTTCCCGCTCTTCTGCCTGCCCTGGACCCTGGCGCTGGCGGCGGCGGCGGTGCGCGGCTGGGGCGCGGTGCGCGGCGGCGACCCCGCCATCCCGGCGGTGGAGCGTTCGGCCTGGCGCTTCGCGGTGGCCGGGGCCCTGCCCTTCGTCCTGCTCCTGTCGCTGTCGCGCACCGCGCGCGGACTGTACATCGCCCCCGCCATGCCGCTGGTGGCGGTGCTGCTGGGGCTGTGGGCGGCGCGCTGGTGGCCGCGGCCCGGCCGCGCCGAACGCTGGGCCTGGCACGGCACCGTGGCGCTGATCGCCGCGGTGGCGCTGCTGGCTCCGCCGGTGGTGGCCTGGCTGTGGCGGCTGGACGGCCGGCCCTGGTGGCCGGGCCTGGCCCTGCTGCCGGTGGGGATGGCGCTGGCCCTGCTGTGCCTGGACCGCGCCCGCCGCAGCTGGGACGCCCGCCCGGCGGCGGCGGCCTGGTTCCTGGCCGCCGCCCTGGTGACCGGGCTGCTGGCGCCGGTGACGCGCGCCCTGCCGGTGGTCAACCGCTGGCGCGACCTGGAACCCATCGCCAGCGGGGTGGCGCTCGCCGCCCGCGGCGCCCCGCTCGCCCTGTGGCAGCCGGACGAGACCCTGCACGCGCTGCTGGAATGGCACGGGGTGGCCATCCCGCCGCGGCTCGACGAACTCGACGAGCTCGCCACCGCGTTGGCCGACCCCCGCCAGCTGCTGCTGGTGCGCATCGAGAACGGACCCGGGGCGGTGGAATGGCTCGAGCACTACCATCGCCTGGTGGTGGTCGAGAAGCTCGGCCATCCCCACGGCCGGCGCTACGCCGTGATGGGCCACCCGCGCCGCTGATCACCCCGGCTTGGCGCCCTGGATGGCGTGCAGGTGGGCGAAGCGGCCGTCGGGGCGCGCCAGCAGCTCGGCCGGGGCGCCGTCCTCGACGATGCGGCCGCGGTGGAACAGCAGGATGCGGTCGACGTTGCGCAGGGTCGACAGGCGGTGGGCGACGATGAAGGTGGTGCGCCCGGCGCACAGCCGGTCGAGGTCCTCCTGCAGGCGCGCCTCGGTCTCGAGGTCGAGGGCGCTGGTGGGCTCGTCGAGCACGATGAAGCGCGGGTCGCGCAGGAACACCCGCGCCAGGGCCAGGCGCTGGCGCTGGCCGCCGGACAGCTTGCCGCCGCGCTCGCCGCAGAGGGTGTCGTAGCCGCTCTCGGTGCGCAGGATGAACTCATGCGCCTGGGCTCGCCTGGCCGCCTGCTCGACCTCGGCGTCGGAGGCGCCCGGGCGGCCGAAGCGGATGTTCTCGCGGATCGAGGCGTTCCACAGGAAGGCGTCCTGCGACATGATCGCGGTGTTGCGGCGCAGCTGCCGCAGCCCGAGGTCCTCGAGGCTGTGGCCGTCGTAGCGGATGGCGCCGCTGCTGGGGCGGTAGAAACCCAGCACCAGGTCGAGGAAGGTGCTCTTGCCGGCGCCGGTCTCGCCCACCAGCCCGACCCGCTGCCCGGGCGGGATGGCGAGGTCGATGTCGGCCAGCACCTGGTCGCCGGTGCTGCCGGGGTAGCGGAAGCCCACCCGCTCGAAGGTGAGGGCGCCGGTGAGGTGGACCTCGCGGCGCGGGTGCAGGTAGCCTTCGAGCTCCTGCGAGTCGAGCAGCTCGAGCAGCGCCTCCATGCCCGGGCGCGCCGGCTGCCAGGCGTCATAGGCGCCGATGAAGCCCTGGGCGCCCTGGCGCACGAAGCCGAGCAGCATGGTGAAGGTCACCAGTTCGCCGAAGGTCACCACCCCCTGCAGGTACATCCAGCCGCCCAGGCACCACACCAGGATGGGGGTGAAGTCCCACATCATCTGCATCCACATCGCCATCCAGCGCATGGTGATGCTGGCGTCCAGACCGCTGCTGCGCACCTCCTCGATCGCGCGCCCCATCTGCGAGCCGACCAGGTCCTCGTTGCCGAAGCTCTTGGTCAGGCGCATGCCGCTGATGAACTCGACGATGCGCGCCGAGAAGTCCTCGGTGGTCTGCTGCACCCGGCGGTTGAGCAGGCGGATGCGCGCGCCCATCCAGCGGATCACCACCAGCTGCACCGGCACCGCCAGCAGCGCCACCGCCGCCAGCCGCCAGTTGAGGAGCATCAGGTAGGCGAGCGAGGCGATGCCGATGGTGAAGGACACCACCAGCGAGCCGGTGACGTTGCCGAGGAAGCCCTCGACCCGGCCGAGGTCGACGGTGACCTGGTTCGACACCGCGCCGGCGCCCTTGCGGGTGAAGAAGCTCAGCGACATGCACTGCAGCTGGTCCACCACCATGCGCCGCAGGCGGGCGGTGGTGGCGCGCATGATGCACTGCGAGTGCTTGAAGGCGGTGACAGTGAACCAGGAATGGATCGGCCACAGCAGCAGGTTGGCGGCGAGGTAGGCGAGGATCAGCCAGCCCTTGCGCTCGAGGCTGAGATCGTCGCGGCGCAGCACATGGTCGATGAGCAGGCCGACCCCGAACGAGAACGGCAGGTAGCTGAGCGCCTGCATCGCCTGGTGGAAGCCGGCCCGCCACAGCTGACCCCGTTCGACCAGGATCAGCGCCAGCAGGCGGCGCAGCGGCCCCTTGCCGGGCACGGTGTCGATGGCCAGGCGGCCGGAGCTGGCGCGCTGGGCGTGCAGGGTGGCGGCGTCCATGGGGCGGCCGGCCATGCTAGCCGGGAACCGGCGTTGGCCATAGGCGCGGAATTAGGCCGATGGTTGTGGTCCCGCGGCGGCCTCGGCCCGCCATCATGGCCGCCATGGACGCGGAGGCGGAAACGGAGGCGGTGCGCGACGGCGACGGCTGCCTGGTGACGGCGGAGCTGCTGGTGCAGGCCTATGCCGCGCGCCTGTTCCCGATGGCCGACGACCGCCACGGGCCGATCCGCTGGTACCGCCCGACCCGCCGCGCGGTCATCACCTGGGAGCGCTGGAAGGTGCCCGCCAGCCTGCGCAAGGTGATGGCCCACCAACCCTACCGCCTGAGCATCGACCGCGCCTTCCCGGCGGTTATCGCCGCCTGCGCCGAGCGCAGCCAGACCTGGATCTCGCCCGGCATCGAGCTGCTCTACACCGCCCTGCACCGGCGCGGGGTGGCGCATTCGGTCGAGGCCTGGCGCGGCGACGAGCTGGTGGGCGGGCTCTACGGCCTGGCCCTGGGCGGCTGCTTCTGCGGCGAGAGCATGTTCCACCGCGCCGACGACGCCTCGAAGAGCTGCATGGTCCATCTCGCCGGCCACCTGCGCGCGCGCGGCTTCACCCTCATCGACTGCCAGCAGCAGACCCCGCACATGCAGCGCTTCGGCGCAGTCGAGATCGGCGACGCGGCCTATGCCCGACTGTTCGCCGCCGCCCTGGCGATGCCGGTCACCTTCTGAGCGGATCAG
>JAKLKR010000520.1 GCA_023150565.1 Planctomycetota bacterium
GCGCTGGGCAAGCGCCTGTATTCGGCGCGGGTCGGCTTCTGGGCCGGGCTGGGCTTCATGTCGATGCCGCTGGTGGCGGCCCTCGGGCTGTTCGTGTCCACCGACGCGCCGCTGCTCCTGTGCTGGTCGCTGGCCCTGCTCTTCCTGTTGCGGGCGCTGGAGCGCGACGGCTGGGCCGACTGGCTGGCCTGCGGCGCGGTGATCGGCGTCGGGCTGCTGTCGAAGTACACCATGGCGGCCTTCCTGCCCTCGGCGCTCCTGCTGGTCGTGCTCGACGCCCGCCACCGCCACTGGCTGGCCCGCCCCCAGCCCTGGGTGGCGGTGCTGCTGGCCCTCGCCATCCTCAGCCCCAACCTCTACTGGAACTGGGCCCACGACTTCCCCACCTTCCGCCACACCGCCGAGATCACCCGCGTCGGCCACGGCGAGCGCGGCTGGCACCCGGCGCAGCTGGGCGAGTTCATCGGCGCCCAGTGGCTGTCCTTCGGCCCGCTGGCGGGCGCGCTGCTGGCCTGGGCCCTGGCCCGCAGCCTGGGGCTGTGGCGCGACCGGGCCCATCGCACCCTGCTCATCTTCATCCTGCCGCTGCTGCTGCTGGTG
>JAKLKR010000521.1 GCA_023150565.1 Planctomycetota bacterium
GCCCACTTCATCGACAAGGCCAGCCCCAACCTGTTCAAGTGGCTGTGCACCGGCAAGTCGATCGGCAAGGTCACCTTCGACCTGTGCCGCTCCACCGGCGACAGCACCCCCTACCTGACCGTCACCCTGGAGGACGTGGTGGTCAGCAGCGTGACAAACGGCGAGATGGTCGAGGGGTCGGTGGTCCCCGCCGAGGCGGTCGAGCTGGACTACGGCAAGATCACCATCGCCTACACCGAGACCGACCCCAAGACCGGCGCCAAGGGCGGCAAGGTCGAGTACAGCGCCGACGTGGTCGCGCAGAAGTACTGATCTGCAAAAGGGATGGATGGGCGCGCAGGGGCGATTCCTGATGCCGCTGGCGAGGGTGGACGGCTGGCGCACAAATACGTCCGGCCACCCGCGCGGGAGCGGAGACATGGTGGATGGAGGAGTCCTCGCAGATGGACTGCACTACCCATGCGACCGGCACGACCGACGCCGACCTGGCCCAGGCCTGGAAGGCGGGGGACGAGCGGGGGTACGAGTCGATCGTCACCCGCTATGCGCCCCTGGTCTACCACCGCTGCCGCCGCGCCCTGGGCGCTGC
>JAKLKR010000522.1 GCA_023150565.1 Planctomycetota bacterium
GAGTTCGCCCGTCGCAACATCGATCCCCGCGTGCGCCCTGGCTTCGTCGAGATGGAGACCTCGGTCAAGGAAAAGGCGGCGTAAACCGTGGCCGATACCCCCATCATCGTCAAGAAGAAGAAACAGGAGGCCCACGCCCACCACGGCGGCTCGTGGAAGGTCGCCTACGCCGACTTCGTGACCGCGATGATGGCGTTCTTCATGGTGATGTGGATCATGGGTATGGACGCCGAGACGAAGTCGATGGTCCAGGGATACTTTAACGACCCGCTCGGTTTTGTGAAGAACCCGCCCAAGAGTCAGAGCCCGTTCACGCTCCCCGGCTCACCCGCGCCCAAGCCCGGCCAAGCCAAACGCCACGGCCCCGACGTGATGGAGTCCGAGACCTTCGCGCTCAAACAAATCGAAGCTCAGATTTCGGAGTCCCTCAAGGGCGACGACAGGTTGAAAGAACTCGCCACGCACGTCGAGTTGAAGGTCACCCCAGAGGGCCTCCAAATCGAATTCATCGAGGCCGCGGGCGACGTGTTCTTCGAAACCGGCAGAGACATCATCCGCCCCAAGGCTATGGAGCTC
>JAKLKR010000523.1 GCA_023150565.1 Planctomycetota bacterium
TACCATCTCGGACGCTACGAGCTCCAGGAGGAGATCGGGCGCGGCGCCTACGCATCGGTCTACCGGGCCCGCCTCTCCGGGCCCATGGGCTTCCAGAAGAAGGTCGCCCTGAAGCTGGCGCGCTCCCCCCTCACCGAGGGCCAGCAGGACGAGGACGAGGGGAGGATCAAGGCCCTGGTGAACGAGGCCCGGATCGGCGGTCGCCTCCAGCACCCCAACATCGTCGAGATCTACGAGTTCGGGCGGATCGAGGGCTTCTACTTCATCGCCATGGAGTTCGTCGACGGGCTCACCATCGGCCAGGCCCTCGACGTGCTCAAGACCCGGGGGAGGGCCATCCCCCCCGGCCTCGCCATCGAGCTGATCTCCCAGACGTGCGAGGGGCTCGCCTACGCCCACGACCTGACCGACGAGGCGGGGGAGCACCACCAGGTGGTGCACCGCGACCTCAAGCCCGCCAACCTGATGGTCGCCCGCACCGGCCTGCTGAAGGTGATGGACTTCGGGATCGCCAAGTCCGCGTTCTCGCTCTTCCAGACCGCCGAGGGCATGACCAAGGGCACGCCCATGT
>JAKLKR010000524.1 GCA_023150565.1 Planctomycetota bacterium
GAGGGCGATCAGCACCGCCGCCGTGGCATAAACAATCGCCTGCACGAACCAGACCAGCACTGCCGGCGCGGCCTGTACGCTCTGCAGGAGGCCGGCCGATTCGGCCAGGGCGAGCAGGGCGCTTGCCGCGAGGGCCAGTCCGGCCACGACGATGCCGGTGCGCAGGCCGAGCAGCCAGCCTGCCATGACGATCAGCAGGGGGTAGGCGGCAAGCGCCGGCGCGCGCACGCCGCCGGCGAACATCGCAGCGGTCGCGACGGCAGCCCAGACGCCGAACACCAGCACGTGCAGGGCGGCCGCGACGCTGCCGCGCTGCATGAGAAGGAAGGCGATCAGTGCGACCGGCAGCAGAAGCAGCGAGCCAACCGAGCGGTAGTACTGTTCCGGCGCGATGAAATGGAGCAGGACGACATAACTGGACACGCCGACCGCGACGATCAGCAGCGCCAGCCGCAGAAAGCGCAGGCCGTCGCCTTCGGCAAGGCTTGCTGCGACATCCTCGGATTTCCTGTTCGCGGCTGGCATGGCGGCCCAAGGTATCAGAAAGCGCTCCGGCTTCCCAAGGT
>JAKLKR010000525.1 GCA_023150565.1 Planctomycetota bacterium
TGGAAGGTGGGCGACTTGTCCAGCGCGGTCGTCATTTCGGTACCGTCGGCCGACTTGCGGGCGGCTCAGGCCGCCAGCAGGCACGCCTTTCACTTTGGTCTTGGAGGGCTGATTATCCTGGTCGTGGCGTGTACGGCGTTCCTGCTCCATCGGCTTGTCACGCGTCGAATCGCGAGCGCCAAAGCGGTCATGGAGCAGATCGCGGCGGATCCCGATGCAGAAGTTCGGGTCCATGAGGACTCGGCTGATGAGATCGGCCAGATGTCGGCCGCATTCAACCGCATGTGCGATGCCTATACACGGGTCAACGATGATTTGGAGAATCGTGTCGAGGAACGAACCAGCGAACTTCGGACTACCAATGTGCGCCTGGAAGAAGAGGTTGGCGTTCGCAGGAAGGCCGAGCAAGCCGCCGAGACCGCCATGAAGTCCAAATCCGAGTTTTTGGCCAACATGAGCCACGAGATCCGCACCCCCATGAACGCGGTCATCGGCATGACGGGGTTGCTGATGGAGACGAACCTCACACCTGAACAGCGCGACTACGTCGAGACCATCCGGACTT
>JAKLKR010000526.1 GCA_023150565.1 Planctomycetota bacterium
GGCGCCGGAAGGCGGCGTCGAGCCCGACCCGCTGCAGGAGCTCGCCGACATAGGCGTCGCGCTCGGCCGCCGGGACCACGCCGTGTACCACCGGCGCCTCGCCGACGATGTCGCTGACGCGCAGGCGCGGGTTCAGCGACGACATCGGGTCCTGGAAGATCATCTGCACCTTGAGCTCGACCGCGCGCTGCTCGGATGGCGGCAGCGCGTCGATCGCGGTGCCGCGCCACAGCCGCTCGCCCGTGGTCGGCCGATGGATGCCGGCGACGATGCGCCCGAGCGTGGACTTGCCGCAGCCCGACTCGCCCACCAGTCCCACGACCTCGCCGTCGCTGACGCCGAGGCTCACGTGGTCGACCGCGTGCACGGTCTCGGACTTGAGCCCGGCGCCGAACAGGTTGGCGATCTTGGCCGCGAGGTCGAGCGGCCGCACGAACCGCTTCGTGACGTCGCGCAGCTCGAGTATCGGCGACGGCTGCGTCACGCGGCGCGCCCGGTGCCGGGATGGGCGGACTGCGGATGGAAGCAGCGCAGCGTGCGCCCGGGCACCGGCCGGGTCTCGGG
>JAKLKR010000527.1 GCA_023150565.1 Planctomycetota bacterium
CACCGGGGAGGGCCCGGTCGGTGACGCGCTTCACCTTTCGGAGCTCGTCCATGAGGGGGGCCTTGGTGTGCAGGCGGCCCGCCGTGTCGGCGATGAGGACGTCGAAGCCCCGGGCGGACGCCGCCTTGACCGCGTCGAAGATCACGGCGGAGGGATCGCTGCCTTCCTGCTGGCGCACGATCTCCGCTCCCGCGCGCTCGGCCCAGATCTCGAGCTGCTCGATGGCGGCGGCGCGGAAGGTGTCGCCGGCGGCCAGCATCACTTTCTTCCCCTCGCGGGAGTAGCGCGAGGCGAGCTTGCCGATGGTGGTGGTCTTCCCGGTGCCGTTCACGCCGACGACCATGATCACCAGGGGGCCCGCGGGCGGGGGCGAGACCAGGGGCTGATCCCGGCCGGCCAGCAAGGCGGAAGCCTCCTCGCCGAGGTAACGCCGCAGCGCCGCTGCGTCCGAGAGCTCCTCGCGGGAGGCGCGGTCGCGGATCGCCGACAGAAGGCGCTCGGCGGTCCGGATCCCGACGTCGGCGGTGACCAGGACCTCCTCGAGGCGCTGGAGCAGGTCTTCGT
>JAKLKR010000528.1 GCA_023150565.1 Planctomycetota bacterium
GGGCTTCACCGACGGCCGCGTCTCGATCCTGTCGGCCGACATCGTCGAGATTCCCGCCGACGATGTGGCCGGCACGCCCGAGCGTCTGCGCTACGACTACACCACCGAGGACTTCCTGGGCCTGCCGGCCGTCCAGAAGGTGCTGTTCAACGTCCACCGCTTTGCGGGCAGCCCCAAGCTGTGGCTGGAGGAGGTGCGCCGCGACCTGGTGCTGTTCGACATCACGCCGAAGTTCATCGCCGCCGGCCCGGCGCCGGTGCTGATCACGCCCGACCTGAACACCGACGGCAAGATCGGCCTGCAGTCGGTGGCTGATCCGGTCGCGCTGGCCCGGGCGGCGCTGGATGCCGCGCTGGCCGAGAAGATCGCCGCCACCGTCGCCCGCGAGCAGGCCGACGCCGCCGTGGTCACCGCCGAGGCCGATGCCGTGCGCCTGCGCACCGCCTACACCGACCTGGTCGCCAGCACCGAGACGCAGCTCACCGATGCCCGTGACCTGGTCGATGCTCGGGTCCAGGAGCGCGCCGCCGCGCAGGCCGCCGTGACCGCCGCCGAGGACGA
>JAKLKR010000529.1 GCA_023150565.1 Planctomycetota bacterium
ATCAGCATGTCGGCGCCTTCGGCGGCGTCGAGCCCGGCTTCGATGAGCGCCTCGCGTTTGTTGGCCGGGTTCATCTGGTAGGTCTTTTTATCGCCGCTTTTAGGCGCCGAGTCCAGCGCGTCGCGGAAGGGGCCGTAAAAGGCGCTGGCGTATTTGGCGGTATAGGCCAGTATGCCTGTTTTCGTAAAGCCCTGATCGTCCAGCGCCTGGCGGATGTATCCCACCCGGCCATCCATCATGTCGGAGGGGCCGAGCATGTCGAAGCCGGCTTCCGCCTGGGCCACCGACATCCGGGCCAGTATGGGCAGGGTTTCATCGTTCACGATTTCACCCTTGCGCACCAGGCCGTCGTGGCCGTCGCTGCTGTAGGGGTCCATGGCCACGTCGCTGATGAGGCAACATTCGGGGAACCGTTTTTTTACCTCCCGCGCCACGCGCAGGTAAAAATTCTCAGGGGAATAACTGTAAGTGGCTGTTTGGTCTTTTAACGCATCCGCCACGGCGGGAAAGACGATAAAATTTGTCAGACCCAGATTCATGCAGGACTCGATCTCG
>JAKLKR010000052.1 GCA_023150565.1 Planctomycetota bacterium
CGCGCACCTGCTCGTCGGCCTGCTGCAGGCCGGCCGCCAGGCGGTCGGCCTGCTCCCGCGCCTCGGCGGCGCTGGCGAGCTGGCCTTCGGCGGCCTCGGCCTGCTCCAGGCGCAGGCGGGTGCGCACCCGCTCCTCGAGCACCGCCAGGGCGGGATGGGCGGGGTCGAAGCCGCGGGCGCGTTCGAGGTGGTCGCGGGCGATCTCGCCGGTGCCCTGTTCGAGGGCCTTGCTGGCGGCGGACAGTTCGCGCTCGGCCTCGGCGCGGCGGCCGGCGGCCTGGCGGCTGGCCTCGGCCTGCTGGCGGCTGGCGATGAGCGTGCCCAGGCGGCGGCCGCGTTCCGGCGACGGCCACAGCGCCAGCGCCGATTCCAGGAAGCCCACCGCGGCGTCGGGGGTGCCCTCGCGCGCGGCGGCCTCGGCGCGCTGCTCCAGCGAGGCGGCGGCGGCGCGGCGCTCCTCCTCGACCAGGGTGCGCTCCTCGGCCTGGCGGCGGGCGGCGGTGATCTCGGCGGCCTGCGCCACCACCCGGCGGTAGCCTTCGCTGGTGACGGGATCGTCCGGTTCCAGCCCGAGCGCGCGCAGGTAGCACGAGGCGGCGTCGAGCAGCCCGCTCTCGCCGCCGGCGGCGGCGGCCTGCTCGGCGCGGCCGCGCCAGACCCGCGCCTCCTCGGCCTTGTGGCGCTGCAGCAGGGCGGCCTGCTCGCGCTCCTCGGCGGCGGCGGCGCGGCGCAGGGAATCGCGCGCGGCGCGGTCGGCCGGATCGAGCTCGAGCACCCGTTCCCACAGCCGGCGGGCGTCGCCATAGCGCGACTCCGACTCGCGGGTGGTGGCGGTGGCGCGCAGCTGCTCGATCTGGACCCTGGTCTCGGCGCGCAGCTGGCCCCACCAGGCCAGCGCCCCGGCCCCGGCCAGCAGCGCCACCGCGGTGGCGGCGAGCACCGCGCGGCGGTGGCGGTGGGCCTGGCGCAGCAGGCCTTCGAGCGGGGATTCGCGGTAGGCCGCCACCGCATCGCCGGCGAGGAAGCGGCGCAGGTCGGCGGCCAGGGCGTCGACGCTGGCGTAGCGGTCGGCGGGGGCCAGGGCCATGGCCTTGTGCACCACCGCCAGCAGCCGGCGCGGCAGGCCGCGCGCCCCCGGGCGGCGTCCGAGCGGGGTCCAGCGGCCCTGCACGCACTGCTGCATGGTGGCGCGCACGTCGCCGCGTTCGTAGGGCGAGACGCCGCCGAGCACGTGGTAGAGCACCACGCCGAGCGAATAGATGTCGCTGGCGGGGGTGGCCGGCAGCCCGCGCGCCTGCTCCGGGCTCATGTAGGCGGGGGTGCCCACCGCCACCCCGGTGAGGGTGGCGTGGGCGTCGCCGCCGTCGCCGCCGGTGCGCACGCTGCCCACCGCCTGCTCGTGGCGGTCGGGGCCGTCGGCCAGCACCTTGGCCAGGCCCCAGTCCAGCACCAGCACCTCGCCGAAGGAGCCGACCATGATGTTGCGCGGCTTGAGGTCGCGGTGCACCACCCCGCGGCTGTGCGCGAAGGCGACCGCGTCGCAGACCTTGAGGAAGGCCTGCACCAGCTCGTCGCGCAGCCGGCGCACCGCGGCGCAGCCGGCCGGTTCACCCTGGTAGTGCTCGATCAGGTCGGCGAGGTTGGCGCCCTCGATGCGCTTCATGGTGTAGAACACCGTGCCGTCGGGCAGCACCTCGAGGTCGTGCACCGGCACGATGCCGGGGTGTTCGAGCTGGGCGGTGATCTGCGCCTCGTGCACGAAGCGGCTGACCGCCTCCTGCTGGTTGCGGCCGCGGTCGCGCAGGGTCTTGAGCGCGATGCGGCGGCGGCAGTCCTGGTCCAGCACCTCGAACACCACCCCCTGCGAACCGCTGCCCACCGTGCCCGCCACCTGGTAGCGCGCGGCGGTGCCGGCGAACGAGGCGGCGCGCCAGGCGGTGAGGCGCAGGGCCAGGCTGGCCTCGTCCTCGAGCGGCTGGAGGTCCTCCAGGCGCGCCGAGCGGCGCACGCAGCGGCGGGTGGTGTCGACGGTGGCCGAACCCTCGCCGGCCGGGGTCGAGCCGGTGGGCAGGGTGGCGGACTGCTCGCCGTCGAACGCGCCCGTGGCCCCGGTCATCGTGGGACCGCCTCCAGGCTGAGCGCGCTGACCGGGTCGAGCGGCACCTGCGCCAGCCGCCCGCCCGACACCCACACCGCCCCCGTGGGGGTGGCGAGCTCCTCGGGCACGCGCAGGCGGTAGACCAGCACCACCGCCCGGCGCAGGGGTTCCATCCCCGGCTCATGCAGCCAGCCGGCCAGCTCCCCGCCGAACCCCCGCGCCCCGCCGCTGCCCACCAGGGCGGTGCCGGAGGCCAGCGCGAGGTTGCGCAGGCTGGCGAGCACGCGCCCGGCGGCCACCGCCTCGGGCGGGATGGCGGCATGGTGCAGCAGGGTGCCGTCGCCCGCCACCAGCGCCTCCCACGTCCCGCGCTGGCGGCGCACCGCCAGCAGCCCCAGGCGCACCTCGCGCGCGAGCGGGTCGCCGGCGATGGCGGCGGCGGTGGCGAACCACGACTCCTCGGCCAGGCAGTCGAGCAGCGGCAGGGCGGCCCCGGCGGTGAATCCGCGTCCGGCGATCACTTCGCGGCCGGGCATGGCCAGGGTCAGGACGGGCTCGTCATCCGGCATGGTCGGGGATGATCAGCCGGCATGGCGTTGGCGCCAGCAGCTGGTGTCCTGCCTGTTCACGGCGCCGGGCAGGTCGTTAGCGTGCCCGGCCATGCCCGAAGCGGCCCCCGCCATTGCCCTGGTGTGCTCGCGTTGCGACGCCGAGATCACCGCCGACGAGGTCGCCCAGGGCCTCGCGGTCAAGGTCGATGGCCAGCTGGTGTGCCCGCTCTGCGTCGACGACCTGCCGGCGCAGGCGCTGGTGCAGATCAACCGCATCCGCGCCCTGCGCGGGCTCCAGGTCACCACCTACCGGGTCGAGCTGCCGGCCCATCCCCGGCTCAAGGCCTACACCTTCACCACCGCCCTGCAGCTCGCCCTGCACCGGCGCGAACTGGCGGCCAAGGGCGCCTTCGAGGCGCCGCTGCTCAGCAGCAAGGCGGCGGGATCGGCCACCACCGAGATCCTGCCCGCCCCCGACGCCGGCCGGGCCTCGCGCCGGCTCGGCTGGCTGGTGGGGGGCGCCGCCGCCCTGGCGGTGGCCGGGGGCCTGGCGGCGGTGGTCATGGGCGGCAGGTCCGCTCCGGCCGAACCGCCGGCTCCCGCTCCGGCCAAGCCAGCCACCGGCACGGTGCCCGTCCGGCCGCCCCCCGCAGCCGACCCTGCTCCTGCCCCCGTCCAACCGCCGGCCCCGGCCGCCGCCCCCACCCGGTCCAGCTACGCCCCGGAGCCGGTGGCGGCCCTGCGTCAGGCCCTGAGCGATGCCGCCTGCCCATCCGCCGTGCGCCAGGCGCTGGTCGAGGAGGCGCGCCGGGTGTTGGATCATGCCTTGCGCACCGGTGCGCGGGAGCTGAACGGTGCCGACAGCGTTGCCGCCGCCAAGGTCGAGCGCCAGCTGTCCGCCCTGGAGGTGCCGGAGCTGCCGGAGTTCGCCCAGCTCAGCACCTCGCGGACCCAGCTGCTGGCGCGCGCTGCGGAGCTCGCCCGGCCTCCGGTGCCGCTGAATGCCCCCGAGGTCGGTCCGCTGCGGCCGTCGGCGGCGATCGAGTCCGCCCGCCCGGCCCCGGAACCGGCGACCGCCGCCCCCCGGCCCGACCCCGTGACGGTGGCCGCCCCCACCCCGCCGCCGCCGGTCCCCGCCCAGCCGGCCGGCCGGCCGCTGCGCATCGAGGCCTGGAGCGGCACCGGCCCGGTGTTCGCGCGCCTCGACGGCAGCGAGTTCATCCCGGCGCCCTGGCCGAGCGTATCGCTCGCCGCCGGCGCCGAGGACAAGGCGATCGATAGCGAGCGCTTCACCAGTTCGCGCAAGGGCGAGATCCAGTTCGCGGTCGAGGGCGAGGCGGTGCAGGGGGGCGGCCTGCTGCTGCTGCTGCATCCGGGCACCGACCGGCGCAAGGAGGTCGAGATCCAGCTCGGCGGCGCGGCGCCCCAGACCCTGACCTTCGCCGGTGGCGGCTGGACCGCCTTCGCGGTGGCGGCTCCCACCGGGGTGGGGGCGACGGCGCCGCTGCCGGTGCGCCTGCGCGACCGCGGCGGCCCGCCCGCGCCCTTCGTGCTCGGGCCGGTGGCCACCGTGGCGGGGGCGGCGCCGGATGCCCGCCAGCACTGGCAGGTGGTCAGCGACCATCTGCCGCGGCTGAGCGACGAGCAGATCAGGAAGCGCGTCGAGGCCATCGATGCGGTGCGGCGCAAGCGCGGCTTCGACACCATCAGCGCGCGTCCCGAACTGCTCGGCTGGGCGCGGGTGCTGGGCGGCGGCCTGCCCGATCCGGCGGTGACCGCCCTGCGCGCCCGCCTGGACGAGGTCCAGGGCGCGCGCTGCCGCAACGGCCAGGTCGATGGCGACCTCGAGCCGCCGGCCGAGGGCTGGCTGGCCTGGTGGCAGAAGGACCAGCTCAAGGCCGCCAGCGACACCAAGGCCCTGGTCAACACCGCGCATTTCGCCATCGGGGTGGTGCTGTCGGGCGGCGCCGCCGAGGCCCGCGCCGCCACCGCCACCGCGGCCCTGGCGCGCCAGGTCAAGGATCTTGAGGCCCTCGCGCGTTCCGGCGATGCCAAGAGCGGCGATCGCGGCGGGGTGCTGCTGGTGGTCGGCATCGGCGGCTTCGATCCGCCCGACCAGGAGCTGCCGGCGGAGCTGGTGGCGGCGCGCCAGGCCCTGCGCAAGGCCTGCGGCGAGGGCGGCATCCCCTTCATCGATCTCGCTGCCGCCGGCGGCACCACCAAGGCCGCCCGTGGCGAGGCGGTGGCGCGCCTGCTCGGTGACGGGCTGGCCAGCCTGGTCTGGCAGTTCCGCTAC
This sequence comes from Planctomycetota bacterium, assembly GCA_023150565.1. Classification (GTDB taxonomy): domain Bacteria; phylum Planctomycetota; class UBA11346; order UBA11346; family UBA11346; genus JAKLKR01. The sequence goes on from JAKLKR010000052.1 coordinate 4,946, forward strand.
CTGGGGCCGAAGAAGAAGTGAGCCGCGTCCTCCGCCTCGCCACCCGCGCCAGCCCGCTCGCCCTGTGGCAGGCGCGCCGCGCCGCCGCCCTGCTCGCCGCCGCCCATCCCGGGCTGCGCGTGCAGCTGGTGCCGCTCACCTCCAGCGGCGACCGCGACCGCACCACCCCGCTCTACGAATCGCCCTCGGTGGGGCTGTTCGTCAAGGAGATCCAGGCCGCGGTGCTGGCGGGCGAGGCCGATGCCGGGGTGCATTCCTGCAAGGACCTGCCCACCCGCCATCCCGACGGCCTCGGCCTGGCGGCGGTGATGCGCCGCGCCGATCCGCGCGACGCCCTGGTCGGGCTGGCGGGCGGTTTCGCCGCCCTGCCGGCCGGTGCGCTGGTGGGCACCTCCAGCCTGCGCCGCCAGGCCCAGCTCGCCGCCCTGCGCCCGGACCTGCGCTTCGCACCCATCCGCGGCAACGTCGACACCCGCCTGCGCAAGGTCGCCGAGGGCGCCTGCGCCGCCACCGTGCTGGCGCTGGCGGGGCTGATCCGCCTCGGGCTGGCGCGGCACGCCTGCGCCGAGCCCTTCGACCCCTGGAACGCCTGCTGCCCGGCCCCGGCCCAGGGCGCGGTGGCGCTCGACTGCCGGCGCGACGACCGCCGCACCATCGCCCTGCTCGCCGCCCTCGACCACCCCGCCACCCGCCGCGCGGTGGCGGCGGAACGCACCGTGCTGGCGGCGCTCGACGGCGGCTGCTCGCTGCCGCTCGGCTGCCACGCCCGCCGCCTGGGCGACGGCCGCTGGCGGCTGGCGGCGCGGCTGGGGCGCGCCGGCGGCCTGCTGCGCTTCGACGGCGAGGGGACCGATCCCGCCGCCCTCGCCGCCGGCGCGGTGGCGGCGCTGCGCGGGGGCTGAGCGGCTCCCTCTTCCCTGGGACCGCCGGGCTCCAGCCCGGCAATTCGAGCCGTCTTAAACTGCCGGGCTGGAGCCCGGCGCTCCCAGGGTAAGGCCTATCTCACCCTTGATGGAGCAGTTGATGGTTCGTGGTTGATGGTTATCCAACGCAACGCCAACGGGTTATCTGATGTCTATCGGTTCACCCAGCGGGTGAGCACGAACGGCGCTGCATCCCGTTGTGCGGCAACCATCAACCATGAACCATCAACCGCCTACGGCGGGATTTAGGCTCACTCCTGGTCGACGCGGCTCTTGAGCACCGCCATGAAGGCGGCCTGCGGCACCTCGACCGAGCCGACCATCTTCATGCGCTTCTTGCCTTCCTTCTGCTTCTCGAGCAGCTTGCGCTTTCGCGTCACGTCGCCGCCGTAGCACTTGGCGGTGACGTTCTTGCGGATCGCCGCGATGCTTTCGCGGGCGATCACCCGGGTGCCGATCGCCGCCTGCAGGCTGACCTCGAAGAGGTGCTTGGGGATCTCCTCGCGCAGGGCCTTGATGATCTGCCGCCCGCGGTGCTCGGCCACCGTGCGGTGGCAGATGAAGGCGAGCGCCTCGCAGGGGGTGTTGTGCACCAGGATGTCGACCCGCACCAGGTCGGCCTCCTGGTAGCCGCACAGCTCGTAGTCCATGGTGCCGTAGCCCTGGGTCACCGACTTGAGGCGGTCGAAGAGGTCGTAGATCACCTCGGCCAGGGGCATGCGGTAGGTCAGCACGCAGCGCGCGGTGCCCATGTAGTCCTGCTTGAGGAAGTCGCCGCGGCGGTCCTGCACCAGCTGCATGACCGCGCCGATCTTCTCGGCCGGGATCATGAAGTGGATGGTGACCACCGGCTCCTCGATGCGCTCCCAGCCGTCCTTGGGCAGTTCGCCCGGGTTGGTGATGTCGATCACGCGCACGTTGCCGGCCACGTCGCGGCCCTTGAGCGCCACCCGGTAGGTGACGTTGGGCGCGGTCTGCACCATGTCGAGATCGTGCTCGCGCTCGAGGCGCTCCTGGCAGATCTCCATGTGCAGCATGCCGAGGAAGCCGCAGCGGAAGCCGTGGCCGAGGGCGCCGCCGGATTCCGGCACCCAGCGGAAGGAGGCGTCGTTGAGGGTGAACTTCTCGACCGCCTCGCGCAGCTGGTCGTAGGTGGTCTCGCCCGAGGGGTAGAGCCCGCAGTACACCATCGGCTTCATCTCGCGGAAGCCGGGCAGCGGTTCGGCCTGGGCGGCCTCGAGGGTGATGGTGTCGCCCACCTTCACGTCGCTCAGCGACTTGATCGCCGCGCACAGGTAGCCGACCTCGCCCGCCTCCAGCCCTTCCGGCACCGATTCCATGGCCGGGCGCAGGCGGCCGATATCGCTCACCGCATAGGTCTTCTGCGAGCGGATCATGCGGATCTGGTCGCCGCGCTTCAGCCGCCCGCTCTTGAGGCGGATGTAGAGGATGATGCCGCGGTAGTCGTCGTAGATGGCGTCGAAGATCAGCGCCTGGGTGGTGCCGTCGCGGTCGCCGCCAGGCGGCTTCACCCGCTCGACGATGGCGGTCAGGATCTGGTCGATGCCGATGCCGGCCTTGGCGCTGGCCTGGATGGCGTCGGTGGCATCGAGCGCCAGGGCCTCCTCGATCTCCTCCAGCACCTGCTCGACGCGGGCGCCGGGCAGGTCGATCTTGTTGATCACCGGCACGATCTGCAGGTGCTGGTCGAGGGCGAGGAGGAAGTTCGCCACCGTCTGCGCCTGCACGCCCTGCACCGCGTCCACCACCAGCAGCGCGCCCTCGCAGGCCTGCAGCGAGCGGGTGACCTCGTACGAGAAGTCGACGTGCCCCGGGGTGTCGATCAGGTTGAGCTGGTAGGTGTTGCCGTCGTTGTGCTTGTAGCCCAGGCACAGGGCCTTGGCCTTGATCGTGATGCCGCGCTCGCGCTCCAGGTCCATGGAGTCGAGCACCTCCAGCTCCTTGTCCTCCTTGGCGCGCATCGCCCCGCAGGCCTGCAGCAGCCGCTCGGCCAGGGTCGACTTGCCGTGGTCGATGTGGGCGATGATGCAGAAATTGCGGATCAGATGCTGGGGAGTGGGCATGGCGGACCGATGGGGGGCGGCACTCTAGGAGGGCGCGGGGGGGGGCAAGGCGCGCTGGCGGCCGGGGGTGGCGCCGCCGCGCGCGCGCCAGGCCCGGCGCAGGGCGTCGGGATGGGGGAAACCCGCCCGGCGCGCCACCTCGCCCACCGGCAGGCCGAGCGCCAGCAGGCCCTCGGCCAGCTGCAGCCGGTAGACGGTGAGGGCGGCCTTGGGCGGCATGCCGTAGCTGCGGGTGAACAGGCGGTAGGCATGGGTGCGCGACAGCCCGCTGGCGGCCAGCATCTCGTCCACCGTCAGGCCCAGGCGGGCGCGGGTCCAGATCAGTTCGACCATGCGCCACAGCGCGGGGGGGTAGTGGAAGAGCTCCACCGGCTCGGCGAGCAGGGCGCGCAGCAGGTCGGCGACCGTGCTCCGGCGGGTGGCGGGATCGGCGGTGGCGGCGGCGGCGTCGAGCAGCGGTCGGCAGAGCTGCGCCGGGACGGTACCGGACCAGCTGCGGTCGCGGGCGTGGAAATAGAGGTTCATGCCTTCCGGGATGAAGCCCAGGGCGAAACGCAGCGAATCCGCACGGATGGGCGCAACCCGATGCCAAACCACCGGTTGGATGATCAGCGCCTGGCCTGGACCAAGATCGCAGCGACGGTCGGGTTTTTCCACCCGGATGGTCCCCGCCAGGCACAGCTCGAGGGTGGGGTTGGGATGGAACTCCTCGATGCAGCCGGGCTGGGTGTCGGTGAACACCGCCGGGCCGGATTCCCAGCGCTCGACCGCGCCCAGCGCGGCCGGTGCCTGGTCGAACAGGGCCCACCAGCGGCGGACGGTGGGATCGAGGACGGAGACCGGAGTCACCATGTGTTATTCTGTACTATTTCAAAGGCATAGAACAACGCAGCGGTGACTGGGGCCGGATTGGCATCCAAGTCAGGTCCGGGGTATCCTCGACCCATGGCACCCTGCATGCGCTCCCGCGGGTTTACCCTCATCGAGCTGCTGGTGGTGATTGCCATCGTCGCCATCCTGGCGGGGATGCTGCTGCCGGCGGTCTCCCTGGTGAAGAACGCGGCCCAGGGCACCCGCTGCTCGTCGAACCTGCGCCAGATGGGGCTGGGCTTCCAGGCCTACGTTGGCGAGCAGGAGGGATTCTGGCCCGACTATCGCTGGCAGCTGCGCCTCAACGACTACGTCAACGACGGTGGTCCGATGTCGCCCGACTGGACCACCCCGGTGAGCGTGCCGATCGCCCGCTGCCCGTCCTCGCCCACCACCTTCAACGGGGTGCCCCTGCGCGCCACCTATGCCTACACCGGGGTCTACTGGGCTTTCGACGGTTCGCCCTTCTTCGCCTGGGGCGGTCAGCCGGCGGTGGCGCCGATCCACGCCAGCCGGGTGAAGCTGCCGACGCAGAAATGCGTGCTGTCGGAATACTGGAACTACCTGGTCACCCCCGCGGTCGGGGCGGGAGCCCTCAGCTGGGGCCGCGACCAGCTCAACGACCAATGCACCATGGCCCTGCACCAGGCGCGCGGGCAGTTCCTGTTCGCCGACGGCCACGTGCAGTCGCTGGCGGTCGCCATCACCGCCCCGGCGGTGCGGGTGCAGTGGATCTGGGATCCCATGTGGTTCTCCGCCAGCGCCACCGCCAGCAGCCGCATCCCCTGACCTGCCCAGGAACGATTCCATGCCCCACGCCCCGGTGACTCTCCGCCTCGTCCCCGTGCTGGCAGGGATGGTCCTGCTCGCGTCCTGCACCGGCGGGGGTGACGCCCCACCCACGCGCTCCGCGGCGGCGTCCACCCCGGCCGCCAGCGCGCCGCCCGCCACCGGCTTCGCCACCCCGGCCGAGATCGCCGCCGCCATCCCCGACGAGCAGGCGGTGACGCTGTCGCCGGCCGGGCACTACGAGGTGGGCGGCAAACCGCGCTTCCTGGTCGGGGCGCAGTTCCTGCCCGCCTACATCGCCGGGGCGAAGCGGCCCACCACCGGCTACACCGCGGACCAGCGCTGGATCTACGAGCAGCCGCTCGGCCATGACGGCGCCCGCCGCCTGGGACTGGACACCCTCGGCTACTTCGTTGGCGACGACTGGCTGAAGGCCTTCCCGCCCGGCAAGCCCAACGATTTCCTCCACGGCCAGGTCGAGCGCGAGGGCTTCGACCGCCTGCTGTCCGGCGCGCGCCTGCCGGTGTACGTCGACACCACCTGCTTCCCGTGGACCCACGGCGGGCTGGAAGGGCAGGGGCGCGGCGGCAAGTACCCGGCCGCGGCCTTCAACGTCGGCGGCTCGCACGGCAACACCAACCACTGGATGCCCTACAGCGCCACCACCGACGAGGGCCGCGCGCTGTGGCTGGCGCTGTGGCGCCATGGCGCCGAGGAGATGCGCCGGCGCAACCTGCGCCCGCTGGTGTACGAGCTGCTCAACGAGCCGGCCTACGACGATCCCTCGCCGGCCAACCGGGAACGCTTCGCCGCCCGGCTGCGCGCGCGCCATGCCGACATCGCCGCCCTCAACCGCGCCTGGGGCTCGGCCTACGCCGACTTCGCCGCCGCGGCGGCCTTCCAGCGCGCCAACGAGAACGCCGGCCTGCAGGCCGAGTGGGGCCTGTTCCTCGAGGACGCGATTGTCGAGCTGGTGAAGGCCGGGCGTGAGGCGGTGCAGGCGGTGGCGCCCGGAACCCCGTGCGCAGTGCAGGTGCTGGGCATGGACCGCTACCGCGCGGTGTGCATGACCAACGTCAACCTGGCGCGCCTCGCCGACCACCTGGAGGTGATCGGCAGCGGCACTGGCGCCGGCATGGGCATCGGCCAGGGGCTGGCGGCGCCGGCGGCATCCGCCATCGCCACCCCCGACTGCGACAGCCGCATCAGCGAGGGCTTCATCCACCACCGCTTCCTGCGCGCGGTGGCGGGCAACAAGCCGATCTACGACGGCGAATCCTATGCCGGCACCGGGGTCACGAGCGCCGACCAGCTGGCGGTCAACCTGTGGCTGGAACTGGCGCGCGGCCTCAGCGCCACCTACCTGTTCGGGCTCGAACGCCGCACCTGGGACACCCTGTGGAAGGACGGTGCCGAGGCGGGCGGCCGCCGCCTGGCCGAGAAGTTCCCCTGGGACCTGCTCAACCCCTATGCCACCGCGCCCGAGTCGCTGACCGGGATCATGCCCTTCCAGCGCGCCAAGGCCCCGCTCGAGGGCCTGCTGGTGCCGCGCGCCCACCGCCTGCCCGGGCAGGTGGCGCTGCTGGTGTCGCTGCCCAGCGAGCGCATCGCCCCGGCGGTGCCCGGCGCCGCCCACCAGCAGGTGCGCACCTATGCCGCCGCGCTGGAATTCTCGCACCAGGCCTGGGAGGTGGTGCTCGACCACCAGTTGGCCGAGCGCGCCGGCCGTTACCGAGCGGTGATCGCCGCCGGGGCGCGCTACGGCGACCCCGGCACCCCGGCGGCGCTGCGCCGCTACGCCGAAGCCGGCGGCACGGTGATCTTCGGCCTCGAAACCCTCGACTGCGACCACCTGGGCCAGCCGCTGCCGGCGGGCGAACGCCTCGGCCCGCCGGTGGGCGAGCCGCTCACCGCCCCGGTGGGCGCGCTGACGGGTGCGCTCGCCGCCCCGGCCTGGCTGCCGGGCGAGCTGCGCGGCCAGCCCTGGCGCGCCACCGGCGACCTCGCCGGCTGGAGCGTGCTGGCCAGCGCCGGCGCGCAGCCGGTGGTGCTCGAACGTCCGCTCGGACGCGGGCGCATCTGCTTCGTCAACCTGCGCGCCCCCGCCTACACCCTGGCGGCGCTGCTCGGCACCCTGCTCGAGCGCGCCGGGGTCGAACGCCAGTGCGACCTGCGCCGCGAACCCGGCGGCGGCCTGCTCGCCAACGTCGAGGCGCACCGCTTCCGCGACGGCACCCTGGTCGGCACCGTGCTGATCAACCACGACAGCCATCCCAAGCTGGCCAGCATCGACGCCGCTGGCGCCGCGGCGGTGGCGGATGCCCTCGGCCGCCGGGGCCTGCCGCTGGCCGCTGGCCGCGCCGCCCTGGTGCTGCCGGCGCGCGGAGTGGCGGTGGTGGTGGCGGGCGCGCGCGCCGCCCTCGACAGCCTCGGCCTGGGCGAGGCTGCGGTCGGGCGCGAGGCCCTGGCCGCCGAGGTGGCCTCCTGGCGCGCACCTGCCACGGCGCGCAGCGCCGGGCTCGGCCCCGACTACCCGGAAGGTCAGTCGTTCCAGGTCATCGACCTGCGCGCGCACTTCAACCGCGCCTTCATCGACAGCCTGGCCGGCGACGGCAAGGGCGGCTGGACCGACCAGGGCGCGGTCAACTCGCTGGAGGGCACGCCGTGGGGCCGTCAGGATCTGCTCGGAGTTCCCTTCGAGTTCATCCGCACCGACGAAAACGCCGACCGCACCTGCCTGGTGATGCAGTCGCCCAACCAGCCCACCGGCGCCCAGCGGGTCGAGGGCATCGCGGTGGGCACCGCGGTCGAGGCGCTGTACTTCCTCCAGGCCGCGGCCTGGTGCGAGGTGCCGGCGGGGACCGAGGTGATGCGCTACGTGGTGCGTTATGCCGATGGCGGCAGCGTCACCGTGCCGGTGCGGGTCGGGCACGAGATCGCCGACTGGTGGAACGCCGCGCCCCAGGCGGGCGAGGCGCGCCGGGCCTGGCGCAACGGCGACAACCGCAGCCTGTGGGCCTGGCGCTGGGCCAACCCGGAGCCGGCGCGGGTGGTGGCCTCCTTCGACGTGGTGAGCGCCGGCAAGGCTCCCATCGGCATCCTGGTGGCGGCCACCGCGGCCCTGCCGCGCGCCGCGGCCCTGCCCCTGCCGGCGGGCTGGAAGCCGACACCCTGGCTGGGGGCGGCCGCCACCCTGGCCGACGGCGTGCTGCGCCTGGCCCCGGGCGATCCGGCCCAGGACTGGTGCGGGGTGGCGCTGGCGGGCGAGCCGCTGGCGGCCCCGGCCGGCGGCTGGCCGGTGGCGCCGCGGCTGGTGTGCGAGGTCGATGGCGGCGCCGACCGCTGGGGCGCGCACCAGGGCGGCCAGTCGATCCAGGCCGGGCTGGTGCTGCAGGGCGCCGACGGCAGACGCCACGACCAGGGTTTCGTGCCGGTGCGGGTGGCCGGCGGCATCGACGCCGATCCCACCACCTGGCAGCGCGCCAGCGCCGATCTCGGCGCCATCCCCGCCGGCGCGGCGGTGGTGGGCGTGCGCCTGCAGTTCGTCGGCAGCGCCCCCGCCGGCGGGGTGGCGGTGCGGGCTTTGGCGATCGAGGGGCGCTGATCAAATTCGGCGATTCAACCGCCACGACGCCACGACGCCACGGGTGGAAGGACCTTCCGCCGACATTCCTTCGGACCCAAAGGTGAAGGAGAGGATATCCCAATGTCCTTTCCTCGTGGCGTCGTGGCGTCGTGGCGTCGTGGCGGTGATCCCTCTGCTTCCACCAGGACAGCTTGGTGCCGTCTGTGGTGCCGAGTTGACTGCCTAGCGCGTCAGCCCGGTGCCGCCGCCGGCGCCGCCGAACCAGCCCAGGGCGCGGTCGTAGCCGATGTCGTGGCCGCCGTCGAAGATCTCGTGGTAGAAGCGCCTCGCGCCGGCCGCGGCCATGGCCTGGGCCAGGCGCCAGGTGTGGGTCCACGGCACCGAGGCGTCGTCGCGCCCGTGGTGCACCGCCAGCCGCGCCTGGAGCAGGTCGTCGACCCGGAACAGCGGCGAGCGCTCGCGGTATTCCCGCTCGACCGCCGGCGACGCCCCCGGCGCCCCGCCGCAGCAGGCGGCGATGTGCGGCGCGTAGTGGGGGTTCTCGCCGTGCCAGGCGGCGAGGTCGGTGATCGGCACCCAGCTGCTCACCGCCGCGAACAGCTGCGGGGCGTCGGCCGCCACCAGCAGCGACAGGTGGCCCCCGCCCGAGCCGCCCAGCAGCCAGATGCGGCGCAGGTCGACGCGCCCGCCGGCGCGCACCGCGGTGATGGCGTCGAGCACGTCGCGGCGCGCCAGCGGCGAGCCGCCGGCCTGGGCGGCGCGCGGGTTGGAGGTCAGGTTGGCGCCGCGCGCCTCCGGCAGCAGCAGGCCCCAGCCGCGCGCCTGGCAGCGCGCCAGCAGGTGCTCGACCTGGTTGAAGCGGTCGAAGCTCCAGGTGTGCAGGCCCACCACCAGCGGGTGCGGGCCGGGGCCGTCCGGCAGCCACAGCAGGCTGGGCTCCTCGCTGCCGTCGATGGTCGACTTCACCAGGATCTCATCCATGTCCGTCATCCTCTCCCTGGTCGGCCAGGGTCAGGTGCTCGCCCGCGCCGGCGATGGCGCCGCTCGCCACCCCGCCGAAGAAGTCCTCGACCAGGGCGGCGAATTCCGCCCGCGAGGCGATGCGCATGAAGCGGTCGCGGAAGCGCCGCACCCCCGGCAGGCCGTTGCAGTAGAAGAAGGTGTACTTGCGCATCACGCGCACCCCGCGCTCCTCGCCGAACAGGTCGACGATGAGCTCGAAGTGGCGTTCGAGCAGGCGGCGGCGGTCGGCCAGCGCCGGCTGCACCGCGGTGCCGCCGCTGAGCTCGGCGATGAGGTTGCGGAACAGCCAGGGGTCGCCGCAGGCGGCGCGGCCGATCTGGTAGCCGTCGGCGCCGGCCACGTCCTTGGCGGCGCGGATGGCGGCGGCGGTGTCGAGCGAGCCGTTGGCGATCGCCGGCACCCCGGCGCGATGGACGGCGTCGACCACCTCCTTCAGACCCTCCAGGTCGACCGGCACCCCGTGCTTGGATTCGCCGGTGCGGGCGTGCACGAACACCGCCGCCGCGCCCGCCGCCACCGCCGCCTGCGCCACCGCGATGCCGGTGCGGTTGGCGCTGTCGTAGCCCAGGCGGATCTTGGCGGTGACCGGGATGTGGGCCGGCAGCGCGGCGCGCATCGCCGCCACGATGCGTCCGACCTGCTCCGGCTCGCGCATCAGCGCCACCCCGCAGCCGGCCTGCTTGGCCTTCTTGACCGGGCAGCCGCAGTTGAGGTCGACGAGGTCGGCGCCCGCCTCGGCGAGGGCGGCGGCGGTGCGTGCGCACCACTCCGGCTCGCGGCCGTAGACCTGCATCGCCACCGGCTTCTCCTGCGCGACGTTGGCGGTGAGCAGGCCGAAGCGCAGCTGGTTGGACGAGGTCGGGGCGGCCAGCGCCGCCACCATCTCGGTGGCCACCAGCCCGCAGCCGCCGACCTCCTTGGCGATCAGGCGGAAGGCGAGGTTGGTGAAGCCGGCCATGGGCGCCAGGCAGAGGTTGTTGTCCAGCCGCACCGCGCCGATGGCGAGGGGGTGGATGTAGCGCAGGTCGGCCATGGGTGGGCGGATTCTGGCCGGGGCCGGGGATTTCAACCGGCCGCCGGCCGGCCGATCAGGGTTTCACCGTGGCGGTGCTGCCACCAGGAGAGCAGCGCCAGGGGCAGAACCACCAGGGCCAGGCCGGCGCCCAGCCTGGTCGGCGAGCAGTCGGGCAGGCCCTGGTCGCACCACACCAGGAAGCGCAGCGGCGACAGCCAGGCGAAGTTGTCATCGACCAGCGCGGGTATCTCCAGGGCCAGCGGCGCGACCACCGCTGCCGCCAGCGCAGCCGCCGGTGACTGCACCATCAGGCCAAGCAGTTGGCCCAGCCTGGCGCACAAGGACAGCCACAGCCAGGTCCACGCGGCCACCAGCACCACCGAGCAGATGCCCTGCGGGACGGTCGAGGCCTGATGCAGGATTTCACCAACGGTGGCTGGAGCTGCGATCGCCATCCCCGCCACCGTCACCCGCCAGCGCAGGGCGGCGGCGCCAGCACGACCCTGGCGCAGGACCTCGCCCGCCGACAGGGGGGTCGCCGCCAGATCGCGCAGGATGCCGCTGGTGCGATCCCCGGCGCCGGCCGCCGCCAGGCTGGCGGTGGTGACGAGCGCCGTCCCGCCCACCACTACCACCAGGAAGAACGAGGATGCCCCAGACTGCCGTTGGACCCAGCCCACCTGCGGCAGGAACTGTACAAGAATGTACAGAGCCAGCCCGCCAAGTGCGATGATTCCGAGTGGGTGGGTGTGGAATGTAACCAACGGCATGCGCCGCAGCTCGCGCCAGGCCAGCGGCCGGTCGCCGGGCATCAGGTGCAGGTCGAGCCCCCGCTCCGCCAGCCGGTGCAGGCGGTGGCGCTGCCAGACCTGCTCCGGGTTCCAGCGCCGGCGCACGGCGGCGCCGGCATGCTCGGGATGGTGCAGCCGGCGGTCGAGGATGCGCAGCGCCCACCAGGCGAACAGGCTGGCGTAGAGCAGGAACGGCAGCAGCCGCGCCAGCGCCACCGGCAGCGGCTCGACCTGGCCAAGGCTGTGGGCGTAGGCCGACCACGGGTACAGCCAGCAGAAGCCATGGCCCATCCACCAGCCCACCGCCAGGTTCCAGCCGGCACCCGCCAGGGGCATGACCAGAGCCACCAGCAGCGCCAGCCACAGGTAGGTGCGCAGCAGCGCGGTGCGCACGTTGTGGTGCTTGCAGGCGCAGCGCAGCGCCACCGCCGCCACCAGCAGGCTCCAGGCCAGCAGCGCGCCCAGGCCGCCGGCGATGCGCTCGGGCCCCAGCCCGCCCAGGCTGTAGGCCAGGGCCGCGGCCGGCAGCCCGCCCAGCACCAGCAGGGCCATGCCCGCCAGCCGGCCGGCCAGCAGCTGGAGCAGGAAGCTGCGCGGGTGCAGCGGGCTGGTGCGCACCAGGTCGAGGGTGCCGCGCTCCTCCTCGGCGGCGACCAGGGGCGCGATCAGCACCGGCAGCACCAGCGCCACCCCGACCATCTGCAGGTCGAGCAGGGTGTCGAAGATCGCCGCGCCCTCGCCGCCCGCCGGCCGCCCGCCCGCCGGCACCAGCGCCGCCGCCACCGCCAGGGTGGCGCCGACATAGGCGGTGCGCAGCAGCCAGGTGCGCGGCTGGGCGGCCTGGGCGGCGCAGTCGCGTGCCAGCAGGGGCGGGATCACCGCGCCTCCGCCCCGGTGAGCTTCATGAAGGCGGTCTCCATATCGAGCGCCTCGGGCTGGAACATGCGCAGGCGCGCCCCCAGCCCCACCAGCCCGGCGAACAGGGCGTCCACCGCCCCGTCATCAGCGGGCAGGCGCACCGCCAGGCGGTCGGCCTGCTCGTCGACCCCCGCCACCCCGGGCAGGGCGGCGATCGCCGCCGGCGTCACCGTGCCGCCGGGGGCGAGCTGGATGTGCACCACCCGCAGCAGCTCGAGCTGACGGAAGATGCCGTCGATGTGCCCGGCGGCGCGCATGCGCCCCTGGTCGATGATGCCGATGTGCGAGCACAGCTGGGCCAGCTCGTGCAGGATGTGGCTGCTGATGATGATGGTCTTGCCCAGGCGCTGCAGCTCCTTGAGCAGTTCGCGCATCTCGATGCGCGAACGCGGGTCGAGGCCGCTGGCGGGCTCGTCGAGCAGCAGCAGCTCGGGATCGTGGAGCAGCACCCGGCTGATCGCCAGGCGCTGCTTCATGCCGCGCGACAGCCCGGCCACCGGCTCGTTCTGCTTGGCGCCGAGGTCGGTGAGGGCGAGCACGTCGGCCACCAGGCGGGTGCGGCGGGCGACCGGGATGGCGTGGATGGCGGCGAAGAAGTGCAGGTATTCGCGCACGCTCATGTCGTCGTAGGTGCCGAACTCGTCCGGCACGTAGCCGATCAGCCGGCGCACCGCCAGCGGGTCCTCGACCACGTCCACCCCGCCCACCGCCGCCCGGCCCGAGGACGGCCGCACCAGGGTGGCGAGCACGCGGATGGTCGAGGACTTGCCGGCGCCGTTGGGGCCGATGAAGCCGAAGATCTCGCCGCGCGGGATGGCGAACGACACCCCGCGCACCGCCAGCACGCCGCCATAGCGCACATGCAGCCTATCGACCATGACGAAGCTCATGGAGCGGACTCCTCGGCAGCAGGATCGGGATAGCAGCGCCGCACCACCGTCCAGCCGCGCTCATCCCGCCGCCAGCTCAGCAGCAGGGTGGCGCCGGCCGGCACCAGCGGGGCGAGGTCGGCGCCGCCAGCCCCGCCGGTGGTCGGCCAGGTAGCCGATGGCTGGACCAGGGCGTTGAACAGGGCCAGCGGCGGAGCGCCATGCACCGCCCCGTCGCGGCAGGTGATGGCGCTGCCGGGCACCGCCCGTGGGCGGTCCGGCAGCGGCCAGGGCGGGGGCTCGGCCACCAGGCGGGTGCGGCGGTCGACCACGCGGATCCACTGGTCGATGCGCTGAGTCGAGGTCCACGTCCCCGCCGCCGAGCCGGTCAGAGTGGCTGGCGGCGCGTCCCTGCTGCCCAGGCTGCGCGCAGCCAGGACGCCATCGCCTTGGTCCTGGCGCAGGGTGGTCGAGCCGGACATGGCCAGGCTGAGCTCGCTCGCCCGGCGCACGGTGCCGCCGGGATCGGCGTCGAGGATCACCAAGGTCTGGGTGCCGCCCGCGCCGCTCCAGCGGCGTTCGGCCCAGGCCACCAGCACCAGGGACGCAGCGCAGGCGGTGGCCGGGAACACCACCCAGGTCCAGCGCCGGCGGTGCAGCAGGCTCAACAGCAGAAACTCCAGCGGCCCCACCACTGCCACGAAGAGCGCGCCCCACGACAGCAGTTCGCTGCGGGAGGGCAGCTGCGGACCTCCCGCCCACAGGCCGCGCGACCAGCTCTCGTCGATGAGCGCCGAGGGCGGTTTGGCCGCCAGCCCGGCGTCGGGTGCCACGTCGCCGGTGAGCGGCACCACCAGGCCCAGGCGGTCGCGCGGGCCCGGCAGCCAGTCCGGCACCGCATCGCCGGCCAGGTAGAGCAGGCCGCCGCCCGCCACCCACCGCGCCAGGGCCTCGCGCTGGGCCCGGCGCAGGTGGGCGGCCTGCTGCCCGCCCAGCACCACCGCCGAGAAGGCGGTGTAGGCCAGCGCCTGTTCGGGCAGGTCCTCGGCCGGGCGGCGCGCTGCCGGGCGGCTGTTCAGCAGCGCCGCCACGCGCTGGCGTTCGCCCGCCGACCCGTCGAGGCAGAACAGCACCGCGTCGGTCCCGGCGTCGGCGTCGAACAGGAGGCCGCGCCCCTGTTCGGTGGTGCCGCCGGTGTCCTGCCAGGAGATCACCGCCCTCAATTCGCCTTCGCCCGGCAGTGGTGGCAGCACCACCGTCTGTACCCGTTCCTGCGGGCTCAGCAGCAGTTCGTCCGAGGTCCAGGTGGCGATTGCCATCTCGCTGCGCTCCAGCCTGGCGACCACCCGGCCCTGGCGGGTGCCGCGGGTGGTGGCGGCGCGCAGGTCGAGCAGCAGGGGGGCGTCGGCGCGCCAGCCGGGGGCCCAGGGGAACAGGGTGATGTCGAGGCCGTCCACCGGCTCGGCGGCGGCGAGCAGGGCGCAGGCGCCGAGCAGCAGCCAGCGCCAGCAGGTCACGGGTTCAGGCCTCGGCGCGCGCTGGGCACCAGCGCGCCACTGGGCAGGCGGGGCAGCGCGGGGCGCGGGCGGTGCAGGTGTAGCGGCCGTGCAGGATCAGGTAGTGGTGGGCGTGCAGCAGGTGCCGGGCCGGGGTGCGCGCCACCAGCACCTGCTCGGTCGCCTCGGGGGTGGCGGTGGCGGCGATCCCCAGCCGGTTGGCCACCCGCTGCACGTGGGTGTCGACCGCGATGGTGGGCTGGCCGAAGGCGATGTTGAGCACCACGCTGGCGGTCTTGCGCCCGACCCCGGGCAGGGCCTCCAGCTCGGCGCGGGTGGCGGGCACCGCGCCGCCGTGGCGCTCGATCAGCAGCCGGCTGAGCTTGACCACGTTGGCGGCCTTGGCCCGCCACAGGCCGATGGTGCGGATGTAGGGCGCCAGCCCGGCCTCGCCCAGCGCCACCAGCGCGGCCGGGGTGTTGGCGACCGGGAACAGCTTGGCGGTGGCGGCGTTGACCGACTTGTCGGTGGCCTGGGCCGACAGCACCACCGCCACCAGCAGCTCGAAGTGGCTGGCGTAGGCCAGGTCCGACTTCGGTTCGATCACCGCGGCGAGGGCGTCGTAGATGCGCGCGACGTGGGCGTCGGGCAGCGGACCGGCGCCGGGGACCGCTTTCCTCTTCACCCCAGCCGCACCTGGATCGAGCGCGCGTGCGCCTCCAGCCCCTCGGCGCGCGCCATGGTCATGCCGGCCTGGGCCAGGCGGCGGAAGTCCTGCTCGCCGAGGTTGATCAGCGAGGTGCGGCGCAGGAAGGTGTCGGCGCCCACCCCCGACCACATGCGCGCGGTGCCGCCGGTGGGCAGGGTGTGGCTGGGGCCGGCGACGTAGTCGCCGATCGGCTCCGGGCTCCAGGGGCCGACGAAGATCGCCCCGGCGTGGTGCAGCTTGGGCACCAGCGCGCGCGGGTCGGCGACCAGCACCTCGAGGTGTTCGGGGGCGATGCGGTCGGACAGCGCCGCCGCCTGGTCCAGGTCGCGGCAGCGCACCAGCACCCCGAAGCGTTCGATGCTGGCGCGCGCCACCGCCTGGCGCTCGGCCGGCAGGACGGCGAGCTGGCGAGCGACCTCGGCCTGGATCGGCGCCGCCACGCCCTCGCCCACCACCAGGCAGATCGACATCGCCAGCACGTCGTGCTCGGCCTGGCTGAGCAGGTCGGCGGCGATGTGGCGGGGGTCGGCGGTGCGGTCGCAGATAATCAGCACCTCGCTGGGTCCGGCGAGCATGTCGATGTCGACCCGCCCGTAGGCGCGCTGCTTGGCCAGGGTCACCACGATGTTGCCGGGACCGACGATCTTGTCGACCCGGCGCACGCTGGCGCTGCCGCAGGCGAGCAGGGCGATGGCGGGGATGCCGCCCACCCGCACCACCTCGTCGACCCCGACCGCGTGGGCGGCGGCGAGCAGTTCCGGCGCCACCGAGCCGTCCGGCCGCGGCGGGGTGACCAGCACGGTCTCGGGCACCCCGGCGACCTTGGCCGGGACCAGGTTCATGATCACCGACGAGAACAGCGGCAGGCTGCCGGCGGCGCCGCCGGGGACGTAGGCGCCGACCCGCGGGATGGGCGACCAGCGCACCCCCAGCGGGCGGTCGAGGGCGGTGCCGAAGCCGGTCGGCAGCAGTTGGCGCTGGTAGGCGCGCACCTGTTCGACCGCGAGCTGGATGGCGTCGCGCAGGCCGCCATCGATGGCGCGCCAGGCCGCCTCGCAGGCCTCGCGCGGCACGCGCAGGCCGCCGGCGGGCAGGTCGGCGCCGTCGAAGGCCTTGACGTAGCGGGCGATGGCGGCGTCGCCCTCGCGCTCGACGGCGGTGAAGACCTCGTCCACCACCTCGGCGATCGAGGCCTCGCGCCCGAGGGTGCGGCGGTAGAAGGCGCGCGCCTTGGCGTCGGCCTCGTGCACCAGGCGGGCGAAGCGCTGGTGGGCGCCGGCGAGAAGGTCGGCGAGGGCGGGATCGTCGGGGGTGAGGTCGCGCAGCATGGGCGCAATTAAAGTAGGAAGGAGGAAGGAGGAAGGAGGAAGGAGTTGGAAAGGCAGAAGGAGGAAGGAGGAAGGAGGAAGGATTGCCGCCTCGTATCCCAGGTCTGGGATGGATCCCGGGCTCAGGATGTGGGATCAGCAACCCTTCCTCCTTCCTCCTTCCTCCTTCCTACTTCCTACTTTCGTCTTCCCTCCTTTCATCTTCCTCCTTCCGATGTTTCCATGGCGGAGCCCAAGCGCATCCAGGCGGTCCAGCGGGCGATGGCGGCGGTCGAGGCGATCGCGCGCAGCGATGACGGCATGCGCCTGCAGGACCTCGCGCGCGTGGTCGGGCTCAGCCCGAGCGCGGTCCACCACATCCTGCACACCCTGGCCGAGGGCGGCTGGGTCGAGCGCCAGGAGAAGCCGATCCGCTACCGCCTGGGTGCCGGCCTGGCCCAGCTCGCCGACCGCCCCCGCCGCGGCCGCCTGCGCGCGTTGGTCGACCGCGCCCTGGTGGCGCTCCAGCGCGACCTCGCCTGCCCGGCGGTGTGCGTGTGCGAGGCGGTGGGGCTGGAGGTGCTGCTGACCCGCCAGGCCACCGCCGACCGGCCGGGTCAGATCGAGGAGCTGAGCGGCAGCGTGCTGCCGCCCTACACCTCGGCGGCCTCGCTCATCCATCTCGCCTTCTGGCCGGAGGAGCGCGTGCAGGCCTACCGCGAGCAGCGCCCGTTCGAGCTCTACGGCGCCGCGCTGTGGGGCTCGGCCGAGGCCTTCTGGGCCGAGGTGGCGGCGGTGCGCCGGCGCGGCTGGGGCATGCTGCCGCTGAGCGATCCCACCGCCCTGCGCCTGGGGGTGCCGATCCACGGCCCCGGCGGCGGCCTGCTGGCCTCGTTCACTCTTTCGCAGGCAGGGGTCGACGACCGCCCGGCGGCGGCGGCGCGGCTGGCGCAGTCGGCGCAGGCGGCGGCGGCGGCGATCGGGGCCGGACTAGGGGGCTGAGCCAGCTAGCCGGCGGCCTCGCTGCGCAGCTCCTGCGCCAGGCGAGCGACCTCGGCGGCGGCGCTGCGCACCTCGGTCACCGCTGCGCGGGCGGCGGCGGCGGCGGTGGCCACCTCGGTGATCGCCCCGGCGATGTCCGCGGTGCCGCGCGCCGCCTCGCTGGCGCCGGCGCCGATCTCGCGGGTGGTGGAGCTCTGCTGCTCGACCGCCGCCGCCACCGTCATCAGCGCGGCGCTGATGCGCTCGACCACCTGCGCCAGTTCACCCATCGCCGCGGTGGTGGTGCGGGTGCCGTCCTGGATGCCGGCTACCTTGCCGCTGATGTCGCTGGTGGCGAGGGCGGTCTGCTGCGCCAGCAGCTTGACCTCGCTCGCCACCACCGCGAAGCCGCGGCCGGCCTCGCCGGCGCTGGCGGCTTCGATCGAGGCGTTGAGCGCCAGCAGGTTGGTCTTGTCGGCGATGGAGGTGACGGTCTTCACCGTCTGGCCGATCTCGCTGCTCGAACCGCTCAGGCGATTGAGGATGTCGCCGGTGCGCCCGGCGATGGCGACCGCCTCCTTGGCCACCTGGGCCGCCTCGCTGGTGTTGCGGGCGATCTCGCCGATCGAGCTGGCCATCTCCTCCGAGCCGCTGGCCACGGTGGCGACGTTGGTGGTGACCTGGCGGGCGGCGCCGGCGGCGCTGTCGGAGCGGGATGCGGTCTGTTCGGTCGCGGTGGACATGCGCTCAGCCGCCTGGTCGAGTCGGGCGGCGGCGGCGGCCAGGCCGTCGACGCGTCCGCGTACCGCGCCCAGCACCCGCTCCAGCCCGTCGGCGGCGGTAGCGGCCTGTTCCTGGCGGCGGGCGGCATCGGCCAGGCTGCGGTCGGAACGACGCTGGGCTAGGACCAGCAGAATCAGCGACAGACCTGCGGCGGCGCCGCCGCAGGCCAGGAACAGGGTGATGGCGCGCTTCAGTTCCTGGCTGCCGCGGCCGGCCTGGTCCACCGCCTCGGACGCCATGGTCTTGGCCGCCGCACTGCGCTGGCTGGCGATCTTCTCGATCTCGACGACCAGCTTCTGGCGCCGGCCCACCATCTCGTCCAACTGCTTGCGCATGGCGTTGAAGGCGGCCTCGGCCGAGCCGCCGGACATGCGTCGGGCGAAGGCGTTGCGAGCGGGGTCGTTGGCAGCCTCGATGACCTTGCGGGTCTTGTCCTTCCAGGCGGCGAAGGCCTTGTTCAGTTCGGCCACCTGGACGGTGCCGGCGAAGCGCGCCACCGCCTTGGCGATGCGCTGTTCGGCCTGGGCGAGATTCTCGCTGCTGGACTTGTCGCAGGCCGGCCATTCCTCCTCGGAGGCGGACAACGCCATCTTTTCCGCCACCAACGCCTGGTAGGCGTCCCGGTCGGCCTCCAGCAGCAGTTGCACAGTGTCGAGCTCCGCCACCACCCCGGGCAGGTCCTGGTCGGCGAGCGGATCGATGCCGTCGCGCACCAACGGTCCGATGCGCTCCGTCACCAGGGCTTCCGTGAGGGCACCCTGGCGGGCCATGGCCAGCCAGCCGACCCATGCCACCGCAGCGATGGCGGCGGTGGGTGCGGCGATGGTCAGCAGGCTGCGCAGCTTCATCGCCGGTTCACAGACTGTCGACCGCGATGCCGAAGGTCACCGCTCCGACCACGGTGCCATCGGCATCGAGGATCGGCAGCGATACCTGCTGCAGGGTGGTGTTCGCCGATTTATCGAACTTGGCCTTGCCGATGTCGATTCCGCCCTTGCCGCCGGCGAAGCTCTTCTGCCATTTGTCCTCGTCGCCCTGCCAGAAGTCGCTGGTGAGGTTGTTCTGGCCGACGTTGGCGCCCTGGTCGTCCATCACGAAGGTCTCGCGCAGGGCGGGGATGGCGGTGGTGACCTTGCGCACCTCCTGGGCACAGGGGTTGCCGAGCTTCTCCTTCTGGATCGGCAGCTCCTCCTCGGCCTTGATCCACGCCTCGTCGATCTTCCTGATCTCGTCGAGGGTGACCTTCTTGGCGTTCTGGGCCTTGATCTCGCGCACCCACACCTCGTCGGTGACCAGGGGCAGCAGCTTGTCCTTGGCGAAGGCCTTGACCTTGGCCTCGGCCGCCGGGTTGGCGTCGAGGGCGGCGGCGAGGGACTCCTTCAGCTTGGCCACCGCCGGGCTGTCGGCCGCGGCCAGCGGGCTGGCGAGCAGGAGGGCGAGCAGAACGGGGGACAGGCGCATGGTGAAGCTCCAGTTCCTCAACCTTACCCCAAATGCGGGTGCTAGTCAAATCAGTGCGGGAACCACTCGGGCTCGCGCCCCGGGGTCCATTTGATGTTGCAGCCGAGCGAGGGCAGCTGCGGTTGCGGCGCCGGTTGGCCGGCGAGCACCGCCTCCACCGCCGCCGCCAGCTCGGCGCCGGTCACCGGCGGCGGGTTCTCGATCCGCGGCCGGCTGGCGCAGAAACGTCCGCGGTAGGCCAGGCGGTGGTCGCGGTCGTAGAGCTGAAAGTCGGGGGTGCAGGCGGCGCGGTAGGCGCGCGCCGCCGCCTGGTCGGCGTCGAACAGGTAGGGGAAGGCGTAGCCGGCGGCGCGCGCCTCGGCCGCCATCGCCTGGGGCCCGTCCTGGGGATGGGTGGCGGGGTCGTTGCTGCTGATGCCCACCACCGCCAGGCCCTGGTCCAGCCACTGGCGGGTCAGCTCCGCCAGCCTGGGGCGGATGTGCACCACGTAGGGGCAGTGGTTGCAGATGAACATGACCAGCAGCGGGCGGCCGGCGGCATCGCTGCGCGCCACCAGGCGGCCGCTGACGGTGTCCGTGAGCTGGAAGTCGGGGGCGGGGGTGCCGAGCGGCACCATGGTGGAGTTGACCGTGACCATGGCGAACGCTTACGAAGAAAGGAGGAAGTAGGAAGGCAGAAGGAGGGCAGGTAAGAAAGGCAGAAGGAGGAAGTAGGAAGGAGGGCGGTAAGAAAGGCAGAAGGAGGAAGTAGGAAGGAGGAAGGAATGCCTCCTCGTATCCATGGTCTGGGATGCATCCCCGGCGCAGGATGCGGGATCGCAATCCTTCCTCCTTCCTCCTTCCTCCTTCCTCCTTCCTCCTTCCTCCTTCCTCCTTCCTCCTTCCTCCTTCCTCCTTCC
>JAKLKR010000530.1 GCA_023150565.1 Planctomycetota bacterium
CAGCGCGCCTGCAGCCCACTGAAAAAGCGGGCGACGAAGGGGTGGTCGTAGGCGAGCGTGTCGGCGAGCGAGGCGTGGCTGACGATGCGGCGCTCGGCGAGCACCGCCACGCTCGTGGCCATCTGCGCCAGTGTATCGAGATCGTGCGTGACCAGCACCACGGTGAGTCCGAGCTCGCGATGCAGCGCGCGGATCAGGCGGATGAAGCTCGCGCTGCGGTCGGGGTCGAGCCCGGCGGTGGGCTCGTCGAGCAGCAGCAACTCGGGCTCGAGCGCGAGTGCGCGCGCGAGCGCCACCCGCTTGATCATCCCGCCGGACAGCTCGGCAGGCATCAGTGGCGCATGCGCCGGCTCCATCTCCACCATCGCCAGCTTGAGGGCGACCAGGCGGTCGATCTCCGGCCGGCTGATCACGCCGAGCTCGCGCAGCGGAAAGGCGATGTTCTGCGCCACGCTGAACGCCGAGAACAAGGCGCCGTGCTGGAACAACACCCCCATGCGGCGCTGGCGGGCGAGCCGCGCGGCCGCCCCGCCGGCATCGAGCGCCTCGCCG
>JAKLKR010000531.1 GCA_023150565.1 Planctomycetota bacterium
GTCCTCGTCGGTGGTGCTGACGGTGATCGTGGTGCTCCCCGGGCCGTCGGCGTAGGTGTGGGTAAAGCTGCCGGCCGCGGCGGTCCATTCGGCGGCGGTGAAGCTGTCCGTCGTGCCGTCGCCCCAGGCGATGGTGTAGGCGCTGCGGGTGTCGGCACCCGGATCGGCGATCGGGCCGACGCTGAGGGTGTAGAGGCTGCCTTCGGCGATCGTCGCGGCGCCCGAAACCGTGGCGGTCGGGGCAACGTTGTCGATGGTCACCGCCTGGGTGCCGAGGACGGTGGTGCCGTCCTCGTCGGTGGTGCTGACGGTGATCGTCGTATTGCCCGGGCCGTCGGCGTAGGTGTGGGTGAAGGCGCCGGCCGCAGCCGTCCACTCGGCGGCGGTGAAGCTGTCGGTGCTGCCGTCGCCCCAGGCGATGGTGTAGCTGCTTCGGGTGTCGGCGCCGGGGTCGGTGATGGGGCCGACGGTGAGGGTGTAGAGGCTGCCTTCGGCGACCGTCGCGGCGCCCGACACTGTGGCGGTCGGGGCGACGTTGTCGATCGTCAGGGC
>JAKLKR010000532.1 GCA_023150565.1 Planctomycetota bacterium
AACCCTTGGTGGAGAACGCGGTGCAGCACGGGCTGGAGTGCTCGGTGGAGCCGGGGGAGATTGTGGTTCGGGCCCGCGTGGGCGGCGGCCGGCTGGTGTTGAGCGTGGAAGACGATGGCGTGGGCCTGGATGCCCCGCGCCCGGCGCGCAGGGGCAATGGCATGGCCACGCAGAACATACGCGACCGCCTGCACACGCGCTGGGGCGATGCCGCCCGCCTGCGCCTGGAGCCGCGCCAGCCGCGCGGCGTGGTTGCAACGCTTGAACTGCCGGCCACCGTGACATGACGACCGAAGCCAACCCGGCCGCGGACACCCACCGCCCCACGGCCCTGATTGCCGACGACGAGCCGCACCTGCTGCGGCACCTGCACGCGCTGCTGCAGCAGGCCTGGCCGCAGCTGCACCTGCTGCCGCCGGCACGCAACGGCCTGGAGGCCGCGGCGGCCATTGCGGCGCACAACCCGGACATCGCGTTTCTCGACATCCAGATGCCGGGACTGACGGGCCTGGAGGTGGCGCAGGGCATCGAGGGCGCGACGCGCGTGGTGT
>JAKLKR010000533.1:0-258 GCA_023150565.1 Planctomycetota bacterium
GAACCCGTTGCGCTGGCCATCGACATTGCGGTACATCTGGAACGCCTTGAACACCGGCGAGGTTTCGGCCGGTGCGGTCCATCGGGTGGCGATGTCCACGCCTTCGCGCCCGAAGATGCCCAGGACGTCGGCCTGCGCAGTGGCTCCGTTGATGTGGTTGTCGGCGCCCCAGCTGTACTCGGTGATCGCGGTCTTCAGGCCGGGCGCGTACTGCGTCACCCACTGATTCATGCGCGGAATCAGTTGCACCTTGTCGGC
>JAKLKR010000533.1:268-547 GCA_023150565.1 Planctomycetota bacterium
GACTCGTTGCGCAGGCGCTGCATGGTCGTGCTTGCGTCGTTCGAATACTCGCCGCTTTGCGGGTAGTAGTGCAGCGAGAACACGTCGAGCAGCTTCGTGCCGGTGGCCTGTTCTTCCTGGCGGATGCGCTGCAGCAGCCAGGGCACGTAGTCCATGCCGCCGTGTGCCGCGCGGTCTGGCGGGTTGGTCCAGTTCGCGGCCTGCAGGTCCTTGCCCGAGTACAGGTATCCGCCCCAGCCCCATTCCTCGGGTCCGACGATCTGCGCCGAAGGATCGGCG
>JAKLKR010000534.1:0-303 GCA_023150565.1 Planctomycetota bacterium
GCCGGCGGTGGCCGGCACCGAGGGCATGAACAGCAGCGAGCCCTCGTCGAGAGGCGGCAGGAAGCTGGCGCCGATGCCGGGGAAGGCGCTGCGCATGGCGGCATCGAAGCGGGTTTGGGTGATGTCGGCGCCGACCGCGGCGAAGCCCTGGCGCAGCGGCCAGCTCACCGTCGACCAGCCGGTGCCGAGCATCCAGCCGAAGAGTGCGAACGAGGCGATGGTCACGCTGAAGGCGACCTTGTGGCGCAGCATGCGCGTCAGCGCCCAGTCGTAGGCGATGGCGATGCCGTGGCTGATCGGGTT
>JAKLKR010000534.1:313-546 GCA_023150565.1 Planctomycetota bacterium
CCAGTTCCTCGCGGCCCAGACGACAGACGGCGTAGGCGGCGAGGACCGCGCCCAGCGGTGCGGCGATGAGGCCAGGCAGGACCACCGCCCAACGGCCGTGGTCGAGCGGGATGCGCAGACCGTCGGGCAGCAGGATCATGAACACGATGCCGGCGAGCAATCCGGCGAACGCGAGGATCATCGGCTTGCGCGTCTGCCATGGCGGCAACAACAGTCGGCACAGCACCGGCACG
>JAKLKR010000535.1 GCA_023150565.1 Planctomycetota bacterium
GGTGGGCAGCGCCCAGCGATTCGGAGTGCCGCTGGGATTCGGTGGGCCTCACGCCGGTTTCCTGGCCACGCGGGATGTCTACAAGCGCGGGTTGCCCGGTCGGTTGGTGGGGGTTTCGAAGGACTCGCGCGGACGCCCCGCGCTGCGGCTCTCGTTGGGGACCCGCGAGCAGCATATCCGACGCGAGAAGGCGACCTCGAACATCTGCACCGCGCAGGCCCTGCTCGCCAACATGGCGATGGCGTACGCGTGCTACCACGGGCCGCACGGACTCAAGGTCATCGCCACGCGCGTGCATGATTTGACCGGCCGGTTGGCGGCGGGACTGGAGCGGTTGGGACGTCGCATTCAGGAGGGCGGATTCTTCGACACCCTGACGGTTGAGGTCCCGGACGCCGCGGAAGTTCACAGGCTGGCGCAGGCACAGGGATTCAATCTGCGTCGGGTGGGGCCGCATTCGGTCGGGGTGTCCCTCGACGAGGTGTCGACGCTGGCAGAAGTGGATCGACTCCTTCGCGTCTTCCACGGCGACAAGGCGGTGGAAT
>JAKLKR010000536.1 GCA_023150565.1 Planctomycetota bacterium
TGGGCGGGGATGTCGATGGTGCGGCGGAACACCGCCTCACCGTCGGTGGTGGTCCAGGCGCCGCCGTAGGATTCCCATTCCTTGCCCGCCGGCACCGCGGCCAGGCCACTCTCGTCGGCATCCGGGCGCACCAGCGCCAGGGCGGCGGCAGTGGGGCCGAGGTCCTTGGGCTTGGGCTGGTCGGCGGCGGATGGCGGCAGCGGTAGGGTGAGCGCGGCCTTCCAGGTGCCGTCCAGGCGGATGCGGTCGGGCGGCGGGATGGGCGCCAGCAGGCGGCCGTCGCAGGCCAGTTCGGCGCCCAGGTTGGCGGCGAGCTGGGCGATGGCGCGGCCCTGGCGCCAGGCGGTGAGGCGGTTCCAGCTCACCGTGCCGGCGTCGAGGGCGGCGGGATCGAGCTGGCAGAACACCGCCAGGCCGTCGCCGCGGCGCACGGTGGCGAGCTGGCCGTCGGCGCCGGTCGCGTCGGCACCGCCGGCCACCAGCCAGGCCGGGCCGTCGGCGCGCCGGCGCAGTTCGCCCGGCCACAGCCCGGCGCACACCGGC
>JAKLKR010000537.1:0-248 GCA_023150565.1 Planctomycetota bacterium
CGCACTGGAGTGTTCGGGGCCCTGACCCTCGTACCCGTGCGGCAGCAGCATCACGAGTCCGCTCAGGCGCTGCCACTTCGATTCCGCCGAGGCGATGAACTGATCGATGATCACCTGGGCGCCGTTGGCGAAGTCGCCGAACTGCGCCTCCCAGACGACGAGGTTGCGGGGGTCGGCGCTGCTGTAGCCGTACTCGAAGCCCAGCACTGCGGCTTCGGACAACATGCTGTCGATGATCTCGATCTCGC
>JAKLKR010000537.1:258-543 GCA_023150565.1 Planctomycetota bacterium
TAACGTCGCGGAGCACGGCGTGGCGCTGACTGAACGTGCCGCGGCCGCTGTCCTGACCGCAGAACCGGATAGCATTGCCTTCGAGGAGCAACGAGCCGAGCGCGAGCATCTCGGCGCACGCCCAGTCGACGCGGCCCTCGCCGTCGAGCATGGCGCGGCGCTGCTCGAGCAGGCGCGTCGCCTTGGGATGAACGGCGAAGCCCGCGGGCGCCGCGCGCACGCCCTCGGCGACGGCCATCAGCGTGGCGGCGGGGACGGCGGTCTGCGCGCTCCAGTCGTCGCCGG
>JAKLKR010000538.1:0-272 GCA_023150565.1 Planctomycetota bacterium
ATGAATCTGTTGAAAAATATTAAATTTCAATAAATGTGTTTTATTTCCACAAAATGTTTTAAAATATGTTGTGCCCAGGCGATATTTGTTGAAACATTTATCGTCAGGGTGAACCGGGGGGAGAGACTTCTTTGCGGAAGCCCGGATCGACAGACCCAGGTACGCATGAGCATGAAATAATGTGCGCAATCATGAGCAAAAAAAGCAAAATCATCCGGGTACAAGGAACAGATATCACAATTCTATATGAAGAGGAGGCTGACTACATATCC
>JAKLKR010000538.1:282-542 GCA_023150565.1 Planctomycetota bacterium
CTCAAAGCCAAGGATGGCGATTTTTTCATCTCCGATTGGCTGAGGAACCGGAATACGGTTGAATACCTGGGTATCTGGGAGCGGATACATAATCCTGATTTTAATTATGGCGAATTCGCCACAATTAAAAGTCAGGCAGGTCTGAACAGCTACAAAATCAGTGTTAAAGAATGGGTGGAAAAGACCGGTGCCATTGGGCTCCGGGCAACAGCAGGCCGGTATGGAGGCACGTATGCCCATCGGGATATTGCCTTTGAATT
>JAKLKR010000539.1 GCA_023150565.1 Planctomycetota bacterium
GTTTCTGCACTTTCCCTGGGGTCCTGCTGTCTTTCGTCCTGTCCAGTTTGTCCCCTGCCTTCCGTCGCCAGACCAACGTACTATGACCATGATTTGGTACTGATTTTTGAACAATTCCGCACGATCGGTCCGTCTCCTGTGCGTATGAACCGTGGGCACGCTTTCCGCAATGTGCCCAGATGAACCCATAGGAGGAATCCTTTCGTGCATAGAAAAAATGCATTCACACTTATCGAACTGCTGGTGGTGATTGCGATCATCGCAATTCTCGCCGCCATCTTGTTCCCTGTCTTTGCTCAGGCCAAGGAGTCCGCGAAGGACTCCGCCGCGTTGAGCAACTGTAAGCAGCTCGGCCTTTCCCAGCTCATGTACTCGTCGGACTTCGACGACGTGCTGCCGCTGGTGCTGAGGATCGAAGGCAGTTCCTTCGATACTTGGCAAGGCATGTGCCAGCCCTACATCAAGAACTGGGGCATCCTTGCTCACCCGAAGCTGCGAGCTCTGCCTACGGACACGAACAGCGCCGCTTGGTACTACC
>JAKLKR010000053.1:0-10989 GCA_023150565.1 Planctomycetota bacterium
CGGGGCGATCCGTGCAGGCGGCGGCGAACAGGATGGCGGCGGACAGGACGCAGGCGCGCAAGGGGCTCATGGCGGCTCCGGTCAGGGGCGGGCGAAGCAGAACAGGTCGTCGGCGTTGGCCGCCAGCTCGGCGCGCGCACGCGCCTCGACATGGCCGTCGGCGGCGGCGAGGTTGACGTCGCGCGCGCCGCGGTGGCGGCCGGACGGCGCCTGGGTCACCCAGGCCGCGCTCCACGCCGCGGTCTTGGGCGACATCAGGGTGTAGTGATCGACCAGGTTGCCGGCCGCATCGCGGATGGCGGTGTCGGCGGCGATCAGGCTGGTGGCGGCGTGGCCGAACTGGCTGAGGCGCTTGGACACGCCCAGGTAGTTGCCCACCGCGCTGGGCGGTCCGCCCTCGTAGATGCCCAGGCCGCCCACCAGCGAGGTTGATGACGACTTCGGGCACAGCCAGGGGCCGCTGCGCGTGCGGCCCTCCCACTCGTTGCTCCAGCGCGGCACCTCGAGCCCGGCGTCGGCGAGCAGGTTGGTGAAGAAGCGCCGGCCGGCGACACCCACCGCATCCAGGCTGAAGGCGGGCAGGGCGCCCTCGTTGGCGTCGGCGTAGACCAGGCAGGCGGCGGCGATGCTGCGCAGATTGGAGCGACAACGGGTGGCGTGCGCCGCCTCGCGTACCGCGCCCAGCGCCGGCAGCAGCATCCCGGCGAGGATGGCCACGATGGCGATCACCACCAGCAGCTCGATGAGGGTGAAGGCGCGGTTCATGCGGTTTCCCCGCACGAGGCCCCCACCACCAGGCGCGGGGCGACCACCACCCCCTCCACCGGCGCGCCCGCCAGCTGCGCGTCCGCCACCGCCAGCACCGCCGCCGCCATGTCGGCGGGATCGCATTCCAGGCGGGTGAGGGGGATGGGCGCGGGCAGGTCGATGCCGGCGTTGGCGTGCGTGACCAGGCCGGTGGCGCCGGGGCGCTGGCCGTGCCAGAGCATCGCCATGAGCGCGCCGCGGCAGGCGTTGTCGTCGCACACCAGCCAGGAGTCGGGGGCATCCCCCGCCGCCCCCAGCCGCGCCGACACCGCGGCGAAGCCGGCGCGCTCGGTGTTGGCCGGGCCGAGCACCTCGGCCTCCACCCCGGCGTCGGCCAGGCCCTGGCGCACGCTCGCGGCGTCGGCGCAGGCCAGCACCGCCGGGCGGCGGAAGCCGCGCGCGCGCAGGTGGCCGGCGCCGAGCGCCACCAGGGCGCGCTGGTCGACGCTCCACACCCGGCCCGAGGTGACCGGGATGCGCCCATAGAGCGGCTCCAGGGTGCGCTCCAAGGCGGTGGTCGAGGCCAGGGGCAGCAGCACGCGCAGCAGGCCGGCGCCGATGTCGCGCGCCAGGTCGATGGCGGTGCCGTCGAGGCGGCCCTGGGCGTCGGGATGGTAGATGCGCAGGGTGCCGCCGCGCCCGGCCAGGCGGCGCGCGAGCAGGTCGGCGACCAGGGCGTACACCCGGCGGTCGGGCGAGCCCAGGATCGGCTCGCCGAACACCACCCCCCAGGTGCGCGAGCGCACCCCGGCACTCACCACCGTGCCGCGCCCGGGCACGCGCTCGACCAGGCCGCGCTGGCGCAGCTGGTCGAGGGCGCCCTGGATGGTGGTGATCGAGACCCCGTACTGCTTCACCAGCTGCTGCGTGGTGGGCAGCCGGTCGCCCGGCGCCAGCCGACCGCTGTCGATGGCCTGGGAATAGAACTCAAGCAGCTGCCGGTACAGCGGTTGCGAACGCTCGACGGTGGCCTGTAATTCCGACATGGTCTTTGATCGGAACAATACGGAATAACTGACCGGGCGCAAGCCCTGGATCGGCGTCCCCGGACGGCCAGGGTGGCCACCGCCATGCGCTTCCCCGAGGTCGCCCTCACCGTGCACAGCGACAGCGCCCTGCGCCCGCTGGTTCGCTTCCAGAGCTGCCGCTACCCGGCGGGCAGCTCCTCGCCCGACCACGACACCGGCATGCGCCAGGCGATCCTGGTGCTCGAGGGCCGCGGCGTGTTCATGCCGCGCGACGGTGCCGCGGTGCCCTGCCTGCCGGGCACGCTGCTGGTGCTGCCCACCGGGGTGCTCTACCGCTGGCGCTTCGAGCGCGCCACCGTGCTCTTCCAGTGCCACCACCTGCCCTTCAACGCCCTCGAGCACCGCAGCCTGGCGGCGCTGTTCGGCAGCGCCAACCGCCGGCTGGCGGGCTTCCCCCTGCCACCGGATCTGTTCGCGGAACTGCGCGCGCGCATCGCCGCCGATTGCGCCCTGCCGCCGGTGGCGCGCGGCCTGGCGCTGTCGGCGGACATGCTGCGGGCGATGGTCGCCGCGGTGGGCGATGGCGGCGACGGCGACGGGGAGGACGGCGGCGGCCATCCCGCCCTGGTGCGCGCCCTCGCCCACCTCGAGGCCAACGTGGCGCGCGCGGTCGGCCTCGACGAGCTGGCGCGCCACGCCGGGCTGCGCCCCAGCCGCCTGGCCGAGCTGTTCCGCCGGCACACCGGCCACTCGCCCGGCCGCCACCACGCGCACCTGCGCGCCGAGCGCGCCACCGCCCTGCTGCTGGCCGACGGCCTGGGCACGGCGGCGGTGGCCGAACGCCTCGGCTTCGCCTCGGACAGCTGCTTCCGGCGCTTCTACCGCCGCGTCACCGGCGTCACCCCGGGCGCGGTGCGCCGTCGGCGCTGAGGGTCAGCACCGCCCAGGCATAGGGCCCGGCGGCGAAGCGCACCTGCGACCCCGCCACCGTGCAGGCCCTCTCGCCATCGGAACCGCCCAGCACGCACGGCCGGGCGCCGGGGAAGTCCAGGCCGATGCTGCGCGCGCAGCGGCTGAAGTTCACCGCCACCACCAGACGGCGGCCGTCGGGCAGGGCGCGGTGGCGCACCACCACCTCGTCGGCGCTGCCCGCCGCGACCCCCTCCACGCGGTGCCAGGGACGCACCCCGGCGGCGGCGAGGTCGGCGAGCAGGCGCGCGCGCAGGGCGGCGCCGGGGTCGCCGGCGGCATAGCGCGCCGAGACGATGGAATGGAACAGCACCGCGCGCCCGGCGCCGTGGCGGTTGACGGTGATCGCCGGCGTCCCGTCGGCGAAGGCGGCATCGACGGTGCAGCCCTGCACGCGGCCGACGGCCTGGAAGTCGAAGGCGGGGATGCCGCCGCAGGCGTCCTCGGCCAGCCTGTCGAGGTCGTAGACCTGCACCCCGAACACCGCCGCCAGCCCGGCCCCGGGGGTATGGCGCCAGTGCACCGCGCGCAGGTCCTTGGTGGCGAAGGGCGACTCGGCGATGAGCAGGCCGCCGCCGGCGACGAAGCGCTCGAGCACCGCCGCCAAGGCGGCGTCGACATAGGGCCGCATGGGTACGATCAGCGCCTTCACCCCGGCCAGGGCGCCGGCGTGCAGCTGGCGGTCGTTGAGCAGGGCGCTGGGGATGCCGAGGTCGGCCAGGGCGGCATGCCAGCGGCTGGCGAGGTCGGCGTACTTGCCGGCGCAGTCCTCGGCCTCGAACAGCCGCTTCACCTCGGCGCCGGGCGCGAGCAGGGCGACCTCGGCCGGCGCCGGCCGGCTGGTCAGGAACAGCCCGGCGTGGGCGTCGAGGAAGCCGGCCAGGCGGCCGAACTCCTGCGCGCGGGCGGTGACGCTGCCGTCCCAGCCCACCAGGTTGAACTCGCCGGCCTGGGCGTCGGAGATCCGGCTGCGGTAGAGCCAGCGCAGCAGGCCGCGCGCCCCGTGCGCGACGAAGATCATGTCGCGGGCGTTCATCTGGCGGGGGGAATAGCCGCGCGGCATCAGGTTGTGCACCCAGCTCACCGGGCCGGCCTCGGTCTCGAGCACCCAGAAGGCGTCGGGCAGCTGGCGGTCCGGCCGGTTCCCGAGCGCCATCTGCGCCGTGGCCCAGTCGAGCGCGCGCGCCAGCTCGCCGTCGCTGCGCTCGACGCGCTCCTCGCGGCGATGGAAGTAGGTGTAGACCGAGGTCCCGACCACGTCCTCGCAATCGAAGATGTCGGCGTCGTACGGCCCGCACAGGTGCGACAGCAGGGGATGCGCGCGATCGGCCGAGCGGATGGCATCCGCCACCAGGCGGAACTTGCCGCTGCGGTTCTCGTGGCAGAAGGCCTTCCAGTCCAGCCAGGGGGCGTAGCCGCCGTGCTCGAAGCCGGTGCGGGGCTGGGGCATGACCTCGTCCCAGCTGCCATAGCGCAGGGGGAACTCGCCGCTCCAGGCGGCGCACAGCGCGTCGAGGGTGCGGTAGCGCCCCTCCAGCCAGCGGCGGAAGAGGGCGAGGGTGTGCGGGCAGAAGCAGGCCGCCACCCGCGGTTCGTTCCACCCCGACCAGGCCAGCAGCGCGGGATGGCCGCGGTAGCGCTCCACCGCCGCGCGGATGAAGCCCAGCGCCGCCTGCTGGTAGGCGGGATCGTCGTAGCACAGGCGGATGCGCGGGGCGGGCAGGGGATCGCCCTGGCCGGGGGCGTCGACCACCTGCTGGCAGCGACGCCCATCCAGCAGCCAGCGCGGCGGGTAGATGCCCTGCAGGCTGGCGAAGGTGCCGCCGACGTTGGCGATGACCTGGACGCCATGCCGTTCGGCCAGGGCGAAGGCGTGGTCGACGCGCGCAAAATCCCGCTCGCCCTCGCGCTGCTCGATGCGGTCCCAGGCGATGAACAGGCGGAAGGTGTTCAGGCCGAGGCCGGCGAGGGTGACGATGTCGTGCTCCCATTCCTCGAGCGGCACCTCGGTGGCCTTGGCGAGGGGGGCGTAGGTGGCGCCGACGGGGAAGCGGCTGGTCATGGCGGGCTCCGATGCGCGCCAGCCTAGCCCGCGCCGCCCGGCCCGGCCATGGCCGGGATGACGGCGCCATGGCCGGAATGGCGGCGCCCGCCGCCCCTATCCCGCGCGTCCCGGCCCCTCTTCTCCGCACGTCGCCCCCACCACCGGACGAGGGGCGACCACCATCCCCTCCACCGGCGCGCCCGCCAGCTGCGCGTCCGCCACCGCCAGCGCAGCCGCCGCCATGTCGGCGGGATCGCATTCCAGGCGGGTGAGCGGGATGGGCGCGGGCAGGTCGATGCCGGTGGCGCCCGGGTGCAAACCTCCTCCCAACCCGTGCATCATCCCGCCGCCAGGGATGGACCGAACCCGCTTGTACTCCCTGCTCACCGCGAAGGCTCCAGCACGGTCATCGCCGGCACATCTCGGATCCCGACGCCCCCATGTCCGAATCACTCCAGCTGCTCCAGGCCGCCGCCACCCGTGGCCTGATCCCTGCCGACCAGGCCTCGCGCAAGGACCTCCACGGGCTCGATGCCCAGACGGTGGCCGACCGGCTGGTGACCGAGGGCCACATCACCGCCACCCAGGCCGGCGCCCTGATGGCCGAGGTGGGCAAGGCGTCGGCGAAGAAGGAGCCGCCGGTGGTTGGCGGTTGCCGGCTGCTGGCCAAGCTCGGCCAGGGGGGCATGGGGGCGGTCTACCGCGCCGAGCAGGTGTCGATGGGGCGCCAGGTGGCGGTCAAGGTGCTGCTGCCCCAGTTCGCGAAGGACCGCACCTTCGCCCAGCGCTTCCTGCGCGAAGCCCGCGCCGCCGGGGCGGTCAACCATCCCAACGTCATCACCTGCTACGATGCCGGCGAGGACAGCGGCCACCTCTACATGGTGATGGAGCTGATGACCGGAGGGGACGCCGACCAGCTGATGCGCAGGCAGGGTGGCCGGCTTCCTCCGGCCCGGGCGCTGCAGATCGTCGCCGACGCCGCCGCCGGGCTCGACGCCATCCACCGCGCCGGACTGCTGCACCGCGACATCAAGCCCGGCAACCTGTTCCTCACCGACCAGGGGGTGGCGAAGCTCGCCGATCTCGGACTGGCGCGCAAAGCGGAGGGCGACGAGCGCATGACCGTCACCGGAGCCGCGCTCGGCACCCCCGCCTACATGTCGCCGGAGCAGGCGCGCGCCGATGGCGAGCTCGACATCCGCTCCGACATCTACGCCCTCGGCGCCACCCTCTTCGCCCTCTGCTGCGGGCGGCACCCCTACACCGGGACCTCGCCCTTCGCGATCGTCGCCCAGGTCATCAGCGAGCCGCCACCAGACCCCCTGTCGGCGGCGCCCGACCTGCCGCCGCCGGTGGCCGATCTGATCACCCGTACCATGGCCAAGGACCCGGCGAACCGGCCCCAGACCCCTGCCGACCTGCTGGCCGACCTCCAGGCCCTGCTCAGCGACCTGGGTCCGGCCGCCTCCGCCGCCACCAGGACGCGCAGCCTGCCGCCGGGACCCGCCTCGGCCCCGACCGTCCCCGTGCGAGCCAAGGCAGACGCCGCCCGCAGCGGAAGGAAACCGCTGTTCATCGCGGTCGCGGCCATCGGCATCGCTGCCCTGGCGGGCGGGGCCTTCCTGGCCCTGCGACCGCCAGGCCCACCGCCTCCCGCCCCGGCGGAGTCCGTCCCCCGGCCGGCCAGCACCGCCAGGCCGGGACCGGACCCGGAGCGAGGCAACTCCGCGCTGGCAACGGCCGCTCCCGTCCCGGCGGCAGCCGCCACCACCGCGACTGCCAACACCCACGTCCCCCCGGATTGGATCAGACGGGTCGGATCGCTGCAGCCCAGCGACCAGATCAAGGAGGTGTCGGAGGAGTTGCGCCGGCGCAATCCGGATTGGGACGGTGAGCTGAAGACGGAGCGCCCGGAAACAAACGGAGCAGTGCGCAAGGTCCATCTGCGCCAATGGCAGATCGCCGATATCTCGCCCCTGCTGGGCTTTCCCGCGCTGGTGGCGGTCTCGGATCCCGACTTCTGGAAACCGCTCGACCCCGGCCGCCCCCGCCGCCTGCGCGATCTCAGCCCCCTATCCCGTATCCGCCTGACCGATCTCGGCCTGCGCTGGGTGGCGCTGGACGACCTCCGTGCCTTGCGCGGGATGCCGCTCAAGCGGTTGAACGTGGATGGCGGCTGCATCCGTTCGTATGACGGCATCCAGGGCATGCCCATTGAGAACCTGATCGTCACCACCTACAGCAGCGATGAGCGTGTCGACCTCGATCTCCTGGCCCACCTGCCGTTGAAGTCGCTGAGCATTTCCAGCCGGGGCAGCGGGGATCCAATGGTGGTCGGAAATCTTGCCTCAATCCCCCGGCAGCATCTCGCCGAACTGACCATCAGGATCCCCGATGGCCAGGACCTGTCCGCGCTCTCCGGGCTGCACCTGACCAAGCTGAACCTAGAAACCAGGACCCTTGACTTGGCTGTCCTGGTCCGGTCCATCCAGGCCGATCAACTCATCCTCCCAATGACCGAGGCGGCCGATCTGGCCCCGCTGGCGGGCTCCCGCATCCGCCATCTGGAGATGCGTTCCTTCGCCAAGGCGACCCATCTCGAGGTGCTGTGGTCGATCCCGACCCTGGAAACCGTCGCGGAGGGCGCCGGATCCCGCACCCCGATGCCGCGAGACGTTTTCCTGACCAGGCGCGGCGTGCCCAAGCCCGCCGACCGCTGAGCCGGCCCCGAACGCTCACGCGCGCGGCACCTCCGGCCGCCCGCCGTGGCGGGCGCGCCAGGCGGTGGGGCTGCAGCCCTGCAGGCGGGTGAACACGCGGGTGAAGTAGTAGGGATCGCGGAAGCCGCACGAGGCGGCGATCGCCGCCACCGGCTGCGGGTCGAGGTGCAGGCGTTCGCAGGCGACCTGGATGCGGCGGCGGATCAGCGCCTGCTGCGGGCTCTCGCCGTAACGCTGGCCGAACTCGGCGCGCAGGCGTTCGGGCCGGCGGCCGACCCGCGCCGCCAGCTCGGCCACGCCGGCGATGCGGTCGTACTCGGCGTCGATCAGGGCTCGGGCGCGGGCGGCGGGATCGGCCTCCTCGGCCCCCGGCCGCTCCACCGCCGCCAGCTCGACCGCGAGCAGGCCGGCGAGCAGGTCGAGGCGGTCGCCGCCGCCGCGCGCCGCCGCCATCACTTCGCCGAAGCGCGCCGCCAGGGCCAGCGAGCCGGCATGCACGCCCGGGGTCAGGCCCTCGGCGCCGCAGCCGCTGATCCCGATGCACAGGTGCCGGCTTTCGCCGCGGTTGCTGGCGCGGTGCACCTGGCCCGGCTTTGACACCAGGATCGAGCCGGGCTGGACGCGCTGCAGGCGGCCGTCCTGCTCGAAGGCGCAGCCGCCGGCCTCGACCAGCACCAGCTCGCTGCAGGGATGGCGGTGCCACGGGCTGCGGAAGCCGTCCCCCTGCTGATGGGCGAAGGCGAACACGCAGCGCACGCTGGCCATGCCGCAGGCTAGCCGGCGGCGCAGGCCGCGCGAGCGGCCGGCACCTCGGCCCAGGGCAGCAGGCGCGGGTCCTGCTCCTGGGCCAGGGGCAGCGCGATCCGGCGGCCGAGGCGCGCGCTCTCGAGGCAGGCCATCAGGATGTCGAAGCCGGGCAGGGCCTCGGCCAGATCGATGCGGGTGGGCGCCCCGCTGGCGAGGGCGCTGGCGATGTCGGCCAGCGCGCGTTCGACGTAGATCACGCGGTCGACCACCCCGTGGTGGAAGGTCTCGTCCATCGCCGGCGCCTCGATGCCGGCGGCGGAGACCAGGCGGAAGGTGCGCTGCGGATCGGCGGGGTCGAGGTGGACCTCGGCGATGCCGTCGCTGCCGATCGCGCGCAGGGCGGCCTGCGGCGAGGGCTTGCGCGCGTGCGTCTCGATGGTCAGGCGCACCCCGTCGGCGAACACCGCCGAGGCCACCATGCCGCGCTCGGTCCAGCTGCCCTGGTAGCGCTCGTCCGAGCGCTCGACCGCCGCCTGCACCGACTGGCAGGTGCGCGGGGCGAGGCCATACAGCGCGGCGTCGACCAGGTGCGAACCGAAGTCGACCAGGGCGGGGAAGGGCAGGTTGATCTGCACTTCGTCGAGGACGCCGATGCGGCCGCCGGCGATGGCCTGACGCCACAGGTTGAAGGGCAGGCCGTAGCGGCGCTGGTGGTTGACGAACACCCGCGCCCCGCAGGCCGCCGCCGCGGCGGCGATGCGGCGCGCGGCGGCGGGCGAGGTCGCCACCGGCTTCTCGAGCAGGATGGCGCGCACCCCCAGCTGCATCAGCCCGAGCGCCATCTCCTCGCGGTCGCCGGGGAAGGCGCACACGCTGACCAGGCGAGGCCGCTCGCGCGCGACCATCTCGCGCCAGTCGGCATAGGGCGTGCAGCCGGGGAACTCGGCGGCGAAGTCGCAGCGGTTCTTCTCGTTGCGCGAGGCGGCGGCGACCAGGCGCAGGCCGGCGCGGCGGGCGCCGGCGGCGTGGGCGTAGGCGATGCTGTGCGCGCCGCCCTTGCCCTCGGTCGAGGGGCCGCAGCCGATGATGGCGTGGGTGATGGTCATGGGATTCACTCCGCCCCGGTCCAGTCGAAGGCGAGCGAGAAGGCCTCGGCCGGGTTCTCGATCAGGCGGCGGTAGGCGGCCGGGGCCTCGGCCACCGGCACCACCCGCTGCACCAGCGCGCGCCCGGGGAAGCGCCCGGCGCGGATCGCCGCCACCGTGCGCAGGCGGTCGGCGATGCCGCGGTCCATCGGCGAGAGGAACACCGTGCCCTCGCCCGGGGTCATGGCGAAGGGATTGGCGCTCACCTCCTCGATGTAATTGGCCTGCAGCACCAGGCGGGCCCAGCGCGGCGCGGCGGCGAGGTCGGGCACGTCCCACTCGCTGCGCGCGCGGTGCGGCAGCGAACGGGTCAGGCGGCGGGCGAGGTGAAAGCCCGGGGTGGTGCCCGAGCTTTCGACCACGATGTCGGCACCGCCGCCGGTGAGGGCGAGGATGCGCTCGGCGGTGTCGGGAGCGCCGGCCACCACCGTGGCCATGGCGCCCCAGCGGGCGGCGTTGGCCAGGCGGCCCGGCTCGCGGTCGACCGCCACCACCCGGCAGCCGGCGGCGGCCAGCCAGGCGGTGCTGGCGGCGCCGATCAGGCCCTGGCCGACCACCACCGCGGTCTCGCCTGGGCGCGGATCGGCGGCGATCGCGCCGCGGTGGCTGATGGCGGCGACCTCGGCCAGGGCGTAGTCGTCCCACTCGCCCTCGGGCAGCAGGATGGCGGCGTCCTCGCCCACCGTGCGCGCCACATGCCAGGCGCACTGGCCGCCCCAGCTGCAGCCGATGCCGGGCAGCGGGCGCGGGTTGCGGCAGCTCACCCGGTCGCCGACGCGGAAGCCGCGCGCCTCGGGTCCGGTCCAGGTCACGGTGCCGACCGCGCAGTAGCCGGGCACCAGCGGGAAGGCGTCGGGCTTGACGTAGCACGCGCTCAGCACGCGCAGTTCGGTGCCGGTCGAGACCCCGGTGCGCGCCACCTGCACGATGATGTCGCTGGGCGCGGGCTCGGGCAGGTCGAGGCGGCGCAGCTCGATTGTGCCGGGTTCGGGGAAGACGATCGCGGTGGTCTGGCGGGGCGGGTTCATACCCCGATGGTATGCCGATCACCGCCGCCCCCGGAATGGAGGGAACGCCGCCGCAGCCTGGACGGAACGCAGCCGGGTCCGTCAGCCCTCCATCATGCGCACCGGCATGCCGCGGGTGCAGTCGGCCACCAGCGGCGGGCGCTGCCAGCCGCGCGCCTCCGCCAGCAACGCGGCGGCGGCCGCCGCCCCCGGGCGGAAGCGGAAGCGGAAGGTGTGCTCGCCGCGGTCGGCGAACACCGGGCGCACGAAGATCGAGGGCAGGCTGGGGTCGTGGTGGGCCATCAGCGGGCTGCGCAGCAGGGTGAAGCGCACCCGCTGGGCGGTGGCATCGGCGGCGAACACGTCCGGACACACCACCCCCAGCGAGGCCGCCGCCAGGCAATCGTGCAGCGGCAGCTCGCGGCCGTCGTTGGGCCGCGCCAGGGCGGCGCCGGGGGTGCCGTCGACCCGGCCGGCTTCGCCCGCCAGCGGCAGCACCAGCTTGAGCAGGCGGTGGCGCTCGCTCCAGCCCACCGTCAGCAGCAGCTCGACCATCGCCTCGCCGGCGTAGACCCGCCATTC
>JAKLKR010000053.1:10999-25288 GCA_023150565.1 Planctomycetota bacterium
CAGGGTGCTGCCGCCGATGACACCCTCCTGCGCGATGGCGGCGCGCAGCGGGCCGCTTTCCAGCACCCGCGCCGGCGACCAGCTGGCGGTGGCCAGCGGCAGCTCGGCGTAGCGGTCGCGGCCGTGGCTCCAGGTGTCGCTGGGGTCGTCGAGCAGGTGCAGGGCGATGGGCAGCGCCCGCCCATCGGCGGTGAGCAGCACCGGCCCGGCGGCGCCGGTGGCGAGGGCGGTGGCGCCGGCGGCGATGCGTCCGGCGCTGGCCTCGACCCCGGCAGGGATCGGCGTCGGCGGCGCCGACAGGTCGCAGCGCAGGGGCAGCAGCTCGCCCGGCTCGAGGCTGGCGCGCACCAGCAGCCGGCGCAGGCCCCAGTTCCATTCGCCGATGCCCAGGCCAGCGTTCAGCACCTGGAATGGCACCTCGGCCCCCTGCGACGTCACCAGCCGCCAGGGCTGCTTCACCCACGGCCCTTCGAGGTAGGTCAGGCCCTCGGCCCAGCCGCTCCAGGCTTCATTGCCCGGGTTGGCGAACACCACCCGCGGCATGGTGTCGCCGGGCAGCGCCGCCACCTGGCGGCGCACCGCGTAGGCCAGGGCCTCGTCGCCGGCGGCGGCGGCGCCGCCGAGCTGGTCGAGGATGGTGGCATAGGCCTCGGGCAGCGACGAGCCGCCCAGGGTGTCGTGGAAGTGGTGCGCGCACACCGCGCGCCACGACCCGGCCAGGTCGGCGGCGGGATCGGCCTGGGCGGCGCGCGCCAGGGCGTGCTCGGCGCGCCGCACCCCGGTCTTCACCGCGCGCACCACGCTGTAGCAGCCGATGGCGTGCTGCTGCAGCTCGCCCGCCACTTCGGGCAGGGCGGGCGCATCGGCCTCGACCGCGTCGAAGAAGCGTCCGATGGTGGAGAACTCCAGCCGCGCCCCGGGGATGCTGTCGCGCCCGGCGCGCAGCAGGGCGATGATGCGCTCGGTGGGCCCGCCGCCGTGGTTGCCGATGCCGAACAGGGCGAGGGCGTGGCGGCAGCCGGCCGGCAGGTCGGTGAGCGCGCGCTGGGCCAGGGCCAGGGTGCCGTCCTGGCCGCCCTGGTAGCTGCCCGCCACCCGCCAGGTGGTGACGGTGCCGCCGCCGGCGCCGCGCCAGCGGAACAGCCGCGCCGGCAGCGCCATCTCGCCCTCGCCGGGGCGCATCATCACGTAGCGGTCCTGGCCGTGCGCGCGCAGCACGTCGGGCAGGGCGGCGCAGTGGCCGAAGCTGTCGGGATTGAAGCCGCAGCGCGGGCGCAGCCCGAAGCGCTCGCGCACGTAGTCCAGGCCGGTGGCGAGCTGGGCGTGCAGGCCGTCGATCCCCGGCAGGTTGCAGTCGGGCTGGGTCCACCAGCCGTTGACCACCTCCCACCTGCCGGCGGCGATGTGGGCGCGGATGCGCGCGAACAGAGCCGGATCGGCGCGCTCGATCATGGCGAAGGTCCACGCCTCGCCCTGGCAGTAGGAGATGTCGGGATGGGCGTCGAGGCGGTCGCAGGCGCTGCGCGCGGTGGCGATGGCCTCGTCGAGCCCCGA
This sequence comes from Planctomycetota bacterium, assembly GCA_023150565.1. Taxonomy (GTDB): domain Bacteria; phylum Planctomycetota; class UBA11346; order UBA11346; family UBA11346; genus JAKLKR01. Next base: position 12,554 of record JAKLKR010000053.1, read on the forward strand.
GGTCCACGGCCACAGCCACACCGGGTCGAGATGGGCGTGGAAGGCGACGTGGATGGAAATCATGGCGGCTCAGTGGGGGTGGAGGGTGACGCCGTCGGCGCGCAGGCGCTGCTGCAGCGCGGCGACCGGCAGATCGGCGGGGGCGCAGCCGCGAACGCAGCACAGGGCGGCGGCGGTGCCGGCGGCCTGCCCGGTGAGCAGGCAGGTGCCCTGGATGCGGGTGCTGGAATGGGCCACGTGGTCGACCGAGATGCAGCGCCCGGCGGCGAGCAGGTTGGACACCGTGCGCGGCAGCAGGCAGCCGTAGGGGATGTCGTAGCACTCGCCGCGCAACTCGCCGCCGATGGCCTTGCGCCGCCCCTGCGGGTCGTGGATATCGATCATGTACGAGCCCTGCGCCACCGCCTCGGGGTGGGCGGCGCAGGCGATCACCGCCGACCCGCTGAGCACCGTGCGCCCGACCAGGCGGTGGGTCTCACGCACCCCCAGGCTGGGGGCGATCTCGGCCAGCCAGGCCTGGGCGAAGCCGGGGATGCAGCGGCGCAGCAGGTCGACCAGCGCCATCACCTGGGCGCGCGCCGCCATCTCGGCACGGCTGAGCTGGTCGGGATCGCTGCCGTCGACCCCGGTGATGCGCGACATGTTCACCGCCACCACCCCCGGGCGCGGGGTGCGCGTGACCAGCACCCGGCCCTGGGGCAGCGGCAGCTCGTCGCCCGCGCCGACCTCGAAGCCGGGGGTGTTGGCGTAGGGCAGGCGCAGGAAGTCGGCGCGCGTCAACCCGACGTCGGCGTAGGTCAGGCGGCGGTTGTTGAGCGCCATGGCGCGCTCGACCTCGACCCCGCCCATGGTGAAGAACAGCGTCACCGGCTGCAAGCACCCGCTGCTGGCGTAGCCCTGGTAGGCGCCACCGCCCTCGTGCACCTCGGCGTACCCGCCCCGCACCAGCTGGTCGAACACCCCCGGCTCGCTGCCGAGCACGGTGGCCTCGCCGACGGCGCGCAGCAGGTCGGCATCGCCGCTGGCGTCGATGAAGCAGCCGCCCTCGACCCAGGCCAGGCCGCCCTTGTTGTGCACCAGCAGGCGTTCGACCCGGTCGCCGGCGCGTTCGGCGTCGACCAAGGCGGTGCGCAGCAGCACCTCGACCCCGGCCCCGGCGGCGAGGGCGCGCAGCGCCTCGGCCATGTGGTGGGGCGCGGAGTGGGGCTCGCCGGCGGCGCCGAGATGCTCGCGCGCCAGCGCCTCGACGCGGTCGAGCAGCTCCCACAGGATGCCGCCGAAGCGCCGGCCGCCGCGCGTGGTGGCGGCGCCGATGGGGGTGACCAGGCCGGCGGTCATGGTGCCGCCGAGCAGGCCCTGGGCCTCGATCAGCATGGTGCGCGCACCGCCGCGCGCCGCCGCCACCGCCGCCGCCACCCCGGCGGTACCGCCGCCCACCACCACCACGTCGTGGCGCGAGCGCACCGGCACCTCGCAGGCATAGATGCGCGCGCTCACGCCACCTCCGCGCCGAACAGGGCGTCCTCCAGCATCAGGCACAGGGTGTGGTAGATGGGCAGGTGCAGCTCCTGGACCTCGCAGGTGCGGGTCGAGGGCACGCGCAGGCACAGGTCGCACAGCCCGGCCAGGCGGCCGCCGCCGGCGCCGGTCAGGCCGAGTACGTGCATGCCGCGGGCACGCGCCACCTGGGCGGCGGCGCACACGTTGCCGGCGTTGCCCGAGGTGCTGATCGCCACCAGCACCCAGCCCGGGCGGCCGAAGGCCTGCACCAGCTGGGCGAATTCCAGCTGGGGATCCATGTCGTTGGCCACCGCGGTGCGCAGGGCGGGGAATCCGGTGAGCGGGATGGCGGGCAGGCCGCGCTGGAGCAGGCAGCCCAGGCGCTCGTCCAGACCGGCGCGCTCGCCGGCGGGCAGCGGCCGGCGCGACTCGAAGCCCTTGAGCAGTTCGCCCGCCCAGTGGTCGGAATCCGCGGCGCTGCCGCCGTTGCCGCACAGCAGCAGGGTGCCGCCGCCGCGGTAGCAGCCCAGCAGCAGCTCGTGTGCGGCGCGCAGCTCGGCCTCGATCGGCGCCAGCTCGGGGCGGCGGACGAGGAGGACGGCGAGGTGGTCGGTGGCGAGGGCGGTGGTCATGGCTGGCCTTTCACATCCGCGCCGCGAGCGGCGCCAGGGCGGCGTCGGTGGCGCCGCGCAGTTCGCGCGCGAAGCCGCCGGCCTGGTAGACGGCGATGGCGACCGCGGCGTACGAGCCGATGTCCTCGCCCAGGGCCGAGGGCACCACCCGGCACACCGCCAGCGACGGCGCCAGCGCCTCCGCCTCCAGCACCGGGCGCATGTGCGGCTCGATCCAGCGCCGGGCGCGCAGGAACACCGAGCCGAGGGCGATGACCTCGGGGTTGAGCACGTCCACCAGCATGGCCAGGGCCATGCCCAGCCGGCGGCCGGATTTGGCGAGGATCTCCTGCGCCAGGGCGTCGCCGCGCTCGGCGGCCTCGGCCACGTGGCGGGCGGTGATGTCCTCGATGCGGCCGGGGTTGAAGGCGACCCGGCCCCCCTCGCGCTGGGCGATGGCGCGGGCGTAGCGGCCGATGCCGGCGCCGCTGCACCAGCCCTCGAAGGAGCCGGCCTTGTTGTAGCCCACCGGGCCGTCCGGGGTCAGGCGCAGGTGGCCGACCTCGCCGAAGTTGCCGTTGGCACCCTCGAGCAGGCGGCCGTCGCACACCACCCCGGCGCCCATGCCGGTGCCGTAGGTCAGGAACACCACGTTGCGGCAGCCGCGCCCGGCGCCGAAGCGCCATTCCGCCAGGGCGCCGGCGTTGGCGTCGTTCATCAGGAAGGCGCGCCCGCCGAAGCGCCGTTCCAGCTCGGCGGTGATCGGCACCCGGTCCCAGTCGGGCAGGTTGGGCGGCGACAGGATCAGCCCGGCACCGCTGTCGAGCGGCCCGCCGCAGCTCACCCCGAACACCGGCGCCGGACCCGGCTCCAGCTCCGCCACCGCCTGCCACAGCCGCGCCAGGGTCGTCGCGCAGTCCGTGGTGGCGAACCGGATGGTCCGCTGGATCGCGCCGGCGTCGTCCGCCTTGAGGACCGCGCATTTGCTCCCACCGATGTCCAGACCGATGATGCTCATGCCCTGATCCTAGCGTCCGGGGGATGGCGGCGGTAGGGGTCCGATGCGCCACCACGACCGTCGCTTTGCGCCAGTCATGCCCGGATGGCGAGGTGGGTGCGGACGTAGTCGGCGACCCCGTCCTCGAGGCTGGTGAAGGGCCGGGCGTAGCCGGCACGGCGCAGCTTGGCGGTATCGGCCTGGGTGAAGTACTGGTACTTGGCGCGCAGCGGCTCCGGCATGTCGATGATGGCGATGCGCGGCTGCTGGCCGACCGCCGCGAACACCGCCCGCGCCAGGTCGAGCCAGGTGCGGGCCTGGCCGGTGCCGCAGTTGAACAGGCCCGAGGCGGCACCCCGCCCGGCGAAGTGCAGGGTCACGTCGACCACGTCGCGCACGTAGATGAAGTCGCGGCGCTGCTCGCCGTCGGCGTAGTCGCTGCGGTAGGAGCGGAACAGCTCGATGCCGCCGCCGGCGGCGATGCGCGCATGGCTCTTGTTGACCACCGAGCGCATGTCGCCTTTGTGGTCCTCGTAGGGACCGTAGACGTTGAAGTACTTGAGCCCGGCGATGCTGGCGAGGGCGCCGGTGGCAAGCGCCCAGCAATCGAACAGGTGCTTCGAATAGCCGTACATGTTCAGCGGGCGCAGGCCCGGGGTGGCGGCGTCCTCGTCGCTGTAGCCCTGGGCGCCGTCGCCATAGGTGGCGGCGCTGGAGGCATAGACGAAGCGCGCCGCGCGCCCCAGGCACCACGCGCACAGGCTGCGGGTGTAGCGGTAGTTGTTGGCGAGCAGGAAGCTGGCGTCGCGCTCGGTGGTGGCGCTGCAGGCGCCGAGGTGGATCACCGTGCCGGCGGCCGGGGCGGTGCCGGCGGCGATGCGCGCCAGCAGCTCATCGGGCTCGATCAGGTCGTCGAACCGCAGGCCGACCAGGTTGGCCCAGCGCTCGTCGCTGCCCAGGCGGTCGACCAGCACCAGGTCGGTGCGGCCGCGCCGGTTCAGCTCCGCCACCACGTTGCGGCCGATGAAGCCGGCGGCGCCGGTGACGATGATGGGCCCTTTCATCTGGCAGCCTCCGGGCCATAGGCCTTAAGCACCCGCTCGATGGTGCCGGTGGTGCTGCGTCCCTCGACCAGGTCGGCGAGCACCACCGTGCCGCCATGGGCCTCGACCACCTCGCGCCCGCTGACGTAGTGCGCCCAGTCGCGGCCCTTCACCAGCACCTGGGGGATGATCTCGGCGATCAGCTCCTTGGGCTCCTTGGCGTCGAACACCACCACGTAGTCGACCGCGCCCAGCGCCGCCAGCACCCAGGCGCGGTCCTCCTGCGGGTTGATCGGGCGCAGGTCGCCCTTGTTGCGCTTCACCGAGGCGTCGCTGTTGACCCCCACCAGCAGGGCGTCGCCCTGGGCGCGGGCGAACTCCAGGTACGAGACGTGGCCGCGGTGGAGGATGTCGAAGCAGCCGTTGGTGAACACCAGGCGGCGGCCGGCGGCGACCAGGCGGTCGCGCTCGGCGCGGGCCTGGGCGGCGGTGAGGATCTTGGGATGGGTGCTCATGGGGTGTTCCGTGCCTCTCAGGTGAATCCGAGCAGGGCCAGCAGCGGCCCGCGCTCGGTGAAGTCGCCCACCACCAGGTCGGCCCCGGCGCGGATCAGGCGGGTGCGCTTGGCGGGGTCGAGGCCGTAGCGGCGCGGCTCGTCGCTCGCCACCCCCAGGCAGCAGGCGCCGCGGCGGCGGCCCTCGCGCAGTTCGACCGGGCCGTCGCCGACCACCAGCAGGGCGGCGGGATCGAGCCCCTCGCCGCGCACGATGCGGTCCATCACCTCGCGCTTGGCCTCGACCGCCAGGCTGCCGACCGCGCCATGGATGCCGCCGGTGAAGAGTCCTGCATAGCCCAGGGCGCGGGCCTCGTCGGCCACGTCCTGCTGGTCGGTGCCGCTGGCCAGGTACAGGCGCACCCCGCGCCGGTGCAGCTCGTGCAGCAGCTCGACCGCGCCGCGGATGGTGAAGTCGGCCGGCTCCAGCACGCCGGACTCGAGACGCGCCAGGCGGGCGCGGATGCGCGCCATCAGGGCGTCGTTGTAGAGGCGCTTGTAGCCGTGGCAGTCCAGCACCTCGGCGGCGGGGACGCAGCCAAAGGCGCGCACCAGGCCGATCAGCTCCTCCATCTGCGCCAGGGTCTGGATGCCGGTGGTGCGGTCGATCAGCTCGCGCACCGCCGCGGTCGCGCGCCGGTGCAGCTCGGCGGGGGCGTCGTCGTGGCGCGCTCCCAGCAGCGCCCGCACCATCATCGGCTCCATCACCGCCTCCCAGCCCTGGCGCAGGGTCGAGATGGTGCCGTCGTGGTCGAAGATGGCGTGGGTGATGCGGGCGGCGTGGCGCTCGCGCACCACCTCGATGGCGGTGCCGGGATGCAGGCGCGCCCGGCGCGGATCGGCGGCCAGCTCGGGCAGATGCAGGTAGTCGGCGCCCGCCACCAGGGCGCGCAGCTCGGCCGGGCTGGCGCTGCCGGTGGTGCCCAGCTTGCGCACCGTCACCGCCGCCGCCAGGTTGGCCAGGCGCGCCGCCGGCACCGCATCCGCCCCCACCGCGAGGGCGGCGGCGAGCAGGGCGGTGACGGTGTCGCCGGCCCCCACCGGGTCGGTGGCCCCGCTGCACGCCACCCCCGGCAGCACCGTCGCGGTGCCGCCGTCGATCACCACCAGGCCGCGCTCGCCGCGGGTCAGGAACACGGTCTGGCCGCGGCGGCGGTGCAGCTCCGTCGCCAGCGCCACCGCCACCTCCTGGTCGGCCGGCTCGGCGGGGGCCGGGCGGCCGAGCAGGCGCGCCGCCTCGCGCAGGTTGAGCTTGAGCGCCGCGCCGGGATAGGCGTCGGCCCCCACCCGGGCGTCGACCAGCACGCGCAGGCGCGGATGGCGGGCCAGCACGCGGTTGACCGCCTGGGCCAGGGCCGGATCGGCCAGCACCACCCCCACCTGCTGGTTCAGCACCAGGGCGGTGCTGCGGCCGGCGGCGGCTTCCAGGGCGGCGGCGAGACGGGCGATGGCGCGGTCATCCAGGCGGTTGCCGCCGCCGAAGTCGAGGCGCGGGCCTTCGCCGGCGGCGCCCACCGGCTTGGCGTAGACCATGGTCTGCCAGGCGGGGTCGCGGATGACGCCGTCGAGCGCCAGGCCGGCGGCGCCGGCGTGCGCCAGCAGCAGGTCGCCGAAATGGTCCTCGCCCGCCATCCCCACCAGCTCGACCCGCCCGGCCCCGGCCGCCGCGGCGTTCACCGCCGCGTTGCCGGCGGCGCCCAGGGAATAGCTCTGGCGGACCACCCGGTTCACCGGCAACCCGGTCTCGACCGAGACCTCGTCGCAGTGCTGGTCGAGATGCCAGTAGGCGTCCACGCACAGATCGCCGAACACCGCCACCCGCGCCTGGGGCAGGCGGTCGATCAGCGCCAGCAGCTCGGCGCGCTGATCATCGGGCGGGGTGGTGGCGGGGTGGGCGGCGGTGGCGGTGGCGCTCATGCCCGCCGAGCCTATCCGGCGATGCCAGCTCCGCGCCAACCGCCTGGGCCGGCTGTCATGACATTTGCCCTACCTGCTGGAGCGCCGTTGCACCAGTTCGGCGGCAAGCAGCACCTGGCGCGGCGGCAGATCGGGCTGGCGGATGCGTTCCAGCAGGGTGGCGAGCGCCAGCCGGCCGAGGTCGCGGCAGGGCAGGCGCATGCTGGTGAGCGCCACCGGCGCGGCAGCGGCGGCGGCGAGGTTGTCGAAGCCGCCCACCCGCACCGTGCCCGGCACCGCCACCCCGAGTCCGAGCAGGGTGGCGATGAGCGCCACCGCGGTGGCGTCGTTGGAGCAGGCCACGCTGTCAGCGTCGGCGGCGACGCGGGCGGCGAAGGCGGGGTCGGCGGGATCGCCGACCAGGAACTCGACCGGAACGCCAGCCGTCGCCGCCGCCTGCCGGCAGCCCGCCAGGCGCAGGTCGGTGGTCGAGGGGAAGCCGGGACGGGCGACCACCGCCAGGCGCCGCCGGCGGCGCCCGCGCAGCAGGTGGCGGGCGAGCACGCAGCCGGCGCGCACGTCGTCGACCGCCACCAGGTCGACATCGCTGCGGGCGGGGAAGTCGAGCAGGTCGCGGTCGAGCAGCACCACCGGGATGCGCGCCCGGCGCAGGGCCGCCACCAGGCGGCGGTTGGCGAGCTCGCGCCCGTGGGCGAGTTCGAGCGGGGCGAGGAACACCCCCGCCACCCCGCGCGCGAGGTACTCGGCGCACAGGCGCTCGGCATCGCGCTCGCGCAGGCCGGCGTCGCCCAGCACCAGGCGGTAGCCGGCGCCCTCGGCGGCATGGGCGAGCTGGTCGCCGATCGGCCCGAGGATTTCGGTGTGGCCCAGCCCGGCCCCGATCAGCCCGAGCACCCCGCCGCCCACCGGGGCGCCGCGGCGCAGGAAGGTGCCCGCCCCCGGTCGGCGTTCGATCAGGCCCTGAGCGCGCAGGGCGTCGAGGGCGCGGGCCACGGTCGGACGCGACGCTGCGAACCGGCTGGTCAGCGCCACCTCGCCCGGCAGGCGGCCGTCAGAATAGGCGCCGGCGGCAATCTCGCGCTGCAGCACCTCGAAGATGGCGCGATGCTTGGGCCGGCGCGGGGCGGAGCTGGGCATGGCGGCGCCAGGATCGCCGGCCGCCGGCTGACGGCAATGGCGCCTGCCGAGCAGGCGGCGCAAGACAGACTGCGATTCCGCGCTCGGGTTGACACCCCCAGACACCGGCATCCGCCTGGACCTGCCACCTGTCCGGGCTCAGCCTGCGCCTCGCCGATGGCGACCTGCAGCTCGACCGCGCCGGAGCCGAGCCCGCCACCCAGGGAGGCGCCCCGCGCTTCTGAGCTTCAGGCCTGGCGCCGGCCGGCGGGGGGGCAGCGCGGCTCGGGGCCGGGGCCCTCGCCCGCCGCCCGCCGCCGCCAGGCGTGCGGGGTGGCGCCGAAGCGGGCGCGGAAATGCCGGCTGAAGTGCGCGCTGGAGGCGAAGCCGAACTCGCCCGCCACCACCGCCACCGGCCGCGCGTCGCTGGCCAGGGCGCGCGCCGCCGCCTGCAGACGCAGGTGCAGCAGCAGGTCGGCGGCGGTGCAGCCGAGGGTGCGGCGCACCTGCCGGCTGAGGTGCTCGCGGCTGAGCCCGGCGCGCGCCGCCAGCCCCGCCACCCCGTCGCTCCAGGCCTGGTCGACCGCCATCGACCGCAGCGCCGAGCGCAGGCGCTCGGGCATGGCCGCGTCGCCGGCGGCGGCGTCGGGACGCAGCAGGCGCGCCAGCGCGGTCAGCAGCAGGTCGCGGTCGGCGGCGCGCTGGGGGTCAGCGCCATCGACCAGGCGCGCCAGCTCGCCCACCGCCCCGGGCGGCAGCGCCGCGCTGCCGTGGCCATGTTGCCACAGGCGGGTGGCATCGGCCTCCCAGCGCGCGCGCAGGCCGTCCCAGTCCTGGGCGCGCACCGCGCAGTTGACCAGAACCGCCTCGCCGCCCACCGCCTCGGCCCAATGCCCATGGCCGGGGCCGATCCAGCCCGCCGAGCCCGCCGCCAGCTCCTGCTCGGTGCCGTCGACGCGGTGGCGCAGGCGGCCGCGTTCGACCCAGAACACCTCGAGGAAGGCATGGCGGTGCTCGCCCCAGCCCTGGCCGGCGCGGAAGCGCCAGCGCGCCAGGTCCATCGGCCGCACCGTCCCCGACCATCCCCAGGCCAGCTCGATCATGGCCGCAGGGTGGCCGCCGGCCGGGCGCGGGCCAGCGCCCCGGGATCACATGCGGGCGCAGCGGCCATCACGCCCCGGCCCGGTCGCCACCGCCGACGGGCTATCCTCGCCGGCATGGCACCCGAGGTCCACGTCATCCACACCACCCACTGGGACCGCGAGTGGGTCCAGAGCGCGGGCGAATACCGCGTGCGCCTGGTCGAGTTGGTCGACGACCTGCTCGACCGCGCCGAGCCCGGCCCCTTCGTGCTCGACGGCCAGACCGCGGCGATCGAGGACTACCTCGCGCTGCGCCCGGAACGCCGCGCCGAGGTGGCGGCGGCGGTCGCTGCCGGCCGGCTGGCGATCGGGCCGTGGTACGTGCTCGCCGACCAGTTCCTCGAGGGCGACGAGGCGGCGGTGCGCAACCTGCTGCTCGGCACCGCCGCCGCCGAAGCCCTGGGCGGCTGCCAGGCGCACGGCTACGTGCCCGACAGCTTCGGCTCGATCGCCATGCTGCCGGCCCTGCTGCGCGGCTTCGGCATCGCCTCGGCCAACTGCGGCCGCGGCATCCCCTCCAGCCTCGGCCGCGAGCGGCTGTTCCGCTGGCGGTCCCCGGATGGCGCCGAGGTGCTGGCCTGGAGCATCGGCTACGCCAACGCCGTCGGCCTGGCCTATCCCGACATCTGGTCGCACATCGGCTGGCGGGCGGCCGACGCGGCCAGCGCAGCGGCCGCGTCGGCCAGGCTGCTGGTGGGCGAGGAGGGGCGCTGGCCGGTGCCGCTGCGCTACGCCTCGGCCGGGGTCGACCACCTGCCGGCGCAGCCGGGCTTCGCCGCGCTGGTGGCCGGGCTCGGCCAGGGCGCGCGCTGGCGGCTGTCGACCCCGGCGGCGTTCGCGGCGGCGGCCGCCGACGCCAGTGCCGGGCTGGCGCTGCCATTGGTGCAGGGCGAGCTGCGCGGCGATGGCGAGGCCACCATGGACCTCCAGGGCGTGCTCTCCACCGATGCGGCGCTCAAACGCGCCAACCGCGCCGGCGAATGGCTGCTGGGCGCGCTGCTGGAGCCGCTCGACGCCCTGCTGCCGGCCGCCGGCGCGGGCGCACGCGGCGCCGTGCTACGCCAGTGCTGGCGCGAGCTGCTCCAGGGCCACGCCCACGACTCCATCTGCGCCTGCTGCACCGATGCGGTGATGGCCGAGGTGCACGCCCGCCTGCGCAGCGCGGTCGAGGCCGCCGGCTTCGCCGCCGAGCGCTGGCTGCGCGCCGCCACCGCCACCCGGCCGCGGCGGGATGGCGACCGCCTGCAGCTGGCCCTGGCCGGCGGCCTGGGCCGGCCGGGGGCGCACGGCGAGAACCTGCTGCTGCGCATCCCCGGCGACTGCCCCGACCGGCTGGTGCTGCGCGACCGCGACGGAAACGCCCGCGGCGGTGCCACCGTGGTGGCACGCCGGCGCATGGACCTCGAGACCTGCCACGCCGCCGACGCGGCGCTGCTGGCGGTGGCGAGCAAGGATCCCGGGCCCGGCCACGATCCCGCCCAGGTCTTCGCCCTGGCGCGCATCGAGGCCGCCATCCCCCCCGGCTGCGACCGCCTGTGGGCCGAACCGGGCCAGGCGGCGCCGGCGGCGATCGACGCCGGCGCGCGCCACCTCGACAACGGCCTGCTGCGGGTCGAGGTCGGGACCGACGGCCGTTTCTCGCTCTGCGACCGCCGCGACGGACGGCGCTGGGAGGGTCTGGGCGGCTTCGAGGACGACGCCGACGCCGGCGATACCTACGACGCGGTGCCGGTGGCGGGTGAGCGCCCCTGGCGCTCGTGGGCGGCGGACCCCGGGGCGCCCGCCCGGGCCTCCTGCCGGCTGGCCCACCACGGCCCGGCCTGCGCCGAGCTGGAGGTGGTGCTGGCCTGGCGCATCCCCGCCCGCCTGGCCGAGGGGGCGCGCCGCGAACGGCGCATGCCCAGCGGCTGGTGGCGCATCGCCGCGGTGCCGGGCCGGCGCAGCGACGACACCGTCGCGCTGGCCATCACCACCCGCCTGCGCCTGTGGGCGGGGGTGGCACGGCTGGAATGCGCCACCACCTGGGACAACCGCGCCGATCACCACCGACTGCGTCTGGCCCTGCCGGCACCCGGCCGTCCGACGCTCGCCAGTGGCGCCCATTTCGGCGCCACCGCCCGCCCCTGGACCGCGGCCGGCGAGCCCCTGCCCTGCCGGCCGCTGCTCGACTGGGTGCGACGCGGCGACGGCCTGGCGGTACTGACCGCGGGCATCTACGAGCTGGAGGCGCGCGCCGAAGCCGGCAGCGACGGCACCCTGCTGCTCGGCCTCGGGCGCGCGGTCGACACCATCGGCCCCGCCGCGGGCATGAACCTCGATGTCGAGCACGCGCGCGCCCAGGGGCCGCAGCGCGCCGGCTGGGCGCTGGAGCCGGCCGGCGACGATGCCGCCGCGGCGCAGGCGGCGCGCACCTGGCTGACCCCCCGCCTGGCGGTGGCGGCCTTCGCCGCCCCCGGCGACGACCCCTTCGCCGCCCTGGCGCGCCCGCCGCGCTGCCACGGCGACGGCATCGAGATCACCGCGGTCAAGCGCCCGCAGCGTGGCGACGGCCTGGTGGTGCGGGTGCTCAACCGCGGCGGCGCGCCGGCACCGGCGGTGATCGACCCCGGCTCGGGTTGGGGCCAGGCGCGCCGCGTCGCGCTCGACGAGCGCACCCCGGAGGGCGACTGCCAGGCCGGGCCCGGCGGGAAGGTGGCCCTGAGCGTGCCGGCTTATGGGCTGGCGACCGTGCGCTGGTCGCCGGGCTGAGCCCGGCGCAGGAGCGCAGCCGATCACCGCCACCGGCGCGCGCGATTCCGCGCCGGCGCCCGCCAGCATCAGCGCCACCGCCCGGCTGCGGGCTGATGACCACAGGCGCGCGCGGAGGCCCCGGCCTGAGGGATTCCTTCAGCCGGCCAGCTTGCCCGCCAGCCAGGCCAGGTTCTGCGCGAAGCGGTCGACGGTGGCGAGACCTTCCGCGTCGTTCTCCACCTCGCCGACCTGGCGGCCGAAGGACACGTTCCAATAGCTTGATCCGGGCACCACCATGTCGTTGATCATGTACCAGAACAGCAACTGGGCGAAGGTGAAGTTCTGCCCCGCCCGCCGGGCGACCACCACCGGACCGCCCAGCTTGCGCGAGAACAGCCCACCGTTGGCACGCGCGACATAGCCGGCGCGGTCGAGCAGGGCCATCAGGTTGGGCGTCGCCGAACCGAAATAGACCGGCGAGCCGACCAGGATGATGTCGGCCTCGACCATGCGCGCGAACACCGCCGCGAAGTCGTCGCCATCGACGCCCGGACAGCTGCGATCCTTGACCTGGCCGCATTTGCCGCAGGCAGTGCAGGGCTTGACCTCGTGTTCGGCCAGGCGGATGAGGTCGCCGGGGATCCCCTGGCCGGCCAGACCGGCCAGGCACCGCCGCAGCAGGATCTCGGTGTTGCCCTCCTTGCGCGGACTGCCGCAGATGGCCAATGCACGCATACCGGGATCCTCCTCGGGCCGTCAGGCCGCGGGCAGCATACCGGCAAGGGATCGACCGGAAAGACGGACACCTACCTGAATCATTGTTCGCAGCACCTTTCCCGGTGCCCTGCCGGTCGACATCCCCACCACCCAGCCGAACGGTCTGCCGGTGGTCGATCCGGTGCTGGCGTCGGTCCATGTCGCCAGCGATCCCCAAGGAGGCCATGAAGTGGCAGCGCGCAGGGGCAGGTACACCTGGACCGCAACCGCGATCAAAATGAGGAGCGCACGATGGCGTGCACCCGCTGGCGCGACACCCCGGCGTCGCGGGCGATGCTGGCGAGCGACTCGCCGCCGGCGGCGCGTGTGCGGATCTCGTCCTGGGTGAGGCAGTTCACCCCCGGCCGGG
>JAKLKR010000540.1 GCA_023150565.1 Planctomycetota bacterium
ATCGTCACCGTGGCGCTACCACCATCGGAGGTGGCGACGGTGAAGACGTCCGTCACCACCTGGCCGGCGTCGAGCGCATCAAGGGCGCTGAGGGTCGTGTAGGTCCACGCCCCGGCGGCGTCGATGCTGAAGCGGCCGTAACTGCCGGCGGTGTTGGTCTGGGCGACGACGGTTGCGTCGGTGGTGTCGGCGTCGGTGAGGGTCAGCGTGCCCGCGGTGTTCTGCACGGTGTCAGTTTCGGTGAGCGATGCACTGCCGCTGCTGAGGCTGGCGACGTCGCCGGTGCCGGTGATCGTGATCGTCACCGTGGCGCTGCCGCCATCGGAGGTGGCTACGTTGAAGACGTCGCTCACCACCTCTCCGGCGTCGAGCGAATCAAGGGCGCTGAGGGTGGTATAGCTCCACACCCCGGCGGCGTCGATGCTGAAGCGGCCGTAGCTGCCCGAGGTGTTGGCCTGGGCGATGACGTTGGCGGCGGTGGCGTCGGCGTCGGTGAGGCTCAGCGTTCCCGCGGCGTTCTGCACGGCGTCAGTTTCGG
>JAKLKR010000541.1 GCA_023150565.1 Planctomycetota bacterium
CGCTGGGCGGCGATGCGGGTGGGGGCGCTCTGGCTTTGCGACTGCCAGTTGCCGCTGGCGGCGTGGATGGCGATGCCGGTGGGGGTTATCGGGCTGGTGCCGGGGCCGGTGTTCGAGGGTGCGCGCTGGCCGTAGGTGTAGAGCATCAGGCCGTGGGCGCTGGCGCTGGCCAGGTGGCGCTGGGCCAGGGTGTGGCTGTGGCCGGTGGTGGTGCAGCTGGTGGTGGCGGCGCTGGTGAGCGTGGCGCTGGCGGGGGTGTGGGCGGTGATGCCCGCCGGGGCGGTGGCCAGCAGATCGGGGCGGGCCCAGGCGTCCACGCAGCCGTGGCCGCCGCCCACCGATTGCGCATCGCCGCTGGCGCCCTCGGTGGTGTCGGTGGTGCGCAGGCTGGCCAGGCTGGCGTGCTGGCCGCGCTGGGCGGGCAGCAGGGGTGCCCCGGGGGCTGCGTCGGGCTTGGGCGGCTCGGCCGCCAGCTCGGGCTCGCCGCTCAGGCGCGCGCGGTGCACCTGCGCACTGCGTGCCAGGGTGTGGGTCAGC
>JAKLKR010000542.1:0-275 GCA_023150565.1 Planctomycetota bacterium
TCCACCGGGTCCTCGGCGGTCCAGATCTTGCGCTGGTCGGTGTTGAGCTCGCGCAGCACCGAGTGCAAGGTGGTGGTCTTGCCGCAGCCGGTGGGCCCGCAGATGAGGATCAGGCCGTAGGGCTTGGCCATCACCCCACGCAGGCCCTGCAGGTTGCCGGGCGACAGGCCGATGCCTTCGATCGGCATGGGCTTGAGGCCCGACAGCAGCCGCAGCACCACGTCTTCCAGACCGTGGACCGTGGGCACCGTGACCATGCGCAGCTCCACCTTCGG
>JAKLKR010000542.1:285-531 GCA_023150565.1 Planctomycetota bacterium
GAAGCGCGCGAACGCGATCTTGCCGTCCTGCGGCTTGCGGTGCTCGGAGATGTCCAGGTCGGCCATGATCTTCAGCCGCGCGACCACCGCGAAGCGCAGGCGCGGCGGCAGCTCGAGATAGGGCACCAGGTCGCCGTCGATGCGCAGGCGGATGCGCACCGGCTGGCCTTCGGCGGTCTCGATGTGGATGTCGCTGGCGCGCAGCCTGACCGCGTCGCCGATCACCGCGTTGACCAGGCGCACCAG
>JAKLKR010000543.1 GCA_023150565.1 Planctomycetota bacterium
TTCGTCAGCGCGGCGGGCGGCTTCCGCGTGGACGAACCGGCCGCGGACCTGCCGCTGGCGCTGGCCTTGGCGAGCATGGCCACGGGCCAGCCGGTGCGCGCAGGGCTGGTGGCGGCGGGCGAGGTCGGCCTGGGCGGCGAGCTGCGCCCGGTCCCGCGCAGCCCCGCGCGGATCTCGGAGGCGCGTCGGCTGGGCTTCACCTCGATCCTGCTGCCCGCGCGCGGACGCGAGAAACTCAGCGCCCCGGCGGGCCTGAAAGTCCTGCGGGCCCGGACCCTGCGCGAGGCCCTGGCCCTGGGGCTGGAAGGCCGCTAGCCGCCCGCCCAACGGGTTGAAAGCGCCTTGCAAGTCCTGGCGGAGCCAATAAAAAGAGATTTCGGAAGTACCGGTTCCGCCTTGCGGTACCGTGCGGTTGGAGGGGCGCCGTGGGGGGCGCCCTTCTTTTACATTTTTGTACACATAGAAGTAGTGCGTTTGGCGCCGAGTTCGGAACAGCAGGCCGTTCCGCGTCGCGAACGGCCTATCGTAACG
>JAKLKR010000544.1 GCA_023150565.1 Planctomycetota bacterium
TGCCCGCCGGCCGCACCGTGGTGGTGGCGACCAAGGCCGACCTCGGCCCCGGCGATACGCGCGCCGCATTGGCGGTGAGCAGCGCCAGCGGCCACGGCCTGGAGGCGCTCGCCCAGCTGGTGGCCGGGCGCCTGGCCGCGGTCGCCGCCGGCGAGCCGCGCCAGCAGCGCCTGCTGGCCGGGGCCCAGGACGCCCTCGGCCGCGCCGCCGCCGGCACCCTGCCCGACGAGCTGCTGGCGGACGAGCTGCGCCTGGCCGCCGACCTGCTCGGCGAGCTGGTCGGCGCCACCACCCCCGACGAGGTCCTGGCGGCGATCTTCAGCCGCTTCTGCATCGGGAAATGAACCTGGTTGGTGGTTCATGGTTGATGGTGAACCAGCGGGCCGCCAAGTGGTTAGCTATCCGATGCCCGCTGGCTCACCTGGCGGGTGAACGAAGACCGTGTCGCATCCCGCTGTGCGCCAACCATCAACCACGGACCAACAACCGCCAACGGCGGGATCTGGGCTGAACCAGCGGTTGTCGCCGACC
>JAKLKR010000545.1:0-253 GCA_023150565.1 Planctomycetota bacterium
ATCCGCGGCGTCAAGACGGCGGCGTACGCGCTGGCGGGCCTGTTCGTCGGGCTCGCCGG
Source organism: Planctomycetota bacterium (assembly GCA_023150565.1). Taxonomy (GTDB): domain Bacteria; phylum Planctomycetota; class UBA11346; order UBA11346; family UBA11346; genus JAKLKR01. The sequence continues at coordinate 60 of JAKLKR010000545.1, forward strand.
GCTGCTCCAGTTGTCGCGGCTGACGCAGGGCGACCCGACCGTGGCGGCGGGTCTGGAGCTGGACGTGATCGCGGCGGTGGTGATCGGCGGCGCATCGCTCGCGGGCGGGACGGCGTCGATCGCCGGGACCTTGTGCGGGGCGCTGATGATGGCGTACCTGAACAACCGCTGCTCGCTGCTGGGGTGGCCGACGT
>JAKLKR010000545.1:263-531 GCA_023150565.1 Planctomycetota bacterium
TCTTGTCTTTTCTTCTGCTCCCGAAGGGATCATGTGAATGTTGCCACGGGTGAGCGAAGCGAACCCGTGGAGAAGAGCTCGGAGCATCAAGTAATTGTTCCGATTTCCAGAGCCCCGAAGGGGCGAAGGAGTGGTGACCTACTCAGTGACATATTGCGGCTGGTAGTCGACGGCGTGCGCGTCGAGCAACCGCAGGAGTTCCGACTTGAAGTCCTCTTTCCGGTGGTGCTCTGCCTGTCGCGCGATATACGCCTTGACGACGTGTTCC
>JAKLKR010000546.1 GCA_023150565.1 Planctomycetota bacterium
GGTCCACAACGGGATCGAATACGGTGACATGCAGCTGATCTGCGAGGCGTACCAGCTCATGTCCCAGCTTCTCGGAATGACGGCCCCGGAGATGCACGAGGTCTTCGCCCGCTGGAACCAGGGCGATCTCGACAGCTACCTGATCGAGATCACCCGGGACATCCTGGGTTTTCGTGACGAGGACGGAAGCCCTCTCGTGGACAGGATCCTCGACACCGCCGGGCAAAAGGGGACCGGCAAGTGGACGAGCGTGGCGGCGCTCGATCTCGGCGTGCCGCTGACCCTGATCAGCGAGGCCGTCTACGGACGGTGCCTTTCCGCGATGAAGCACGAACGTGTCGCGGCCTCGAAGGTCTTCTCCTCACAAAAGCCGGCCTTCTCCGGAGACAGGGCCGCCTTCGTCGACGACCTCGAGAAGGCCCTCTACGCCTCGAAGCTCGTTTCCTACGCGCAGGGATTCGCCCTCATGCGCGCCGCGGCGAAGGAACACGGCTGGGATCTGAAGTACGGGAGTATCGCCCTCCT
>JAKLKR010000547.1 GCA_023150565.1 Planctomycetota bacterium
GCCACCTGCATTGAGCTTCCTGGCAATGGCATCGTTGATCCCGGTCTTAACGATGAGTTCGGTAAGCGACATATCGCCCAGTTCGCCCAGGTCGGCCGCCGGATCAGCCTGAATGTAGGTGTTGATGAGGTGGCGCATGTCCGCCTCATAAGGCTTGATATCCAACTCTTCGCCCGTGTGTCTCTTTATCGCGCCTCGAAGGTCGCTGTAAAACTCTACTTCTTTACGAATTACATCTGCGTCGTCATTCGAGTAACCGGCTTCGGTGAGATCCTGCGCGATGGCGGCGTAGGCGCGCACAAAAACAGTTACCGCTTTGTAGAAGAGCACACGCAGTGGCTCGGTTTCGTTCAGCGCATGGGGATTGGCGGCATCGCCGCAAAAGTATCTCAGGAACTGCTCGAACTCCCGTGGCTGAGTAACGGGCTCGCATAAGTAGTGCAGCTCTTCGCGGGCTTTGTCGAGGCGCTTCCTGCCTTCCTCCAACCAGTCCTTGAGGTGGACGTTGTTGTCGCCGCCATTGC
>JAKLKR010000548.1 GCA_023150565.1 Planctomycetota bacterium
GCTGAAGGAGCTGTCCGAGCGCGCCGGGCTGAGCCCGTCGCGCACCCATCCCTACCTGGTGAGCTACGCCCGACTCGGATTGGTGGAACAGCCCTCCGCGAGCGGACGCTACGCATTGGGGCCGGCCGCCCTGCAGCTGGGCCTGGCCTGCCTGCGGCAGTTCGACCCGTTGCGCGCGGCCGAGCCGGTGGCGCAGGCCCTGGCCGAGCGCACCGGGCATGCGGTGGCCCTGGCCGTCTGGGGCAACCAGGGTCCGACCATCGTGCGACTGATCGATGCACGCGAGCCCTTGCATGTGGCCCTGCGCGTGGGCAGCGTGATGTCGCTCACCGCCACCGCCACGGGTCGCGCATTCGCCGCGGCCTTGCCGCAGGACCAACTGCTGCGTGCGCGCACTGGCGCGCTGGGCGAACCGCTCGGCCCGTCCCCCTGGAGCGGCAGCCGCGGCGAACTGGAAGCCATCGCCGCCGAAGTGCGGCGCCACGGCGTGGCACGGGCCGTGGGACTGCCGATACCGGGC
>JAKLKR010000549.1 GCA_023150565.1 Planctomycetota bacterium
CCAAGGCGCTGGTCGCCAGCCGCGGGTGAGTTCGGCCGCGGGGATGCGGCGCGTGCGCGCCGCTGTGCTGGCCGCGGCGGCAGTGGCCTGCGGCTACGCCATGGCCGCACCGGCGGCGGGTATGCAGCCGTGCCGGCTCGAGGGCGTCGAGCACGAGGCGCAATGCGGTCGGGTTCAGCGTCCGCTCGACCCCGCCCGGCCGCAGGGCGCGTCGATCGACGTGCATGTGGCGGTGCTCCCGGCGCTGTCCCGGCGCAAGGCCGCGGATCCGGTGTTCTTCCTGGCCGGGGGCCCGGGACAGAGTGCGATCGAAATGGCCGGCCCCCTGTCGCGCCGTTTCTCGAGGCTGAACCAACGACGCGATCTGGTGTTCGTCGACCAGCGCGGCACCGGACGCAGCGCCTCGCTGCAATGCCCGGGCGACGACAAGGCCGCGCAGCGCGGGCCGTTGGCCGATCTGCTGGACACCGAGCGGCAGGTCGCCCAGATGGCCGACTGCCGCCAGGCGCTGCAGCGCCT
>JAKLKR010000054.1 GCA_023150565.1 Planctomycetota bacterium
GCCGGTGGGCGCCGGGTAGTCGCCCTTGGGCCACAGGTAGGCCGAGTAGGAGTCGGGCTTCACCAGGCCCTTCGACTTCCACACGATCTTGAACTGGCCGGTCTTGAGGATCTCGCCGATGTAGACCGGCTTGTAGGTGTGCTGGTTCTTCTCGTCCATCTTCTTGGCGCCGCCGGGGGCGGCGAACTCGAGGCCGTAGACCGCGGCGCGCACCTTGTCGACCTCGAAGCTCTTGGCCTTCTCGACCGCGGCCTTCCACACGTAGACGCCGTAGTAGGCGGCCTCGATCGGGTCGTCGGTCACGCGGTCCTTGCCGTACTTGGCCTGGAAGGCGGCGACGAAGGCCTTGTTCTCCGGGCTGTCGATCGACATGAAGTAGTTCCACGCCGCCAGGTGGCCGACCAGCGGGGGCACCTCCATCGCGCGCAGCTCGTCCTCGGCCACCGAGAAGGCCATGATCGGGCATTCCGCCGAGGTCAGGCCCTGGTTGGCGAACTCCTTGTAGAACGGCACGTTCGAGTCGCCGTTGATGGTCGACAGCACGCACGCGCTGCCGCCCTTGGCGAAGGCCTTGATCTTGGCGACGATGGTCTGGTAGTCCTTGTGGCCGAACGGGGTGTACTCCTCGGCCACCGCGCTGTCGGGGATGCCCTTGGCCTTGAGGAAGGCCTTGAGCACCTTGTTGGCGGTGCGCGGGAAGACGTAGTCGGTGCCCAGCAGGTAGAACTTGGTCGAGCCCTGCTCGAGCATGTATTCGGCGGCCGGCACCAGCTGCTGGTTGGGCGAGGCGGCGGTGTAGAAGACGTTGAGCGACTGCTCCTCGCCCTCGTATTGCACCGGGTAGAAGAGCAGGCCGTTGTTCTCCTCGTAGACCGGCAGCACCGACTTGCGGCTGACCGAGGTCCAGCAGCCGAAGGTGGCGGCGACCTTGTGGGTCAGCAGCAGCTCCTTGGCCTTCTCGGCGAACAGCGGCCAGTTGGATGCGGGGTCGACCACCACCGCCTCGATCTTCTTGCCCAGCACGCCGCCCTTGGCGTTGATCTCGTCGACCGCGAGCAGGGTGGCGTCCTTGCACGAGGTCTCGGAGATGGCCATGGTGCCGGACAGGCTGTGCAGGACGCCGATCTTGACCGCGTCCTCGGCGGCGAGGCCGGCGGAGGCGAGCATGCCGAGCGCGCCGATGGCGAGGCTGCGCAGGGTGGTGGTGAGGCGGTCACGGGAGGCAGGCTGGATCATGGAGGGATCTCCGGTGGTGATGGCCGCCGACGCACGCCGGCGGGGCCAGCGATCCCTGTCGTCCCCGTTCCAATCCCCGCCCGGCTCCGGCTGCCGCGCGCCGCAGCACTTCCCCGCCGCTGTCGCGTCCCGGCACAAAGCGGTCAGGTCACTTGCGCGATTGTCGGGCAGGGCCGGATTGCGGCCGGCGTCTCCAGCGGGCCGGGGTGCGGGCGGGGATGAAATGAAGATGTTTGCATAAACTCATCAACAATATCAGGGTTTATCCGGTACAATCCCCGTCCCGCGCTGCCGCCGCCGGGCTGCAAGGATCGCCATGCCCTGTCCCCTCTGCGCCCCGCTCACGCTCGCCCTGTTCGCCGCCGCCTGGCTGCTGGCCGCCCACGCCGGCGCCGCCGAGACCATCCACCTGACCCGCTTCGCCGAGGACACCGTCGCCGTCGACCACCCACGCGACGCCACCCGCACCGGGTCCTTCGTCGGCGTGCTGCCGCGCGGCTGGGCCGACGACTTCGCGGGCTGGTCGACCGCGGTCGCCACCGCGCAGGTGGCCGGCAGCGGCGATGAGGCCCACCTGCGCATCGCGGTCGCCGCCGGCTTCGGCCAGTTCAACGTGGCGCTGCCGGAGCTGGTCGAAGGCGCCCACTACCGGGTCGGCCTGCAGGTGCGCAACCAGGCCGCCGGGCCGGTGGTGGTCGGCGTGCGCATGCGCCCGGCGCCCTACCAGTACGTGTGGTCCGAGCAGGTGCAGCCGGGCGCGGCCTGGGTCGAGCGCAGCTGGCGCTTCCGCCTCGAGCGCAAGCCCAGCCAGCAGCTCGGCATCTTCCTCAACATCAACGGCACCGGCGCGGCCGAGGTGCGCCAGGTGCGGCTCGAGCGGATGTCCGGCGAGGAGGTCGCGGCGCTCGTCCAGCGGCCCCCGGCCACCCTGCGCAACCTCTTCCGCAACACCCGCTTCCCGCTCGGCCTGCAGAGCGGCTGGAACCTCGACCGCGGCTGCGCCAGCGAACTCGCGGCGAGCGATCCCGCCAAGCCCGGCCCGAGCGGCGCCCCCAGCCTGCGCCTGGGCGGCGGCGAACCGTGCATCCTCTACTCCGAGCCCTTCTCGGTGGCCGAGCCGGGGCGGCGCAACCGCGTCGCGCTGTCCTTCACCGGCAGCGGGAAGTGGCGCCTGGCCATGCTGCAGCAGGGGCGCGAGATCGCCGCCAAGGACCTCGCCCCGGGGGCGGAGTGGCAGCGCGACGGCCTGTCGTTCCAGCCCGATCCGGGCGCGCGCGCCTTCGCCCTGCGCCTCAGCGGCAGCGGCACGCTGTGGATCGACGCGCTCGCGGCCCACGCCGGCGAGGAGGCGCGGCCCTACGAATCCGCCGGCGCCTGCGAGGTCGCCCTCGCCCCGGCGCGCGGCGAGATCGCCGAGACCCGCATCCAGTTCAGCGACGAGCCGCGCACCGTCGCCTATGCCGTCACCGGGGCCTGCACCGGCGCGGTGCTCAAGGCCACCGTCGCCGACATCGCCGGCCGGGTGCGGGCGCTGCCCGACACCGCGCTGGCGGGGCCCGCCGCCGGCACCCTCGACGCCGCCGTGTTCCCCGACGCCCCCATCGGCCAGTTCCGCGTCGAGGCCTGGGTCGAGCGCGACGGGGCGCGCATCTCGCCCGCCAACGAGCTGGTGGTCACCTGCCTGCGCCGGCCGCTGTTCTGGGGCAAGGACGCCCCCGCCTCGCCCTTCGGCGGCCACGCCCTGCCGGTCGACCGCACCCTGCGCATGCTCAAGGCCGGCGGCATCAACTGGGCCCGCCTGCACGACGCCGGCACCGAGGTCACCGGCTGGCATTGGCTGGAGCCCAAGCCGGGCGAATGGCACTTCCACGATGCCGAGGTGGCGCGCTACCGCGGCAACCACCTCAAGCTCTACGCCCAGCTCGGCACCGCCCCCAGGTGGGCCAGCCACCTGTCGAAATACGACCTCGGCGGCTACTTCAGCAACTGGTTCCAGCCCCTCGCCGCCGAGCCCTACGCCAACTACGTGCGCACGGTGGTGGCCCGCTACAAGGGCGTGATCGGCGACTGGTTCGTGTGGAACGAGCCCTGGAACGTCGGCTGGTGGGCGGTGGACTACCGCAGGCAGGACGACACCTACATCACCAGCGAACATCCCCAGGCCGACTACGTCAAGCTCGCCCAGGTCGCCTACCAGGCGGCCAAGGCGGTGGATCCCGCCGTCTCGGTCAGCGCCTTCCCGGTCAACGGCGGGGCCTGGGGCAAGGGCCTGGTCGACGCCGGCGGCCTGGCCTGGAGCGACGTCATCGACTACCACTTCTATGCCGCCGAGCCGGCCGGCCGCCCGGGCGACGTCACCGAGCGCGAATACGCCGCCAACACCGCCTACCTGGCCGAGAAGACCGGGGCGATCACCAAGCCGGTCTACATGGGCGAAGGCAACGGCGTGGGCGAGGGCCGCGAGGTGGGCGAGGCCTCCACCGACTACGCCGGCCTCTACCGCCACGCGCTGCCCTACACCTCGGCCGACGACCCGGTGCGCATGGCCAACCAGACCGCCGCCTACGTGGTCACCCTGCTGGCGCGCAAGGTCGCCCGGCTGTTCCTCTATTCCTCGCACTGCTACCAGAACCTCGGCACCTCGGCCTTCAACAACGCCCTGCTGTGCAACGACGGCTACCCGCACCCGTCGCTGGTGGCGCACGCCAACGTCGCCTGGCACCTGGAAGGGCGCCCGCATGCGCAGACGGTCGAACTGGCGGCCGGGGTCCGGGCCTACCTGTTCGAGGGCGCCGACGGCGCGGTGGCGGTGCTGTCCGGCGCCGCCGGGCATGCGCCGTTCACGGTGCCGGCCTCGCCCCGCTACGAGGTGCGCGAGCTGTTCGGCAACCTGCTGCCCGCCGGCGCGCCGCTGGAAGGCACCCTGGTGTTCGTGAAGTCGGCGGCGCCGGCCGCCGAGCTGGTGGAGCTGCTGCGCCCGCGGCCCTGAAGCGTCAGCCTGCCGCCGCGCCCGCCGCCAGCCGGGTGCCCAGCCAGGAGGCCAGGCAGGTGCCCAGGGCCTCCAGGGTGCAGGGCTTGGCCAGGAACCCGTCCATGCCGGCGGCCAGGCAACGGCGGCGGTCCTCGGTGAAGACGTTGGCGGTGAGGGCGATGATCGGCAGCGGCGGGGCCGACGGGCGGGCGCGGATGGCGCGGGTGGTCTCGTAGCCGTCGCGGCCGGGCATGCGGCAGTCCATCAGCACCAGGTCGAAGCGCTGGCGCTCGATCGCGCCCAGCGCCTGGTCGCCGTCCGCGGCCGCCTCGGGCCGGCAGCCGAGGGTCTGCAGCATCAGGGTGGTGGCGTGCCGGCTGGTGGGATCGTCCTCGACCACCAGCACCGCCGGTGCGCGCCGCCACACGGGTGCGGGGCGGTCGGCAGCCGCCGGCGCCACGCCGGCGCCCGTGTCGGCCACCAGGGGCAGGGCCAGGCGGAAGCAGCTGCCCAGCCCCATGCGGGTCTCGACCGTCAGGGTGCCGCCCATCAGCTCGGCCAGCCGCAGCGAGATGGCCAGGCCGAGACCGGAGCCGCCGTGGGCGCGGGTGGGGGTGGCGTCGGCCTGGGTGAAGGGCAGGAACAGGCGCGGCAGGAAGTCCGCCGGGATGCCCGGTCCGGTGTCGCTGACCGCCCAGGTCACGGTGCGGTCCGCGGCGGCCTCGACCTGGAGCGCCACCGCGCCCTGGCAGGTGAACTTCACCGCGTTGCCGAGCAGGTTGATCAGCACCTGGCGCAGGCGCACGGGGTCGCCGCGCAGGCGCGGCGGCACGCCGTCGCCGATGCGCACGACCAGTTCCAGGCCCTTGCTCTGCACCGCGGCGGCGAAGGCGTCGCGCACCTCCTTGGCCAGCTGGCGCACCTCGATGACGCCGGCGCTCAGCTCCAGATGGCCGGCCTCGATCTTGGCCAGGTCGAGGACGTCGCCGATCACCGCCATCAGGCCCTGGCCGCTCGCCTTGACCATGGCCGCCATCTCGGCCTGGGCCGGGGTCAACCCGGCCTGGAGCAGCAGCTCGGTCATGCCGATCACGCCGTTGAGCGGGGTGCGGATCTCGTGGCTCATGGTCGAGAGGAACTGCGACTTGGCCACGCTGGCGGCCTGGGCCTGGACCAGCGCCTCGCGCAGGGCCTGTTCGGACTGGATGCGTCCGGTGAGGTCGACGATCACCCCCACCAGCCCCGCCACCCGCCCGTCGGCCTGGGCGAAGGTGGACTTGATCAGCTGCACCTCGCGCACGCTGCCGTCGGCCACCGGCATCGACAGCTGGTGCTGCTGGCGGCCCCCGGCGGCCAGCAGCCTGGCCTCGTTGTCGGCGATCCGTTGCGCGAGGGCCGCGGGGAAGAGGTCGTGCACGGTGCGCCCGACCAGCTGGTCGCGGCGGCAGCCGAGGAAGTCGAGGAAGGCCTGGTTGCAGCCGCGGTAGACCCCGGCGAGGTCTTTGTGGAAGATCGGGCTGGGCACGGTCTCGAGCAGGCGCTGCTGGAAGGCGAGGTGCTCGGCGCGTTCCGCCTCGGCCCGCCGCCGCTCGGTGACGTCGTTGAACACCACCGCGAACTGCAGGGTGGCGATGCGGAAGGCGGTGACCTCGTACCAGCGGCCGAGCGCGGCCGAGAACTGCTCGAAGTGGTCGGGCACGCCGCTGAGGGCGACCGCGCCGTAGCGCTCGATCCACTGCCGCTCGGTGCCGGGCAGGGCCTCGCGCACGGTGCGTCCGATCAGGTTCTGGCGGCGCAGCCCGGTGAGGGTCTCGAAGGCGGGGTTGAGGTCGAGGAAGCGGTAGTCGTCCGGCCGCCCGGCGGAGTCGAGGATCAGCTCGTGCAGCGCCACCCCCGCGAGGTTGGCCTGGAACAGCAGGCGGAATCGCTCGTCGCCGTCGCTGGACTGGCGGTCGGCAGCGGCCTGCCGTCGGTCGCATCGGTCCGGGGCGGGGAGGTTCATGGCTAGGCGGGACTATGGTGCGCGGCCTAGGGGCGCACAATCAGGGTCCTGGCCGACGGCCTGCCACAGAGCGATCTACGCTCCGCGGGGGCTGTGCCCAATGGCGTAGAGCCAAGGCTGAGAGCCTGTGGTGGTGGGCTCTTTCGGAGCGTCGACGCCCACGTCGACGCCGCGGTGACGTTGCCATGGTCCCAGATCGGCGCGCAAGACTCCGTCGACGTGGGCGTGGACGCTCCACCTGCAGTTGTCCGCTCTTACGCCTTCGGGCTGCGCCCCCGCCCCCTGAGCGCCTGCGGCGCGCTCAGCGCGCCGGCGCCTTCAGCCAGCCCTTCACCAGCGGGGCGCAGGCGTCGGCCCACACCTGGTAGGCGTCGGTGTTGAGGTGCAGGCAGTCGGGCATCCATTTCAGCCAGGCGTCGTCGTTCTGCGGGTTGACGAACTTCTTGCCGATGTCGAGCCAGTGCACCCGCTTGCCGTCGGCGAAGCCCTTGATCAGGGCGTTGGTGGCGAGGTTCTGCTGGTTGGCGGGCGCCTCGTGCTCGTCGCGCGGGAAGATGCCCATCAGCAGCACGGTGGCCTGCGGGCACTTGGCCAGCACGCGGTCGAGCACGGCGCGGACCCCGGCCGCGGTCTGGGCGGCGCTGCAGCGGTAGGCGCCCTTGGATTCCACCACCATGCCGGCGTTGTTGGTGCCGATCAGCAGCACCACCGCGCGCGCCTTCGCAGCGCCGTCCAGGCAGCCGTGGTCGATGCGCCACAGCACGTGCTCGGTGCGGTCGCCCGCCACCCCCAGGTTGGCGGCCTTGAGCGGCGCCCACACCTTGGCCCACACCGGCCCGCCGGCCTCGGCGTCGGTCCACTGCTGGGTGATGGAATCCCCCAGGAACAGCACCTGGGCGGTGGTGCGGGCGGGATCCTTGAGGATCTCCTGGTGGCGCTCCACCGCCTCGGGTTCCGTGCGCGCCACCGGGGTGGTGGCGGGGTTGGCGGGTTCGGCCGCGGCCAGGGCGAGCACGGTGAGGGACGCGAGCAGGGTGCGCAGCATAGCGGGATGCTATCTTGCAGGTGGGGGCGGCAAGCGCCGCCGGTCACGGCCGGCGCCGGTACACCCGCACCCAGTCGACCTCCAGCCGCACCGGATAGGTGAGGGCCGCGGGGTCGCCGCCGGTGGCGCCGCCGATGGCCTGGTTGATGATGAGGAACTGCGGCCGGCGGAAGGGGTTGCCGCCGCCCGGCTCGTCGGCCCCGGCGAGGGGGATGCGGTTCAGCTCGCGCCCGTCGACGGTGATCACCAGTTCGCGCTCGTCCCATTCCAGGGCATAGGTGTGGAAGGCGCGGGCCCATTCCCCGCCGCCCAGCTCGGCGATGGCGGTCTTGCGGCTGCTGCCGCCGCGCCTGGCGCTGGTGCCCCAGTAGGCGTTGGCGGCGAGGTGGCCCTTGAAGTACTCGAGGATGTCGATCTCGCCGCAGGCCGGCCAGCCCACCGCGCCCAGGTCGCTGCCCAGGGTCCAGAATGCAGGCCAGCTGCCCAGGCGGGGGTCGAAGCGCACCCGCGCCTCCAGCCGGCCGTAGGTGAAGTCCTGGATGCGCCGGGTGGTGAGCGAGGCCGAGGTCACGGTGATGCGTTCGCGCCCCCGCGCCCCGGCGGCGCCGGGCTGGAAGCCGGGATGGGGGCGGTCCTCGCTGCGCGCCTCGATCACCAGGCAGCCGTCGCGCACGCAGGCGTTGTCCTCCTGGTACCATTGCAGCTCGTCGTTGCGCACGAAGCCGCGCTCGAAGCCCCAGCGCGCGGGGTCGGGCCGGCCGTCGAGCGAGAACTCGTCGCTCCACGCCAGCTCCCAGCCGGACGGATGGCCGCCGCCGGGACGTCCGGCGCAGGCGCTGCAGGCGGCGAGGGCGAGGAGGAACGGGAGGGCGTGGCGCATGGCGGCTATTTCCACAGTTCGCTGCGGTAGAGCGCGGCGGTGTTCAGCGACTGCACGTGCCCGTCATAGAACGCCACCGAGGCCTGGCCGCGATGGCGGTAGGCCACGCACTGGACGCGGGTGGTGCCCTCGGGCGCCGGGATCCCCCCGGCGAGGTAGCCGCCGGCGGATGCCGCCTCGGCCCCGCCGTAGGTGACCTGGGTGTGCAAGGCGTCGGTGAAGGCGGCCCTGGTGCCCACCCCCGGGCTGTTCACCGTCACGCCATAGAATGTGCCGGCGGCGGGCATGCCGGTGCGCACCGCGTTGTTGCCCCAGGCGAGCGCGGTCAGCCCGCCCTTGGCCTGGGCGCAGAGCATGCGCTTGGGGATGATGGCGGCGTCATCGGCGGCGAGGGCGCAGAAGGCGGAATTGAGGTCCCACTGCAGCAGGTAGCTGGCGCCGTCGTAATAATAGCAGGGCACCCAGCTGCCGTCCCAGTCGCTGGCGTACTGCACGTTGGCGAGCTGGAGCTGGCGCAGGCCGTTCTGGCAGGCGGTGGAGCGCGCCGCGGCGCGCACCAGGTTGACCGCCGGCAGCAGCATCCCGGCGAGGATGGCCACGATGGCGATCACCACCAGCAGCTCGATGAGGGTGAAGGCGCGGCGTCTCATCGGCAGCTCTCCCGGACGACCAGGGCGTGGGGCACGGTCACCGCGGCGTCGGACCCGGCCAGCCAGGCCGCGCTGGCCTCGGCGAAGGCCTCGCGCTCGATGCGCACGGTGGTGAGGGGCGGCATCAGGTAGGCGGACTGCGGCAGGTCGTCCATGCCGATCACCGCCAGGTCGCTGCCCAGTCGCAGTCCGGCGTCGGCCACCGCCTTGTACACCACCGGCGCGAGCTGGTCGTGGTGGGTGAAGATGGCGTCATGGCTGCGCGCCTCGGCCAGCGCGCGCACCCGCGCGTAGGTGCCGGCGAGGTCGCCGTCCTCGATGCCGATCACGTCGCGGCCGGCGTCGAAGCGCCCGGGGTGGCGGGCGGCGAGGGCCTGCAGGGCGCGCACGCGCGGCGAGGCGCTGTCCGGCCTGGTCACCAGAGCCGCCACCCGCCGGCGCCCGCAGGCCCAGGCGTGGGCGAACACGTCGGCGAACACCCGGTCGACGTCGATGTCGCAGTGGGTCGCCGGCAGGCCGGGGTCCTCGCCGGGCTCGGGGGCCTGCATCACCAGGGCGCGGCCGTGGCAGCGGCACAGGCGGGCGCGCTCGTCGGCGGTCAGGCCGCGCCAGAGGTCGAACAGGATCACCGCCGACAGGTGGAAGCCCGCCAGCCAGTCGACCAGCGGGCCGACCTCGCCGCCGGGGTAGGTGAGCAGCGCCAGCTCGTGGCCGCCGGCCGCCAGCCGCGCCTGCACCCGGCGCTTGATGTCGTTCTCGTAGGCGTTGTCGAGCCGCCACGACACGAAGCCCACCGGATGGCGGCTGCGGCGCATGGCGCGCGCGTGCTCGCTCGGGCGGTAGCCGGCCTGCTCGGCGAGCTGGCGGATGCGCGCGCGGGTGGAGCTCGAGACCCGGGTGGCGCCGTTGGCGCCGCCGAGCGCGGTCGAGACCACGCTCGGGCTGACCCCTGCCAGGCGGGCGAGGTCGGTGATGGTGACGCGGGCGCTCATGGTGATGAATCGTTTCATCAACGATATTATCCGTGCATCGAGCGTCAACCACCGGCCCTGGACCGGCCCCGCCCGGGTTCCGCATCCCGGCTGCAAGAGCCAGGAAAGCGCCCGGTGGATACATATATCATATACGATAGGATGAACCGATGCTCCACCTCCCCCCCGGCACCTTCGACCCCGCCTGGAACCTGCTCACCGGCACCAACCAGGGCCCCGGCTACCACACCCGCCTGCCCCAGGGCGCGCCGGTGCATCCCATCCGCGACAGCATCATCCACGCCGTCGACCTGTTCGCCGCCGGCGGCCAGGATGGGCGCGCGCTGGCCCTGCTCGAGGGCGTGCTGGCGCACCAGGACCACGATCCCTACGCCGCCACCTTCGGCATCTGGCCGTGGTACGCCGACGAGCCCTTGGCGGCGATGGGGCCGCCGGACTGGAACTGGGCCGACTTCGTCGGCGCCCAGCTGGCCGAGATCCTGGTGCGCTTCCCCGCCCGCCTGCCGGCCGAGCTGCGCGCACGCACCGCCACCGCCCTGGGCGATGCCGCCTGGTCGATCTTCCGCCGCAACGTGCAGCCCGGCTACACCAACATCGCGATCATGGGCGCGGTGGTGGCCGCCGCCGCCGGCGAGCTGTGCGGCGAGCCGCGCCTGCTCGCCTACGGCCGCCGCCGGCTGGAGGTGTTCCTCGCCCACACCGAGGCGGTGGGCACCTTCACCGAGTACAACAGCCCGACCTACACCGTGGTCGCGCTCGAGGAGGTCGAGCGCGCCCTGCGCCTGGTGCGCGATGCGCAGACGCAGGCGATCGCCGCCCGTCTGCACGCCATCGCCTGGACGGTGATCGCCGAGCACTGGCACCCGGGCACCGGCGAATGGGCCGGCCCGTGCAGCCGCGCCTACCACGACCGCGTCAACCCGGTGCTGGCCGCCATCCTGGCGTACAAGACCGGCGCGCCCGCCGCCGGCGGCGCCACCCCGCCGCCATGGGCGCTGCTGGGGCCGCCCTGCCCGCCCGATCTCGCGCCGCGCTTCCGCGCCCTGCCCGCGCCCGAGCTCGAGATCCGCCGGCGCGCCGCCAAGGGCGCCGAAGCCGCGCGCGACACCGTCCTCACCACCTGGATGGATGCCGACGCCTGCCTGGGCACGGTCAACCGCGGCACCACCTGGACCCAGTGCCGGGCGGTGCTGGGCTACTGGCGGGTGGCGGGCGCCGCCGCCGCGGTGCTGCGCGTGCGCCTGGTCAAGGACGGCCGCGACTTCGCCAGCGGCATCCTGGCCAGCGCCCAGCGCGGCCCCCGCGCCCTGCTGGCCCTGGCCCTGGCCACCGACCAGGGCGACTGGCACTGCCACCTCGACCGTCCCGCCGACGGCGCCTTCACCGCCAGCGACCTGCGCCTGCGCATCGAGCTGCAGGCGGTCGGCGCGCGCGCCGCCGCCTGCGGCGCCGGCTTCACCCTGGCGGCGGGCGGGCGCCTGGCGGCGGTGCATCCCCTCGCCGACTGCCGCTTCGACGGCGCCGCGGTGGGCTGGGAGGCCGCCACCGGCGCCGACTGCGCCCAGGTCGACCTGGTGCTGCACCGCGGCGCGCCCCGCCGCCTGCAGCTGGGCGTGCTCGGCGCCCTGCGCGCCGCCTGCGCCCTCGAGCTGCGCAGCGCGGCGCCGACGGCGACCAGCGCGCCCCAGGCGCGCGAGGCCGACGGCCTGCTGCGGCTGTCCTGGGACGGGCTGGAGGTGGTCCAGCGCACCCTGGCGGGGCCGGTGGCGGGCTGAGTACCAACCCCCGGTCAGGGAAACCACGTTCACACACCAGCGCGTTGCAGGCGTTGCAGGCCGCAGACCGACCCCAGCGGGACGGAACATCCTGTGGTACGCTGCCCCCGTGAGCACCTCCACCGTGACCGACACCTCCCTCGACCCCGAAGCCCTGGCCGCCGAGCTCGAGAAGCTGCGACCGCTGGCCGAGATGGGGCGCATGGCCGCCACCGTGGCGCATGAGATCCGCAACCCGCTGACCGGGATCAGCGCCAACGCCGAGCTGCTGCGCGAGACCCTGCGCGATCCCGGCGACGTCGAATCGGTGGACATGATCCTGGCCGAGGTCACCCGCCTCGGCCACCTGGTCAGCGACCTGCTCTACTACAGCCGCGAGCGCCAGTCCGAGCGCAAGCCGGTCGACCTCGCCTGGCTGGCGCGCAGCGCCTGCGATCTCTCGCAGCCGCTGGCGGTGAAGCAGGGGGTGGCGGTGTCGTGGGAGGGCTCGGGCTGCGCCAGCGGCGACCTCGACCTGGCGCGCCAGGCGCTGCTCAACGTGGTGCGCAACGCCATCCAGGCCTGCCCGCGCGGCGGCCAGGTGACCCTGCGGGTCGAGGACGGCCGCATCGAGGTGGCCGACACCGGCTGCGGGGTGCCCGAGGCCCTGCGCGCCAGCCTGTTCGAGCCCTTCGTCACCGGCCGCACCCGCGGCCTCGGCCTCGGCGCCACGGTGGCGAAGCGCTGTCAGGAGCGCCAGGGCGGCACCCTGGCGCTGGTCAGCACCAGCCCCGCCGGCAGCGTGTTCCGCCTCGCCTGGGGATGAGCCAGCCGAGATCTGGTAGTTCAACCGCCACGGCGCCACGACGCCACGGCCGGGACGTGGCGTATACCACTACGGTACCATCAGGTTGAGGTCTTCTTCCCTGGGACCGAGCGCCGCTGGCGCGCTCTTGGCCGCGACATGCGCGCTAGCGGCGTGCGCTATCGGGAAGAGCCAAGTTCAGTACTGCCACCCTGTTCGTGAAAGGTCAGTAGCCTGTGTTCCTGAAGGGCGAGGAGAGGGTCGCTAGGAGCCAATTCTTCGTGGCGTCGTGGCGTCGTGGCGGTGCTCCATCTGCACCGCCCGGTGTCACCCCGGCGCCAGCAGCCGCTGCGCGAACAGCGCCGCCGCCGGGTTGGTGCGGGTGCGGCCGGCGAGGTCGACGAAGCACAGGCGGATGCGCCCGGCCCCCACCGCCTTCTCGGCGCAGGCCCAGGATTCCTGCAGCCCGGGGCCGCCCCAGAACTGGCCGGCGCCGGTGCGCAGCACCCCCGCCCAGCCGTCGGCGGGCCTGAGCGCGCTGTCGATGAAGGGCACCACCTGGTCCTCGTCGCTGCGGTGCCAGAAGCGGAAGTCGTCGGCGGCGAAGCCCGCCACCAGCGGGTGGCCGGTGGCGCGGCTGGCGAAGTCGTAGCGCCCGAGGGTGGTGGGCAGCACCTCGACCTCCTGTCCGGCGACGGTGTGCCTGCCGGCCGGCAGGCCGAGCACCACCACGGTGGCGCCGCGCGCGGCGGCGGCCTCGGCGCGGGCGCGGTGGCGCGCCCAGGCGGCGCCCTCGACCAGCAGCACCTCCTTGCCGGGCTTGGCCTTCAGCTCGCGCGCCAGGCGCGCGGGGGCGCCGGCGCCGAGCACGCGCAGGCTGGGCGGCGCGGCCTTGGTGCGCGGCCACAGCGGCAGGGCGAGGGTGGCGGCGTGGCGCACCCGCCCGCGCGCGTCCACCAGCGCCAGGCGTGCGGTGGCGGTGGCGCGCTCCGTCACCGCCGGCAACGGCAGCTTCACCCGCCCGGCGCACAGCGGGGCGCAGGCCGGCACCGCCGCCGCCGCCTCGCCGCCGCACAGCACGCGGCCGTCCAGCTCGAGCTGGTAGCGCAGGCGCGCGCCCGCCAGCGCCTCGTGGGTGTCGTTGCACACCCACGCCTCGAGCTCGGCGGTCTCGCCGGCCCACCACTGGAAGCGGTCGGCGCGCAGGTGGACCTGGAGCGGGGTGAGCGCCTCGCGGTAGGCGAAGAACGCCGGCTTGGGGGTGCGCTCGCAGTCGACGATGGTCTTCATCCAGCCCGAGGGCCAGGCGTCGATGAAGAGATGGATGGCGCAGGTGTTGATGCGCGCCTGGCGGCGCAGGGCCTCGGTGTAGAGGCGGGTGGCGAGGGCCTGGTAGGCCTGGCTGGCCGCGACCCAGCCGGCCAGGGTGGCGGGCCGGTCGTAGAACATGAAGTGCATGCTGAAGCTCTGCGCATCGGGAATGCGCGCCGGGCTCCACGCCGCCTCGTCCTCGCCCGCCTGGGGCAGCCACGACGCCGGGTAGCGGCGGCGCATCAGCGCCACCGGGTCCAGGCCCTCGGCGCCGAACTCGCCGCAGCCGTGCATCCAGCCCGGCTTGCCGGGCGGGAACCAGCCCTGGTGCAGCTGGCCGAAGGGCAGGCCGTGGCCGTTGTACCACAGGGTGTAGATGTGGTAGTCGGGCAGGCCGGGTCCGGGCGGGTCGTAGTCGCCGTCGATCGGCTTGATCGCGCGTCCGGGGTGGTGCAGGCGCACCGCGTGCGCGCAGCATTCCATGAACGACTGCAGCTCGGCGCGGTCGAGGTGGCGCCAGCGCTTGAGCCCCCAGGCGGCGGGGAAGGGCTCGTTGATCCAGCTCACCAGCACGCAGGCCGGGTGCGAGCGGATCAGGCGCTCCATCTCGCCGGCCTGGCGCACGCCCTCGTGGAACTGGCTGCGGCGCAGGTAGCCGAACAGCGGCAGGTCGGTCTGCACCAGGATGCCCAGGCGGTCGCAGTGCTCGTAGATCTCCTCCTGCACCGGGCGCTGGGTGATGCGCAGGAAGTTCATGTGGCAGGCCTTGCCCAGCAGCAGGTCGTCGACCAGCTGGCCGAGGTCGCCGCGCATCACGTCGAGCTGCTCATAGCCCATGGTGTTGGCGCCGCGCAGGCGGATCTCGCGCCCGTTCAGGCGGATCACCCCGCGGCGGCCCTGGGCATCGGGCTGCTCGTCGATCTGGAAGGTGCGCAGGCCGAACTGGCGGCGGGCGGTGTCGAGCAGGCGGCCGTCGGCGTCGCGCACCCTGACCTGGAGCTGGTAGAGGCAGGGCGCGTCCGGTTCCCACGCCCGCGGGCGCGGGATGGCGAGCTCCCACTGCAGCCAGTTGACGCCGGGGCCGAGTTCGCCCGGCATGGCGACCTCGTGCCAGTCCAGGCCGGGGCCGTCGTGGTTCTGGGCGAACACCGCCAGCTCGACCCGGGCCTTGCCGGTGGCGTTGCGCAGCAGGGTGCCCAGCTCGAGGCGCGCCTCGATGCGGCCGCCGCCCAGCGGCAGGGCCCACAGGTCCTCGACGTGGATGGCGGCGCGGCCCTCCAGCCGCACCCGCTGGTAGATGCCCATCGCCGGCGGGCAGTGGTGCCAGCCGCGCACCGGCTCGTCGTAGCCCGGCCCGGTGGCGGCGTAGATCTTGTCGCCCAGCGGCGACTTGGCGTTGCTGGGGCCGGCGCCGGCGCAGATGCCGTCGTTGAGCACGCGCACCGCCAGCACGTTGCCCTGCGCGCGCAGCAGGCCGGCGCAGTTGCAGGCGAAAGGCGCGAAGAAGCCCTCGTGGCCGCCGATGGCCTGGCCGTTGAGCCACACCTGGCAGGCGTAGTCGACGCCGCCGAAGCGCACCCGCGCCTGGGCCGCGGCGCGCAGGGCGTCGCCGGCGTCGAACACCGTGCGGTACCAGGTGGCGGCGGGGCCGAGCGGCTCGTCGTAGTGGGGGATGCGCAGACGCTTCCAGCCGCCCTCGCCGCGCAGCGGCCGGCCGGGGTCGGCGCGGTCGGCTTCCTCCTCGATGCGCCAGTCGAACTCCGCCAGCTCGAGGCGCGGGCGCAGGTCCTCCAGCGCCGGGGCGCGGTCGGCCAGGAACGGCGCGTGGGCGGCGCGCAGCCGCGCCAGCTCGGCCGCCAGCTCGGCCGCGGTCGCCATCGGCGCCGGGGTGGCGAAGGGGCGGTGGCGGGGGGCGAGCGGCAGGACGCGCTTCGGCACCGCGGTCGGCGGCTGCGGCACCAGGGCGCCGAGCCCGCCGCGCGGGGTCTCCATGCTGCGCGCGGCGATGGCGGCGAAGCCGTCGCGGTGGTCTTCCTGGGGGGTACGGGCCTTGGCCATGGTGGTCCTTCGCGGCCGGCGAGCATACTCGCGGCCATGCCCGCGGCGAGACACGGAAACCGGTCCCCAGGTACACCGATCGGCACTCCCGGACGGGTGGCGGGGGCCGCGTTCTGGGCCAACGAGCTGCCCGGCCTGGTGCCGATGGCCAATCCCGGCCACCTCGCCGCCCTCGCCGGCTGCCGGCTCGAACTGCTCGCGATCAGCTACTGGCGGCAATGGCCGGAATGGCGCCTGGAGGTGCGCCGCAGCCCCAACGCCTGGCTGATGGTGCCGGTGCATGGCCGGGTGCGGGTGCGCCTGGGGACGGTGTGGAGCGAGTTGGCGCCCGGCCAGGTCTTCATCGCTCCGGCCGGGGTCGAGCACGAGGCGGAGTACCTGCCTGGCCAGCCGCGCGAGTTCGACCAGATGTCGATCCACCTCCAGGTGCGCGAGCGCCTGGGCGCCGACTTCCTGGCGCGGGTGGCGGAGCCGCTGGCCGCCATCCCCGACTGGCCTTGGCGCTGGCAGCGCCTGCTCGCCGCCTGCTCGGCCTTCAACCAGGACCGCGCCGGCGGCCGCGCCCTGGCCGAGATCGTGCTGCGCGACCTGCTCGCGGCGCTGGTGGCGGGCGGCCTGGCGATGCGCGAGCCACCCGCCTGCGACGCGCGGGTGGCGCGCTGCATCGAGCGCATCCAGGCCGACCCCGCGCGCGAACCCGGGGTGGCCGAGCTGGCGGCCCTGGCCGGGGTGTGCGAGACGCGCCTGCGCCGGCTGTTCCACGCCGCCACCGGCCAGTCGCCCAAGGCCTTCGCCGCCGGCGCCCGCCTGGAGCGCGCCGCCGACCTGCTCGCCGCCGGCGACCTGCCGGTCAAGGCCATCGCCGCGCGCCTGGGCTACGCCAGCGACCACCACTTCCACGCCCGCTTCCGCGAGCGCTTCGGCTGCACCCCGAGCGCTTGGCGGGCGCGATTGGGCTAGCTCTTCCCTGGGACCGCCGGGCTCCAGCCCGGCAGTTTTCTCACTCGAATTGCCGGGCTGGAGCCCGGCGGTCCCAGGGGCGCGTTTGCCCGTTCTTACGGTTCTCGCGATTGCTGAACGCCTTTGGGACTAGGGCCGGCCAGGAACATCCCGCCGACGTCAGCACGGTGCCCCGGGAGGGCCGCGCCACCGGGCCTCGCATCAGAACCCCGCGCCCGGTTCCTCGGCGTTGTCCTGGTTCACCTGCACCAGCGGACGGGCGTTGCTGGGCACCACCAGGCGGTGGTCGGGCTCGGGGGCGGGCTGCCTGCCCCAGCGCTGCCACTGCTCCGGCGGCATCTGCGGCGGGCAGGGGCCGCTGCTGTCGACCGCGAGCACGAAGCCGCGCTTGCCCAGCCGGCGGTAGGTGCAGGGCAGCGGGGTGCCGTTCCAGGGCACGCTGAGCGGCCGGCCCAGGGCGGTGGCGAGCATGGCGGCGTCGGCCGGCAGCCCGGGGCCGCGCATGAGGCGGGCGGTGGCCCCGGCCAGGCGCAGCAGGTGGTGGTTCATCGCCGCGTTGCGGCCGTTGGCGCGCACCAGGGTGATGGCGGGCAGCAGCAGATCGGCCAGCAGCGAGCGCGGCGGCCGCCAGCCGCCGGGCGGCGGCTCGCCGCGTTCGCAGGCCAGCATCAGGGCCGAGGCCTGGACCAGGTCCTCGGCGGCATAGGCGCGGTCCCACGACGGCTGCAGCGGGTGCGGGCCGAGGAAGGTCCACGGCTGGTGGAAGCCGAGATCACGCACCTGGCGTGGCTGCAGCCAGCATTCCGCCACATAGCCCTGGTAGAGCAGGCGCTCGCCGCGCCAGGCGGCGGCGAGGGGGTCGCCCGGCACCTCGGCCAGCCAGGGGGCGGGATCGCCCAGGCCCTGGATGCAGGCCGCCAGCCAGGCCTGGTCGCGGATGCCGGCCACCGAGATGGCGACCAGGCCGCCGATCAGGGTGACCGGCCGCGCCGATAGCCGGTGGGCGCGGTCGACCAGCGCCAGGCCGGCGGCCTCCCCGTGCACCACCAGCAGGTTGCCGGCGCGCGCGAGGGCGCGGGTGGCATCCAGCTGGGGCAGCTTGAGCGCCGGGCCGAGCTGGTCGGCGGGCGTTTGGCGCAGCACCGCGGCATCGATTCCCCCGGGTCCGACGGCGGTGAGCGGTTCGCTCACCAGGGCGAGCGCCCGGGCGCGCTGCAACTGGTCCGCGGTGGCGGTGGCGAGGGGCAGGGCATGGTCGCGCACCGGCGCGACCATCTGCTCGCCGGCAGCCTTGCTCACCGCTTCGCAGGCGGCCACCACCGCGGCGGGATCCGCCACCGGCGGCAGCCCGGCGACGAGGTCGGCGGGGGTGGCTCCGAGGCCGGCGGCGCGCTGCGCGGCGAGGTGCGCGCGCAGGCGCAGGGTGCCCTCCTGGTCGCCGGCGTGGTCGGCGAACCAGCGCAGCGCCAGCGCCGGCAGCGCCCACGGCAGCAGCGGGCCGTCGAGACGGGCGGTGAGCTGTCCGTTGCGCGCCTCCAGCACCAGGCCGTGCGGATGGTCGCTGATGGCGGCGGCCAATGCCGGCCAGGGCGACGGCGGTTCCACCAGCGTCACGCCCAGGTCCTTGGCCAGGCGCTGGCCGTTGCCCGAGATCCCGCCCAGGGGCGGCTGCAGCGGCAGCAGCAGCGTCGGCTGGAGCCCCGCCCCCAGGTCGCCCACCCGTTCCCGGCCCAGCAGTTGACAGCGCGCCCAGCCCAGCGCCCCGGTCGGCGGCAGGCCCCACCAGCGCGGTGCGGCGGCCGGCGCGGCAAGGAATCCGCGCAGCGCCGCCTCGTCGCTGGCGACCGTCCAGCGGCCCTCGTCCCACGCGCACCAGATCTCGTCGCCCTGCTTGCCCAGGCGCTGCACCTGGCCGGCCTGGGCCGGCAGGGTGCCGTGGTTCTTGCTCGCCAGGGCCGCCATCAGCAGGTCCACCGCCGGGGTGCGAGGGGCGCTGAGCAGCACCCGTTCGCCACCCAGCCAGGCCGCCACCACGGTGCCGGTGGGAAGCTGGTCGGCGGTGGGCAGCTTGCCGAGCAGCACGGCCGGCAGCAGCGGCAGCAGGGCGGCGTGCAGGGCGGAGCCGTCGAGGCCCAGCGCCGCCACCGCCAGCGCCTGCGCCGGCAGGCGCGCCACCAGGGCGGGGTCGATGGCGGTCAGCCCCCCGGCGGGCAGGCCGGTGTCGATCCAGCCGAGGCCGTCGGGTGCGACCCCGGCCGCCAGGGTCCAGCCGGGAAGTCGCGCCAGCAGCGGGGCGAGGGAGGTGCTGGCAGGCTTCTCCAGCATCGGCGCCAGCGCGGCCGCCAGGCCGGCGCCATGCAGGACCAGGCGCAGGCCGGGCGCAGGCGCATCGGCGGCGGGCGCGGGTGCAGCCGGATGGTCCAGGGTGGCGCGGGCGCCGGCGGCGCTGGCGCGGGCGCCCGGCCAGTCGCTGGCGAGGGCGGCGAGGGCGGCGGCCTGGGCCGGGTCGCCTTCCCACCAGCCGCTGGCGAGCGGCGCCGGGGGCAGCGGGGCGGGGCGCGGCAGGGCCCAGCCGACCAGGTGGAAGGCGCGGGTGGCGGTGGCGGCGGTGGCCGGGATCAGGGCGGTGGCGCCGTGCTCGCGCGCCCACTCCCCGCTCGCGGCCAGGGCCTGGTCCCACACCCCGCGCAGGGCGGCGGGCGGGGCGGGCAGGTCGCGGCCCTCCAGCTCGATCACGGGCAGGGCCTCGGCGGCCTGCAGCGAGCAGAACGCGAGCAGGGAGGGCAGCAGTGGGCGCATGGTCCGGTCTACGGCTGGGCGGCCGGGCGGTTACGCCGAGGCGGCGGTGCGCCAGGCGAGCGGGGTGGCGGCGAAGCGCCGGCGGAAGCGGCGGTGGAAGTGCGAGACGTCGCCGAAACCGCTGGCCAGCGCCACCGCGGTGATGTCGAGCGCGCTGTGGCGCAGCAGGCCGGCGGCGTGGTCGAGGCGGGCGTCGGCCAGGAGCTGCACGAAGCTGGCGCCGCACTCGGCACGCACCACATGGGCGGCGCGCCCGGGACTGAGCCCCAGCTCGGCGGCGAGGTCGGCGAGGGACACCTCCTCGCAGTAATGACGTTCCACGAAGTGCAGGATGCGGCCGCGGCGGGTGGCGGGCACCGCCGCCGGGGCGTCAGCCGCCCACAGCGCCAGGCGCGCGGCGAGCTGGCGCAGGCATTCCAGCGCCGCCCCGGCCTGCTCGCCGTCCCATTCCGGCAGGCCGGCGGGCGGGCGCCGGCCGCCGTCGCGCACCAGCGCCACCCCGGCGGCGGGGGTGAAGGGGCCGGCGAACAGGCAGCCGGAGGAACCGCCGCCGATCGCCAGCGGCACCACCGCCTCGCCCAGCCCGGCGAAGCAGCGCTGCAACAGGCCGTGCGGGTGGCGGTCGAGCAGCGGCGCCAGCTCGCGCTGGTCGTGGCGCACGCAGGCGGCGCTGGCGTCGCGCGCCTTGGCCGCCAGGCAGCGGGGGTGGCGGTGGGCGTCGCGGAACACCCGCAGGTGGCGCGCCACCAGGCCGGAGGCGTCGTGCACCGTGATGGTGGCGCCGAGCACGCGCTCGCATGCCGCCACCGCGATCTCGGGCACCTCGTAGCGGTCCATGGCCCAAGCGTAGCACGATCGTCCAGCCGGGCAGCAGGTTCGGCCACGACGCCGGGGCGGGCGGGTGCCATGCTCGCCGCCACAGGAGACGGTCATGGAAACCTACGACGTGGTGGTGGCGGGGGCGGGCATCGGCGGCATCAGCGCCGCGGTGGCGGCGGCGCGCGCGGGCGCGCGCACCCTTTTGCTGGAATCCGCGGACGCGGTCGGCGGTACCGGGGTGCACAGCCCGCTGGCGCTGGTCTGCCTGTGGTACAGCGACAAGACCGGCCTGGTGGTGAACGCCGGGCTCACCCATGAGTTCTTCCCCCAGACCCTCGGCACGCCGGTGGGCTCGATATGCAGCTACGACCCCGCCGATCTCGCGGCGCGCTACCGCAGCGCCATCGCCGCCGAGCCGCTGCTCACCCTGCGCACCGGCGCCCCGGTGGTGGCCGCGGCTTGCAGCGGCCGCCGGGTGTCCTCCCTGCGCCTGGGCGGCGCCGCCGGCGGCACCGCCAGCCGTGAGGTAGCTGGCGCGGTGGTGGTCGACGGCACCGCCGACGGCCATCTCGCCGCCCTCGCCGGCTGCGGCTTCGACCTCGGCCGCGATGGCGACGGCCGCCTGCAGCCCTGCACCCTCACCTTCATCGTCGAGGGCATCGACTTCGCCGCCCTCGGCCTGCCCTCCGACGGCATCTCGACCTGGGCGCATTTCCACACCCTGCAGCGGGCGCTCGATCCCGTCTACCAGCGCGCCAAGGCCGAGGGCCGGCTCGACTGCCCGCGCGAGGACGTGCTGTGCTTCCCCCTGCCCGACGGCCGGCGCATCCTCTTCAACCAGACCCGGGTGCTGGGCGTCGATCCCACCGACCCGGTCTCGCTGGAGCGCGGGCTGGCCGAAGGCCGGCGCCAGATGGAGTCGTTCATGGCGGCGATGCGCGCCCACCCGGGCCTGGCCCGGGCGCGCGCCATCCCCTCGCCGCGGCTGGGCGTGCGCGAGGGCCGGCGCATCCACGGCGAGCACCTGCTGACCGCCGAGGAGTGCATGGCCGAGGCGCGCTTCGCCGACATGGTGGCGGCCTGCGGCTATCCGGTGGACATCCACAGCCCGACCGGCGCCGGCACCCGCCTCGAGCACATCCCCGGCAGCGGCTACTACCACATCCCCTACCGCTGCCTGGTGGCGCGCGACCGCGACAACCTGCTGATGGGCTCGCGCTGCATCAGCGCCACCCACGAGGCCCACGCCTCCTACCGGGTGATGCCGCCGGTGTCGGCTATCGGCCAGGCGGCGGGGGTGGCGGCGGCGCTGGCGGCGCGCCGCGCCGGCGCGGTGCGCGCGGTCGATGCCAAGGAGATCCGCAGCGTGCTGCGCAGCCAGGGCCAGTTCGTGGAAGGTGACGAGTAGGTAAGCAAGAGATCGCCAAGGCGCCAAGCGAGCGGGAATCGCGCGAATCGCAAGCACAGGCAGACGCGCCCCTGGGACCGCCGGGCTCCAGCCCGGCAATTCGAGTGGGAAAGCTGCCGGGCTGGAGCCCGGCGGTCCCAGGGAAGAGTCGCTGCAGGCCGCTGCGCCCTTGGCGTCTTGGCGTTCGCTTGACGCTTTTCAGGGCATGCGCTGGTGCCGGCGGATCGCCCAGTCGGTGGCGAACAGCGCGGTCAGCAGCAGCAGCGCCCACACCGTGTCCCACAGGCCGCTGAGCGCGACCCGCGACTCGCTGCGCGCGAGGTCGGCGGGCAGCGCCGCCACCAGCGCGGCGGGGTCGTCGAACACCTCGCCGCCGAGCGCGCCGGTGAACGCCACCAGCGCCGGGCGGTCGGCACGCGGGTCGCGGCGCTCGTCGGCGGGCGGCGCCACCACCAGCTCGGCGGGGGCGGTGCGGCCGGGCTCGGGGCCGTCGGCGGCCTCGATCGTCCAGGTGCCGGCGCCGGGGGCGGGCAGGCGGGCGGCGAAGCCGCCGCCCTCGCGCACCAGCGGCACCACGATCTCGCTGGCGCCGCCACCCTCGCCGGCGGTGCGGCGCAGGCGCAGGGCGGCGCGTTCGGGCACCGGTTCGTCGTTGCGCCCGGCTTCCAGCACCACCGCCACCGTCTCGCCGGGGGCGGCGCGGCGCGGGTTGACGGCGATGCGCCAGGCGCGCGCGTCGGCGCGGTGGCCGGCGGCGGCGAAGCGCAGCAGCTGGCTGTGGAAGCGGTGCAGCCAGCGGTCGCCCACCCCGCGCCGCCAGCGCCAGGTGTCATCAACCCCCACCAGCAGGGCGCGGCCGGAACCATAGGCGCGCGCCGCCACCAGCGGGCGGCCGTCCTGGTCCTCGGCCATGACCTCGGTGCCCGGGCGCACCGCCGCCACCGGGCAGGCGCCGAGCAGGCGCGGCAGGTCCTCCCAGGCGGTGCCGCCGGATTCGAGCAGGCCGATGCCGGCGGCGGCGGCGGTGCGGCGCAGCTGGCGCGGGCCCGACAGGTAGCCGCGCGCGATCGCGCCGGCGTCGGGCAGCTCGACCGGCAGCAGCTCGCCCAGGCGGGTGCGCGCGAAGCCGGCGGTGGCGCCGGTCTCGCCCGGCATCCACACCAGCCCGGCGCCGTTGCGGCGCACCGCCGCCTCGATCGCCTCGAGCTCGGCGGCGCGGAAGGCGTCGGGGCCGAGGTCGCCGAGGATGACCACGTCGTAGGCGCCGAGCTCGGCCGGGCCGAGCGGCAGGTGGTCGGGGCCGAGCGGGCCCCAGCGCCGCCAGCGCCCGTCGGCGAGGTAGGCGTGCAGGGTGATGCCCTTGTCGCGCTTGAGCGCCTCGCGCAGGTAGCGCGCCTCGTAGCGCGGCTGGCGCTCGAGCAGCAGCACCGCCAGGCGGCGCTCGCGCACCTCGACGGACAGCTCCTGCACCGCGCTGCGGCCGCCGCCGGCGACCTCGATGCGCACCCGCGCCGGACCGGCGCGGCGGAAGGGCACCTCCAGGCGCGCCTCGGCGGCGGCCAGGGCGGCGCCCTCGGCATGCGCTTGCGCCACCTCGGCGCGCGCCGACTCCTGGCCGTCGACCAGCACGCGCACGCTGAGCGGGCCGGGGGGCAGGGCGCGGTGGGCGAGGCGCACCGTCACCGGCTCGAGCTCGTCGAGCGCGGCCTCGCGGTTGACCTCGACGGCGTCGATCAGCAGCTCTGGTTCGAGGCGGTCGCTGCCGGCGGCGAGGGCGAGCACGCGCAGGTCGCGGCCCTGGCCCTCCCAGGCGGCGGCGGCCGCCGCCAGCGGGCTGCCGGAGGTGACCCGGCCGTCGCTCACCACCACCAGCAGGTCGGGGCGGCTGCCCGCCACCAGGCGCTGCAGCTCGTCGCCGAGCGGGGTCGAGGGCCCGGTGGCGGCGACGGTGGCGGCGGCCGCGGGATCGAAGGGGCGTCCGCCCTCCTCGCCGCGCCCGCCCTGGCACACCAGCCGCCAGTCGGCGCGCAGCTGGAGGTCGCTGCGCGCCGCCAGCGCCCGCGCCAGGGCGGCGGCGGCGTCGATGCGGCGGCTGCCGCCGGGGCCGTCGGCGGCCTCCATCGAGGCCGAGGCGTCGACCGCCACCACCAGGCGGCCGGGCACCACGGTGGTGGTGGTGGTGCGCCACGAGGGCCCGGCCGCGAGCAGCACCAGCAGCGCCAGGCCGGCGCTGCGGCAGGCGCGGGCGGTGAAGCCGGCCAGCGGCCCGCCCGGCGCCGGCCCGTAGCGACGCCAGCCCCACCAGCCGGCCAGCGCCGCCAGCGCCACCGCCACCGGCACCAGCCAGGGCGCCGGCAGGTGGGCGAAGACTAGGTCGGTGGCGGAGGAGGGGTCGGCGGCGGCCAGGGGGGCGGCCAGGAAAGTAGGAAGGAGGAAGGAGGAAGGAGGAAGGGATGCGAAGAAAGGAGGAAGGCAGAAGGAGGAAGGAGGAAGGAATGCCGTCCCTGTGCTTGCGGTTGGACGTGAGGAGGCTCGGCAGGCTTGGGCACGGTGATGTCCGCCCTTCCTCCTTCCTCCTTCCTCCTTCCTCCTTTCCCAAAACCCTCCTTCCTCCTTCCTACTTTCCATAAGCCCTCCCCGCCCACGCCGCCACCAGGCCCTCGGTGATCGCCAGGGCCAGGGCCGCGAGCAGGATCCACAGCGCGAGTTCGCGCCCGCCGCTGCCGGGCAGGGCGGATTCCAGGCTGGTGGCGGTGCCGGGCGGCGGCGGGGCCTCGGTGCGGCCTTCTTCGCGCGACGGCAGCACCAGCACCGGGTCGGCGTCGGCGCGCCAGCAGCCGGGTTCGAGCATCACCGGCTCGCCGGCCTTGAAGGTGGCCTCGCGCGCGCCCCGGCGCAGCTGCAGGTCGGCGGGTGCGGGGGTGCCGGCGGTGAGCTGGCGCGGGGCGGCGGCGGCGGCGGTCAGCCGGCGCACGCTGCGCAGCGCCCAGGCCGGCAGGGTGCCGCGCGCCACCAGCGCGGGGTCGTCGGCGAGGTCGGCGAGCTCGACCACCGCCCAGCCGCGCCCGACCGGCAGCGCCGCCACCAGCGGGGCCTCG
>JAKLKR010000550.1 GCA_023150565.1 Planctomycetota bacterium
TCTCAAGCCCACCAACTTGGTTGCGAGCCAGACGGTACCGGAGCAATCCGCGACGGGCAGACGGGGGTATAGCTCAGCGGTAGAGCATCGGCTTTGCAAGCCGAGGGTCAGGAGTTCGAATCTCCTTACCTCCACCAACCGCGTTCCGGCCGGAGAGCCAGGAACGGGAGCAGAGCGGCGTCACGCGAACGACTTTTCCCGGCGGATGCTTCGGCGTCCGTCGGCTTGACAACTCTATAATCGTGGAACAGACAAGCATGACGATATTCAAGATAGAAAGGGTGTTCGGTGGATGGTTAGGCTATCAGAGACGATGAAGGACGTGCTAAGCTGCGATAAACCTGGGGGAGCTGCACCGAAGCGATGATCCCGGGGTGTCCGAATGGGGCAACCCACTGAGGCGAACCCTCAGTACTCCGCAAGGAGAGTCAACCTGGTGAATTGAAACATCTTAGTAGCCAGAGGAAAAGAAATCGAAGAGATTCCGCCAGTAGCGGCGAGCGAAAACGGAAGAGGCC
>JAKLKR010000551.1 GCA_023150565.1 Planctomycetota bacterium
CCGCCCGCCGCACGATCGGCCCACGGGTCCACGGCCCCGATTCCTACACTTGGCCCGTGATCCTGCTCATCGACAACTACGACAGCTTCACGTGGAATCTGGTCCAGCGCTTCGGCGAGCTCGATCCCTCGCTCGAACTGGACCGGGACCTCATGGTCGTCCGCAACGACCGCATCACCCCCGACCAGGCCGAGGCGCTCGACCACGGCCACGGGCCTTCGCACCTGGTGATCTCTCCCGGGCCGTGCACGCCCAACGAGGCCGGCATCTCCGCGGCGATGATCGAACGTTTCGGTGGACGCATCCCCGTCCTTGGCGTGTGCCTCGGCCACCAGTGCATGGCGCACATGAACGGCATGACCGTGACCCGGCACGTCATCCAGATGCACGGCAAGACCAGCCCCGTGCATCACGACGGACGCGGGATCTTCGCCGGACTCTCGAACCCCTTCACCGCGACACGATACCACTCGCTGGTCGTGCTCCCCGAGACCATCCCGCCGCCCCCGCCCGCGAT
>JAKLKR010000552.1 GCA_023150565.1 Planctomycetota bacterium
GGCCTTCGCCGAGATGGTCTCGGCCGGTCGCTTCAAGCGGGTGTCGGCGAGCTTCTACGCCCCGGACGCCCCCGCCAACCCGAAGCCGGGCGTGTACTACCTGCGCCACGTCGGGTTCCTGGGCGCCCAGCCGCCGGCCGTGAAGGGCCTGCGCACGCCCGAGTTCGCCGACGGCGAGACCGGCGTCATCGAGTTCGCGGCCTGGGATGACACCCACAACGCTGGCCTGTGGCGCTCGCTGCGCGACTGGCTGCTCGCCAAGTTCGGCCGCGAGGAGGCCGACCAGGTCGTGCCCGGCTACCTCGTCCAGTCGCTGGAGCGGTCCGCCCAGGACGAGCTGCGCGCCGAGGGCACCGCCACCGAAACCGCCACCGCCACCCCCGCATTCGCCGAGGAACCCACCATGAGCCCCGAACAGATCGCCGCCCTCCAGGCCGAGAACGCCCGCCTGAAAGCCGATGCCGAAGCGCTGCGCCGCAGCCAGGCCGAAATGCGCCGCAACGCGCTGCACGCCGAG
>JAKLKR010000553.1 GCA_023150565.1 Planctomycetota bacterium
GCCGAGCCGCCGCTGCATGGCCAGCGCCGTTTCCGGCGTGAACTGGTAGAGCGTGCCATCGATGGGCGAGCGGAACGCAGCGCCTTCTTCCGTGACCTGGCGCAGCGCCGGCAGCGAGAACACCTGGAACCCGCCGGAATCGGTCAGAATCGGGCGGTCCCATTTCATCAGGGTGTGCAGTCCGCCGAGGGTTTCCACGAGGGGCGAGCCCGGGCGCATCTCCATATGAAACGTGTTGCACAGGATGATTTGCGCGCCGAGTCCCTTCAGGTCGCCGACGGTCAGTGCTTTCACGGTGGCCTTCGTCCCGACCGGCATGAAAACCGGCGTCTCGATGGAGCCGTGGGATGTGACGATGCGCCCGCGTCGCGCGGCGCCAGAGGTAGCGAGAAGTGTGAACTGAAACGGCGAGGTGGGCGAAGAGGAGGGCATGAATTCGGGGAGGGCGGAGGTCAGGGTACGGGAACACAGAGTTCCAGCAGTAGATTCAGGGAAGAGTGCTTTCGATGCAAGGTC
>JAKLKR010000554.1 GCA_023150565.1 Planctomycetota bacterium
TGGAAGGCCCACTTGGGACCCTGTCGCAGGGCGTTGAGCGCCGTCGACCTGACTTTCGCGAAGAACAGGGATTCGTCGATGCCGGATCGCTCCAGGCAGTAGCGCAGACGGTGAGTGCGCTTGCGGCGGTCGCCCTCGACCGGGGACCCGTCCTGGCGCGACTGTTCGAAGAACCCAACCGACCGACGCAGGTTCTCGAGCGCCTGGGGCCGAAGTGCCGGGATGGCTCGAGGCGCCGCCAGCTTGGCCTGCGCAATGGACGGGTTGGGACCGACGACCAGCCCCCAGGGCCTGAGCCCTGCGACGATGTCGACGCTCATCGCTTCCAGCTTGGTCAGGCCGAAGTCCCGCGCCGTCCGCAGGCGGCAGGCCAGCCAGGGATCCTCGCGGCGTACGGCATCGATGGCCGCGTCTGCTTCGGCGTCGGATCCCGCAACCGGGAGCACCAGTGAGCCGAGCAACTGCGCTGCCAGCGCATCCTGCCGGCGCGCCGCCTGGTGAAGCCAATGGATG
>JAKLKR010000555.1 GCA_023150565.1 Planctomycetota bacterium
ACCTGTGGGGGGCGCGTCGGAGAGGCCCTGGTTTCCACCGTATGGCGTGGCGCCCGAATTCGGGAAACGTTCCGCCGCGTTCACCCTCATCGAACTGCTCGTGGTCATCGCCATCATCGCGATCCTGGCGAGCCTGCTCCTGCCGGCCCTGGGAAGCGCCAAGAGCCGGGCGCAACGGGTGAATTGCACCAACAACCTGCGGCAGATCGGGCTTGGTCTTGCCCTCTACGCGATCGATTACCGCCCGCTGATTTCAATCCGGAGAAAGTCGCGGGGTCCGGTCCCTATCAGACGTATTTCATGTTTTTCGCCGCCCCTGGTCAGGCGGCCCGGATGGAGGATCGGGTGAACCTCGGGTATCTCTTCTCGGAAAAGATCATTCCCAGTGGGAAGACGTACTATGACCCGGGTCTGCGGCACAAAGAGATCAAGCCGGTGCGTTTCGCCTACGAGGTCTACCAGAGCGAGAAGATACCGTGGCCCAAAGCGGATGATCAACGGGATGGGGT
>JAKLKR010000556.1 GCA_023150565.1 Planctomycetota bacterium
CCGCCAACCAGTCCAGCTTCGACCATTGGCTGGTCACGGTGCGCGACGCGCTGGCACCCCGCGTCGGGCAACGGGTGCTGGCCGATGCGCTGTTCGGCGCCTGGCCGGTGGCGCTGGTGGACGAGTTCCAGGACACCGACCCGGTGCAGTTCGGCATCCTCGATGCGATCTACACCGATGGCGATGGTGGCCCGCGCGGGCGACTGGTGATGATCGGCGACCCCAAGCAGGCGATCTACCGCTTCCGCGGCTGTGATGTCGCGACTTACGAGCGGGCCAAGACGCTGGTCCCGGACGAAGATCGGCTCACGCTGGGCACCAACCATCGCTCCAGCCGTGGCTATGTCGAGGCGGTCAACCAGTTCTACGCGAACACGCGCGCCGAACTGGGGCACAAGCAGTCGGCGACGTCCATCCGCTATACGCCCGTTGATCCGAGCGGCCGCCGCGACGGCCAGCCGCTGTGCGGCGCGCGCGACAACAAGCCCGTCAGCCGTCCGCTGGT
>JAKLKR010000557.1 GCA_023150565.1 Planctomycetota bacterium
GCCTGCGCCGCACGGCTCATCAGGTCGGAAAGCCCGATCACCGAAACGATGGCCGTCGCCTTGATCATCACCAGCCAGGTGTTGCTCAGGCCAGGCAGCGCATGGCGCAGGGCCTGCGGTCCAACGATGCGCCACAGCACCTGGATGCGGCTGAAGCCGAAGGCCAGCGCGGCTTCGCGCTGGCCGGCGGGCACGGCGAGGAAGGCCCCGCGCAGCACCTCGGTGACGTAGGCGCCGAAGACGAATCCTATCGTTGCCACGCCAGCCACGTAGGGGTCGATGTCGATGTAGCCATAACCCAGCTGCTCCGACAGGGCATTGACGCCCATCTGGCCGCCGTAGAACACGAGCAGCATGAGCACCAGGTCGGGCACCGCGCGGATCACCGTGGTGTAGGCCTGTGCCAGCCGGCGCAGCGGCGCCACGCGCGACAGCTTGGCCATGGCGCCCAGCAGACCCAATACCAGCGCGATGCCCAGCGAGGCAGCAGCTACCGACAGCGTC
>JAKLKR010000558.1:0-251 GCA_023150565.1 Planctomycetota bacterium
GCGCTCCACGGTGTCGGTATCGGAGGGCATCCGC
Source organism: Planctomycetota bacterium (assembly GCA_023150565.1). Taxonomy (GTDB): domain Bacteria; phylum Planctomycetota; class UBA11346; order UBA11346; family UBA11346; genus JAKLKR01. Next base: position 35 of record JAKLKR010000558.1, read on the forward strand.
CAGAACCTGGACAACCAGAAGAAGGAATTCATTCAGCCTTTCTTTTCGACGATGCAGTGGGTCATGGCGGGCAACGACAGCGAGGGCCTGCGCTACGCGACCATAGAGACGCCGGAGAAATATTGGCTAAAGTGGGTGGAGGAGTCCGGCCCCGATGTCTGCGAGGCAAACCTGCTGGATCGCCACCTGTTGCAGGTGTGCCGTAAGGCGCGGTTTT
>JAKLKR010000558.1:261-502 GCA_023150565.1 Planctomycetota bacterium
GGCGCTGATCCACGATTTCGTGGTGTTTGATGCGGGCACCAAGAAGCTCTGCCGCCAGAACCAGTATTTTGGCGTGATGGCGGCGCAGGAGTTCATTGCCCGTCGCGAGGGAGGCATCATCTGGCACACCCAGGGTAGCGGCAAGTCTTTGACCATGGTCTGGCTGGCGAAGTGGATTCGCGAGAACCGCCAAGGCGCACGGGTGCTGATCATCACTGACCGAACGGAGCTGGATGAGCAG
>JAKLKR010000055.1 GCA_023150565.1 Planctomycetota bacterium
TGCCACCGGCACCGTCGTGGGCCTCCGGCCCATGCCGGTGGCCGGCGGTGAGGTCCACGCCGCCGGCCTGGCTGATCTGCTCCGTTCCCTGCGCTGCCTCGACAGCCACCAGGACATCGGACGGGTCTGCCTGGAGAAGGTTGGTGCCATGCCCAAGCAGGGCGTGTCCTCCACCTTCCGCTTCGGCACGGGCTGGGGCATGGTGCGCGGCGTTTGCGCCGCCCTCGGTATTCCGGTGGTGCTGGTCATGCCCACCCAGTGGAAGAAGCAGGTCCTGCTTGGCCTGCCACATGACAAGGACGGCGCGGTGCAGTTCTGCGCCTCGCGCTGGCCGCAGACCGACCTAGTCCTGTCAGGCTGCCGCGTTCCGCATGACGGCCTGGCCGACGCCCTGTGCCTGGCGGAGTACGGGAGGGCGCTCGCGTGATGGAGTTGCGTCCCTACCAGGAAGCGGCCGTGGCTGCGGTGTACCAGCACCTCTCCGAGCGGGATGACAACCCCTGCGTGGTCATCCCGACCGGCGGTGGCAAGGGCGTCATCGTCGGTCGGTTGTGCGCCGATGTCGTGCAGCGCTGGAACGGGCGCATCCTGGTGCTGACGCATGTGAAGGAACTGGTCGACCAAAACGCCACCCAGGCCGGACGGTTTTTGACGCACCTGTTGGTCGGGGTGAACTCGGCCGGACTGAGGCGCCGCGATCTCGACCACCCGGTGATCGTGGCCGGCATCCAGTCGGTCTACCAGAAGGCCTGCGATCTTGGGCGTTTCGATATCGTCTTGATCGACGAAGCACACCTCATCCCGCCGGATGGCGAGGGCATGTATCAAACCTTCCTGCGCGATGCGCGGGCGTTGAACCCGCGCCTCCGGGTTATCGGCCTCACAGCTACGCCGTTCCGCTTGAAGGACGGCTCGATCTGCGCGCCTGAGCACATCCTCAACCACGTCTGCTACGAGGTCGGGGTCAAGGAACTGATCCGCGATGGCTTCCTGTCGCCGCTGGTGAGCAAGGCGGGCAAGGCCAAGGCCGACACCAACGGACTACATGTGCGCGGCGGCGAGTTCATCCCGGACGAGGTCGAGCACCTCATGGATGACGACGGCCTGGTGCGTGCGGCGTGCGCCGAGATCGCCGAGCAGACCCGGAGCCGCAAGGCCTGCCTCATCTTCGCCGCCGGCGTCCAGCATGCCGAGCATGTCTCAGCTACGCTGGCATCTGCGGTCGGCGCCGAGGTTGCCTGCATCTTCGGCCACACGCCAGACGGCGAACGCGACCGCATGGTTGCGCAGTTCAAGAAGGGCGACCTCCGCTACCTGGTCAACGTCGGCGTGCTGACGACCGGCTTCGACGCTCCCCAGGTGGACTGCGTCGCCCTGCTGCGCCCGACCATGTCGCCCGGCCTTTACTACCAGATGGTCGGTCGCGGCTTCCGCCTCGCGCCGGGCAAGGACGACTGCCTGGTGCTCGACTTCGGCGGCAACGTCCTGCGGCATGGGCCGGTGGATGCGCTCGCGATCAAGGACCCCAACGAACGGGATGGGGGCGCAGCGCCAGCGAAGGAATGCCCGCAATGCCAGGCGGTGATCGCTGCAGGCTTCGCCGCCTGTCCGCAATGCGGCTTCGTGTTCCCGCCCCCGGAGCGGGAGAAGCACGAGCGCGAGGCGTCGGCAGCCGGTGTTCTGTCCGGCCAGGTCACGACCGCCGACCACCAGGTCCGCGCGGTGTTCTATGCCATCCACCAGAAGCGCGGCGCGCCTCCCGAGACGCCCAAGACCCTGCGCGTTGAGTACGAGGTCGGCATCGGCCAGGTCCACAAGGAGTGGGTCTGCTTCGAGCACGTCGGCTACGCCCGCGGCAAGGCCGAGGCGTGGTGGCGAGCGCGGAGCCGCGACCCGGTGCCTGCGACCGCTGCCGAGGCCTGCAGCCTGGCCAGCGACGGCGCACTGGCGGCAACGACCCAGATCACCGTCCGCAGCGTCGCCGGAGAGGACTTTGAACGGATCATCGGCCATCAGATCGGCCCGATCCCGGTGCCACGCCAGCCGGGCGAGGACCGGGACGAACCGATGCCGCAGTTCGCCTCCGCATCATCGCTCGATGACGAGCCTCCATTTTAACCAGGAATATCCATGCACATCATCGTTATGAACGCCATCGCCGCTCCCTCCCCCCAGCGCGGCCTGCTCGACTGCCCCGCTTGCGGGAGCCAGCGAGTCGTGCTGACGCACCTCGATTGCCGCGCGCTGGGCTCGACCAGCGGCGAGGTGCAGATCGGGCGCGACGGCCTGCGCATCGACCCCGCCATCCCGGACCCGGAGGGCGGCGCGACCGTGGGCCTGCGCTGCACCTGTGACCAGGGCCACGACACCATCATCCGCTTCATGCAGATGCGCGATGTCACCGTGGTCGAGCGGACCGTGCTGCCCTGGACGGCTCACCCGGCAGCCATCGGCCAGGACGGGTGATGAACCCAGAGGTTTTCGCCTCCTACCAGCAGCGCGGCTTCGCGCTCTGCCGCATCCCCTCGGGCGGCAAGAGTCCGATGGACGCGCTGTGGCAGCTGAACCCCATCGCCGACGCGGACGCATTCCGCGCCGGTGATGCCGTTGGCCTGCTCCTGGGCCCGCTGTCCGGCGGGCTGATCGGCGTCGACCTCGACTTCCACGCCGAGGACGCCGATGCCTGGGCCGCCGCTGATGCGCTGCTGCCTACGACCGGCCTGATGGACGGTCGGCCGGGGAAGCTGACCAGCCACCGGGTCTACCGCCTCGCCGACCTGGCGTGGCCGGACTCGGTGTTGCCTGGGCTCAGCAGCGACACGCGCCGGGCCATGGAAAGCGGCCTGCTGCCGCGCTTCCCGGGCACCCGGCACTTCTCGAACGGCCAGGGCCGCGCCATCGACCTGCTCGGCGCTGGGTCGCAGATGGTCATTCCACCCAGCCTCCACCCGTCGGGCGCGCGCCGGGTCTGGTGGGGCGACGCGCCCGGTGAACCCGCCACGGTGGCCTATGCCGACCTCATGGCGGCTGTTGAACTCATCGTCGACCACCTGGGCCTGAAGCGCCAGCAGCCAGCCCTGGCGGAGGATGCGCCCGAACCGCCGGACCCGGCGCTGCTGGCCCAGGTCGCCGAGCCGGAACGGCTACAGCGCCTGGAGGGCTACCTGCGCACGGTCACGCCCCTGGAGCACGGCAAGGGCTTGGGCTTCCATGCCCAGCAATGGCGCATGGCCTGCATCTGCGCCGAGTTCGGCGTGCCGTTCGATGCGGCCAAGCCGCTGTACCTGGCCTGGAACCGCGCCAGCGCCACGGCAGATCCTGACGCCGCCAATGAGGCGACCTTGGCCAATGCCTACCGGTCCTCCGTGTTCGGCTCCCGCCTGGTCGATCAGGGCCCGCCCGTGGACCTCTCGGGCATCGTGGGAGCACCGCAGCCGGTGGCGCCCAGCCAGCCGCCGCTGCTGTCCTTCGACCTCCAGACCTTCGCCGACACGCCGGAGCGGCAGATCTCATGGCTGTGGCCCGGCGTCATTCCCAAGGGCATGCCGTCGCTCCTGGGCGGCAAGCAGGGCCTGGGCAAGTCGTTCCTCATCTGCGACCTGGCGGCTCGGGTCTCGTCGGGTCAGCCCATGCCCGACGGCACCACCCAGCCGCCTGGCAAGGTGCTGCTCCTGGCGCGCGAAGATGATGCAAGTTGCGTGCTCCTGCCGCGCCTGCGCTCGGCCAAGGCCGATCTGTCCCGTGTCTGCTGGTCGGTGTTCGCCAACACCGCCACCGGGTCGCCCATCGATCTGGCCTCCCATGTGAACCTGCTGGTTGACGCCACCACCACCCATGCCTTCGACCTGATCGTGGTCGACACCTTCGCCGCCTTCGCCCCAGCCGGCACCGACGCCAACGCCGCCCAGGACGTGCGCCTGCTGCTCGATGCGCTGACCCGACTGGCGCGCCAGACCGGGGCAGCGGTCATCGTGGTGGCGCACCTCCGCAAGACCGGCCAGGGCGACGGCGATCCGATGGACGCTATCGCCGGCTCGGCGCAGATGACAGCTGGGGTGCGCGTGGCTGCGCTACTCGACAAGGGTATGCGCGAGGGCGATCGCTGGTTTCGTGTGGTGAAGTCGAACCTCGGGCCCATGGACCCGCACGGCTGGACCTGGCGCTTTCACTGGCCCGATCCGTTCACCGAGGGCGTCAGCGACATGCCGCGCATCGTCTGGGCCCAGGCCGGCGAGGAGTACGCCGGCTTCGAGCAGGGCGTGCAGCCGCCTGGGGTTGAGCCAGATCAGGTCCGAGACGCCCTGCAGGACCAATTGGCCAAAGGGCCACGCTCCCAGCGGGCGACCTGCGAACTGATCTGTGCCAGCCTGCGCAAGGGCAACCCCCGGCTCAGGAAAGCGGATGTGGAGTTGGCCATTGCGGAACTCGTAGAAGCCAACGACGGCAGCCTGGAAGCCTGGGAAGGGCCGCGGGGCACCAGGATGGTTGGTCTCCCCGGAAGCCGGGTGGAGACGCCTGAAGACCGGGCCCTGCGCCTCGCCACGGCCAACCCTCGGCTGTCCGTGCGCGAACTCGTCGCCCTGGCTGGGTGCCGCACCACCACGGCCAGCGAGGCACTGCGCGTGGCGAAAACCGCAACAGAGAAGGCCTCCCCATGAGCCCTGTTTCCCCGTTTCCCACCTGTGTTTCCCACTCCGATATCCAGGTGGGAAACGGACCAGGCCGCATGCCCTGTTTCCGCGTTTCCCACTCCTCTGCGCGCCCTATAGGGCGCAGAGGTGGGAAACGGGAAACGGGGCAGGAGGTGTTTCCCACCTCGGTGAGGTCGAGATGGGAAACGTGCATCCTGGGCGCGTCAGGAAACGCCGCTGGGCGAGCGTCTAAATTCTCGACAGAAGCTTGGTTCCTTCCCGGGCCTGCGCTGTCTTCCTGGCCACAGGGAACAGTCGCCATGGGCATCTCTGTTTGCACCGCTGGAGGCAACGACCCCCATGCCTGACCAGGACTCCGCCGATGCCCCCCGCCTGGCCGCCCTGACGGTCGACCAGGTCGCCACCCTGCTCCGGCACGCCGGCAGCCAGCACGCCTCCCCGGAGGCGATCCGCGCCGACCTTGCAGCCGGGGCACCGGCGAACCGGGACGACACGATCAATCTGGTGGCCTACGCCGCCTGGCTGGTCCGTGACCTGGCACAGCGGGAGAAGGCCCATGTCTGATCTCCGCCGCATGCGGCCCTCGGAACTAGCCCGACTGCTCAACAGCAGCGCTCTCGGGGCCGTCATCACCGAGCAGCAACTCCATCGCCACCGTACCCGCGCAGGGTTGCGACTCGGCAACGGGCAGGGTGTGGACCTGTTCCGCTACGCCGCCTGGCTTCTGGACGCAGTCCATCGTCCCAGGGAGTCGAGCGCCAAGGGGTACGAGCAGCGGCGCGCCGACATGGCCAACCGGTCCCGGCAACTCTCCGAGGCCGGCCGGGACATCGGCGATCTGCCGGCGGTGGTGAAGCCCGAGCGGAAAGCCGAGGCAGCCCGCAACTTCCGCGCCTTCTGCGAATCCTACTTCGGCATCGTCTTCAGCCTGCGCTGGTCGGACGACCACCTGCGCATCATGGGGAAGATCGAACAGGCCGTGCTCCACGGCGGCCTGTTCGCCCTCGCCATGCCACGCGGCTCGGGCAAGACCAGCCTGGCTGAGTGCGCGTGCCTGTGGGCGATCCTCTACGGCCACCGCGACTTCGTCTGCCTGATCGGCTCCGACGAGGCGCACGCCGCCGACATGCTCGAGTCGCTCAAGACCGAGTTGGAAACCAACGACCTGCTACTCGCAGACTTCCCCGAGGCGGTGTTTCCGATCCAGGCGCTCGAGGGCATCCCGCACCGTGCCGGCGGCCAACTCTACCGCGGCGAGCGGACGCACATCGGGTGGACGGCCAAGGACATCGTGCTGCCAACCATCCCAGGCTCGCCGGCCTCGGGCGCCGTCATCAAGGTAGCCGGCATCACCGGACGCATTCGCGGCATGAAGTTCAAGCGGCCTGACGGGCGCGCGGTGCGGCCTTCGCTGGTCGTGCTCGATGATCCGCAGACCGACGAGAGCGCACGCAGCCTGAGCCAGTGTCAGCACCGCGAGGCGATCCTCGCCGGCGCCGTCCTCGGCCTGGCAGGGCCCGGTAAGAAGATCGCCGGCGTCATGCCTTGCACCGTGATCCGACCCGGCGACATGGCCGATCGCATCCTCGACCGGGACACCCACCCGGAGTGGAACGGCGAGCGGACGAAGATGGTCTACGCCTTCCCTACCGCGACGAAGTTGTGGGAAATCTACGCCAAGCACCGGGGCGACGGACTGCGCGCCGGCCGCGGCTTTGCCGACGCAACCGCCTACTACCTGGCCAACCGTGAACTCATGGACGCCGGCGCAGTGATTGCCTGGCCGGCTCGACACAACCACGATGAGCTATCGGCGATCCAGCACGCCATGAACCTGCGGCTGCAGGACGAGGCTGCGTTCTTCGCCGAGTACCAGAACGAACCGTTGCCTGAGGTGTCGGTCAACAGCGACGACCTCACAGCCGAGCAGATCGCGGCCAAGCTCAACGGCCTCGGACGTGCCGAGGTTCCCGGCCAGGCGCAGCACCTGACGGCGTTCATCGACGTCCAGCAGAAGGCGCTGTTCTGGGTGGTCTGCGCCTGGGAGGACGACTTCACCGGCTACGTCCTCGACTACGGCACCTGGCCAGACCAGCGGCGGTCCTACTTCACCCTGCGGGATCTGCGCATCACGATGGCGGCGGCGACCAAGGGCGCCGGCGTCGAGGGCGCGATCTACGCTGGCCTGGAGGCCTGCGTGGGCGACCTGCTCGGCCGGCGGTGGCAAAGGGACGATGGGGCTGCCCTGGCGATCGAACGCCTGCTCATCGACGCGAACTGGGGGCAGAGCACGGATGTCGTGTACCAGTTCTGCCGACAGTCGGCGCCCACGGCGCTGGTCCTGCCCTGCCACGGGCGCTTCGTCGGCGCGGCCTCGATCCCGTTCAACGAGTACCAGCGCAAGCGGGGCGACCGCGTCGGTCACCACTGGCGCGTCCCTGGGGTCGTTGGCAAGCGCGCCGTCCGCCACCTGCTCTATGACACCAACTTCTGGAAGACCTTCGTCCACGCCCGCCTGGCCGTGCCGATGGGCGACCCGGGTAGCCTGTCCCTGTTCGGCCACGATCCCGAGCGGCACCGCCTGCTCTCAGAGCACCTCACCGCCGAATACCGCATCCGCACCAGCGGGCGTGGCCGGGAGTTGGACGAGTGGAAGTTGCGTCCCGATGGCCTCGACAACCACTGGCTCGACGGCGTGGTGGGATGTGCGGTGGGCGCGTCGATGATCGGCGTGGCGCTGGCGAACACGGAGTCCTTCATCACATCTGCCGGACGGACCAGGATCCGTCTCTCGGACATCAGGAACGCCGCCCGGTGAACACCGATGCGTCAACTCGATGGGGCAATCTTCTGGAACGTGAAGTCTGCCCTGGGCGTGAAGGCCTCGAGCAAGGCATTGCCAGGCTTGACCCGTAACCGCCGTAACTGTTTGGCCGACATTCTGCCAATAATCCCGGCCAGATTATCCGCCGCCAGTTCCCCGGCAATCCGGTCTCCCTCTGCATAATTTCGTAGGGTGATCCTATTTCGATACGCGTCATTCAGGGCAGCGCGGACAACCTGCGCCGAGTAGTCTCCAGTGGTGGCGCCATCTCCGGATATCAGATCTGCGAACACGGCCATCCCATCGAAAACGAACCCGTTTTGAGCGGCGAATGCCTCGTCATGCTCAAATCGCATTATGATAAACTCGGTCCATAGCAGCAATACTGTCAGCTTCCTGTAGGTCATTTCGATTGGGCGACCGCGCGCGTCGAGACACTGGATCAGCTTGACCTTGGTATCGCCGTTCTGGGCAATTCGCTCGGTTTGGAATTGGTGTACAGTCGATGGGTGCGTGTGCCGCGCATGCAATTGAGCGGCATGCTGCATCAACCACGGCATGGAAAAACGGAGAGCGCTGATTCCGCAGCCTGTTGAGAGCTTCCCACAGACCATCGCGTTGCGGGCATAGCGCTTGTAGCGTTCGTCGGATTGTTTCCATTCCCTCATAGGACCAAAACGGAAAAGAGGAACTTCATCTCGAAAACGCAACAGATCGGCTGACCGCCTTTCACTGTTCACCAACACAAGCGTATGCTCCTCGGCGCGATAGTCGAAGTCGCCCGGACACCCGTCCATATAGTAGTACGCCAACGAGTTGAGAAGCCCGCTATCGCGGGTTAAGGCGATGCGAGCCAGTCGGTCATCGATGTCATTCATGAGACGCACCCGTTTGATCAGGCGGAACGGCAGGAGCGCGGTTGTTCCACCACCCCATCACGCTGGTCACCGAGTAGACAGCATACATGGCCAGCAGCCCCCAAGCTGCGGCGCTGACCGCCCAACTGATCAGCAGGACGTTGCTGCCAATCCACAGTAAGAAGCCCGAGCGGCGCGCGCGTGGGCTGCGTTGACTGACCAAGACCGCGCCGATCAGGCCAAGGGCGACGCCAGGGTATTGCAACAGGTCCATCTGCATGGCTTGAGTCATATCGGGAGCGGGAGCCCAGGCACGCGTCCTCGTGCACAAATTGGTGCGAGACGGTTTGCGGGTAACGGGGGATATAACCAGTAGAGGCACCCGCCTTTCTACCCCATGACCGACCCGACCCCCACCGAAGCCGCCATCGAGCAAAACGCCCAGGGTCCCAAGAAGGCCCAGGGCGACGCCGGCTCGGTTGAGCAGCATGGCCTGCAGGACCAGATCGCGGCCGACCGCTACCTGGCGTCGAAGCGGGCGGCCCGGTCGCGGGGTCGGGGCATCGTCATCAGCAAACTCGTCCCCCCGGGGGCGGCGTGAGTATCGTCGGCCGGCTCATCGAGGGCGTTCGCGCCATCGGCCGCACGCGTACCGCCGCACCTGGGGGTCGTCAGGTGCGGGTCCGCGCCCGCTACGACGCGGCCCAGACCACGGCTGATAACCACCGTCATTGGCTTCTGGCGGACGGACTGTCGGCGGACGCTGCGGCGTCGCCGGCCGTCCGCCGGACGCTTCGGAACCGTTCGCGCTACGAGGTCGCCAACAACAGCTACGCCCGCGGCATCGTCCTGACCCTGGCCAACGATACGGTCGGCACCGGCGCGCGGTTGCAGTTGCTCGGCCTGACCAGTGACGAGGCCCGCCAGGTCGAGCGGGCGTTCATGGACTGGGCACGGGTGGTGGATCTGGCTGAGAAGATGCGCGTCATGCGCGTCGCCCAGGTCGAGGACGGCGAGGCCTTCGCGCTGCTGACCACCAACCCACGGCTCGGAACGCCGGCGCAGCTGGATCTGCGCCTGGTCGAGGCGGACCAGATCACCACGCCGATGTTCGCGCCGGTGGTGAGCGGCGGCCAGATGGTGGACGGCATCGTCTTCGACGGCGCCAGCAACCCGGTCGAGTACCACCTGCTGCGCCGCCACCCCGGCGACACCAGCGGGTTCAGCCTCGGCTACGACCGCGTTCCTGCCGCGGCAATGGTCCACCTGTTTCGCCCTGACCGTCCCGGCCAGCGGCGCGGCGTCCCGGAACTGACCCCAGCCCTGCCCATCTTTGCCGATCTGCGCCGCTACTGCCAGGCGGTCATCGCCGCCGCCGAGACTGCCGCCGACTACGCCGGCATCGCCTACACGGACGCCCCGGCCAATGGCGAAGCCGACCCGGTCGAACCGATGGATACCATCCATCTGGAGAAGCGGTCGCTCCTGACCATGCCCGGCGGCTGGCGCATGGAGCAGATGCGCGCCGAGCAGCCAACCACGACCTACCCGCAGTTCGTCCAGGCGAAGCTCAACGAGGCCTGCCGCTGCCTGAACATGCCGTTCAACATCGCGGCGGGGAACAGCAGCGGCTACAACTACGCCTCGGGCCGGCTCGACCACCAGACCTATTACAAGGCGATCCGCGTCGATCAGTCGCGCATCGCCAGCCTGGTGCTCGACCGGGTGTTCGCCGCCTGGGTCCAGGAGGCGGTGCTGGTGGCCGGCTTCCTCCCCGCGCGCCTGCGCGATCCGGCCACCGACTGGTCGCACCAGTGGTTCTGGGACGGCCACGAGCACGTCGATCCGCTGAAGGAAGCCAACGCCCAGGCAAAGCGGCTGGAGAGCCACACCACGACCCTGGCCGACGAGTACGCCCGCAAGGGCCAGGACTGGGAAACGCAGATGCGCCAGCGGGCGCGCGAACTGGCCCTGATGCGCGAACTGGGCCTCGGCCTACCGGCCGACCCGGCTGCGCCCGCTGCGCCCACCACTCCGCCTGCCCAAGACCCCGCCGATGCCCCCAACCCCGATGCCGGAGATGACGTCGATGCCCGAGCCGCGTAAGATCCTCGCCGCCGCCCCACTGCCGGTTCCCGGCGACCCGCCGGACGTGGTCGCCTTCGCCTGCGCCCCCGAATGGGTCGAGGCCACCGCGCCGGCCCTTGGTGCTGATGGCCAGCCGGCCAAGGCCGTGCTGCCGCGCTTCTCCATGGTCGCCTACACCGGCGGCCCGATGCGCCTCGCCGGCTGGCGGCACCCGGTGATCGTGGACCTGGCCGGGCTGCGCATCCCGACCCAGAACCGGCCCATCCGCCTGGGCCACGACGCCGCCCATGGCGTCGGCCACACCGACAGCATCCGGGTCGAGGGCGGGAAGCTCATCGCCTCGGGGGTGGTCAGCCGCGACACCGCCGCCGCCCGGGAAATCGTCATCTCGTCCAAGAACGGTTTCCCCTGGCAGGCCTCGATCGGCGCCGCAGTCCAGGAGCACGAATTTGTCCGCGAAGGCCAGACCGTGCAGGTGAACGGGCAGACCTTCCAAGGCCCGGTCAACGTCGTGCGCAGCGCCAGCCTGGGCGAGATCAGCTTCGTCGACCTCGGCGCCGATGGGAACACCAGCGCCGCCATCACCGCCTTCAACCCACCTGTTTCCGGAGCACCCTCCATGACCATCCCCGCTGCCCCCGCGGTTGCCGCCGCCCCGATCACCCCGACCGAACCGGCCGTGCAGGCCGCCGCCGCGAACACCACCGCCCCCGCTCCGGCCGTCATCCAGACCGCTGCGCCCGATCCGGTCGCGCAGATGCGCGCCGCCGCCGCGGCCGAGACCGAGCGGATCACCGCGGTGCGCGCCCTGGCCACCGGCCACCCGACCATCGAGGCCAAGGCCATCAAGGAGGGCTGGGACGCCCAGCGTACCGAACTGGAGGTGCTGCGCGCCAGCCGGCCCCAGGCGCCGGCCATCCACATCCACGACAACGAGATCACCGCCGCGGTGCTCGAAGCCGGCTGCATCCAGGCGGGACGCCACGACGCGCCGGAGACCCTGTGCGACCCCAAGGCCCTGGACCTGGCGCAGCGCCGCTTCCGCGGGCGCCTCAGCCTGCAGCGCCTGATCATGGAGGCGGCCTGGGCCAACGGCTGCACCGTGCGTGTCTTCAAGGACGATCCGCGCGCCGTGCTCCTGGCGGCCTGGGGCGGCAGCCACGGTGGCCATGTCCAGGCGGCGCTCTCGAACATCGACCTGCCGGGCATCCTCTCGAACGTCGCCAACAAGTTCCTGCTCAACGGCTTCAATTCGACCGAGGGCACCTGGCGGAACATCTGCCGCATCTCGCCGGTCTCCGACTTCAAGCAGGTCACCCGCTACCGCCTGGTCGGCAACATGACCTACGAGAAGGTCGCCCCGGGCGGCGAACTGAAGCACGGCAAGCTGGGCGAGGAGAAGTTCACCAACCAGGCCGACACCCATGGCCTGATGGTCTCGATCGATCGCCGCGACCTGGTGAACGACGACCTCGGGGTGCTCACCTCGGTGCCGCAGGAACTCGGTCGCGGGGCCGCTCAGAGCCTCAACGATCTGTTCTGGACCGCCTTCCTCGACCACGCCGCCTTCTTCACCGCCGGCAACAAGAACCTGATCAGCGGCGTGGACACCGCCCTCACGATCGACGGGCTGACCAAGGCCGAGGTGCTGTTCAACCACCAGGTGGACGGCAGCGGCCGGCCGCTGGGCATCGCGCCGGCCATCCTGCTGGTGCCGACCAGCCTGACCGCCATCGGCAGCGCGCTGATCAAGGCGACCGAGATCCGCGAGACCACGGCCAACGCCAAGTACCCGGTCTTCAACCCGCACCAGGGCAAGTACCGCCTGGAGATGAGCCGCTTCCTCGACAACCCGACCATCCCCGGCGGCTCGCCCAAGGCGTGGTATCTGCTCGCCGACCCCGCCGACCTGGCGGCCATCGAGGTGGTCTTCCTCAACGGCCAGGAGTCGCCCACCATCGAGAGCACCGATGCGGACTTCTCGACCCTGGGCATCCAGCTGCGCGGCTACCACGACTTCGGCGTCGCCAAGCAGGACGCCCGCGCCGCGGTGAAGGCCAAGGGCGAGTGATCGCCCTGGCCGCCCCCACCACCAACCCCAGGACCTGAACCATGCCCGCACGCTTCATCCAGGACGGTGACATCGTCGACCACATCCCCACCACCGATCTGCCCCTCGGGGCGGTCGTGGTGCTGGGGTCGATGGTCGGCATCGCCCACCGTCCCATCCCCGCCAACGCCCTCGGCAGCCTCGCCATCGAGGGCGTCTGGGACCTACCCATCTCGCCCACGCTGGTCTTCCCGGCCTGGTCGCCGGTGTGGTGGAACCCGGCCAGCGGCGAACTGACCAACGACCCGGCGCTGTTCCCCGGCTGCGTCCGCGCCGGCCTGCTTGTCCGCGCCGTCGTGGGCAACGAACCGGCCGCCCGCGTCCTCCTCAACCGCTGAGGCTGTCGTGGCAGACCTCCTGGGCGCCGGCCTCGACTGGCTCGACCAGCAGCGCGAGCGCTTCCTCACCCGGCCGGTGCGCTACCGGCGAGGCGCCCAGGAGGTCGCGGTCCCGGCCACCGTCGGCCGCACGGTCTTCCGGCTCGATACCGGGCCGGGCGTCACCGAGCGGATCGAGGCGCGGGACTACCTGATCGCCGCGACGCACCTGGCCGGCTTCGGCCTGCCGCTGCGCGGCGACCGGGTGATCGAGGAGGCCGGCGGGCAGCGCCACCTCTACGAGGTGCTCGCCCCCGGCCGCGAGCCGCACTGGCGCTGGTCGGACCCGAACCGGCGCACCTACCGCATCCACACCAAGCACCTGACCTCGGAGGCCATCCCATGATCGAGACCGTCGCCAAGATGAGCATGGTCGGGCTGTTCGCCGTCGCGACCCCAATCGATGCCACCGAGCCGTCGCTGTGGGCGCAGTGGGGCCTCGCCGGCGTGGTCGTGGCCTACGTCCTGTGGCGCGACTGGCAGCGCGAGAAGCGCATGGGCGCCGCCATCGACAACCAGCAGAAGTGGATCCGCGAGACCCTGGTCGGCGCCCTGGAGCGCAATGCCGCCGCCATGGAGCGGATGGCCACCTGGCTGGAGGACGACGGCGATCCGCGCCGCGCCACCACGAAGCGCCTGCGGGCGGTGGAGGATGCCGATGGCTACCACGGCTGAGATCACCCAGTCGGTGGTCGAGAGCCTGAACGCCACCGCGTTCAGCCGACCCTTCACCGCCGAGCGGGCCTACCTCCCGATCTTCGACCTCGGGGAGATGCTAAACCTCCACGTCACCGTGGTCGCCGCCGGGCGCGCGGTGCAGGCGGTCAGCCGCTCGCAGATCCAGGTCGACCACCGCATCGAGGTCGCGGTGCAGCAGAAGCTCACCGGCGAGGGCACCGCCGACTGCGATCCGCTGCTCGACCTGGTGGGCGAGATCGCCGACCACCTCAGCGGCTCGCGCCTGTCCACCGCCCCGGAGGCGACCTGGGTGAAGACCGAGCATGCGCCGCTCATCGCTGGCGAGCACCTCACCGAGTTCCGGCAGTTCACCTCCGTCCTCACCGTCACCTACCGCACCTGGGAGTCCTGATGAACAACCTTGTCCAACGGGCGATCACGCTCACCCCCGATTGGCAGCCGGCCACGCAGCTGCCCGAAGAGGTCGCCTCGGTCGATGTCCTCGCCCTGTCCAGCAACAGCGCCGTGGTGGAGTTCGAGGGTGACCTCGGGCAGCCGGTCCCGTGGGCGCCGGGCGAGTGGCACTCCTTCCCCCGCATCAACCTTGCGCGTCTGCGGATGCGCGGCCAGCCGGGTGATCGCGTCACCGTGGTGGGTGGCTCATGGTGATGGGCGCGATCGGTGGCAGCAGCGGAGGCGGCAATGGCCTCCAAGGACCTCCCGGCCCGCAGGGGCCAATGGGACCGCAGGGACCGGCTGGTCCTCCGGGACCGGCACTGCCTGGTGGCGGTGACCTGAGCGGGACCGCCCTCGCCGTCTTCAGCCAGGCGGTGATGACGCCGTCGCTCGTGCCCTATCCCGGTGGTCTGTGGACCCCGCTCGACTTCGCCATCAAGGAGTGGGACACGCATCAGACCATGACCCAGCAGCCGGATTGGCGGTGGACGCCACCCGTCCGCGGGGTCTACCAGCTGCAGGCCAGCGTGATGCTGCAGAACGTGGCCGGCGCGCCGCGTTGGGAACTGCAGGTGGTGCGTTCCGGGCAGGAGCGGGCGCGGGCGGTCTTCACCGGCCTCGTCGGGCAGATCTCCTGGACCGGCATCGTCGGTCTGGGCGAGTTCCTGCAGGTGCAGATCCGTCCTATGGATCCCGGCCCGGCCCTGATCGACGGCGGACCGCCCCGTACCTGCATCACCATCGCCGGCGTCGGGGTGGTCTGATGAACAACGTCGTCCTGCGCACTATCCCGCTGACCGCGGCGTTCCAGCCGCTGTCGCCTCGCGACATCGAGGTGGCGACCGTCGATGTCACCGCGCCCCCGGCCAACCAGGGGCCGGTGATCTTCGAGGGTGACGACGGCAGCACCGTCACCTGGATTCCCGGCGAGTACCACACCCTGCTGCGGGTGAACCTGGGCGCGATTCGCGCCCGCGGCACGCCGGGCGATGTCCTGACCCTGGTCGGCGGGACCTGGTAATGGCGCCTCCCTTCTTCGGTGGCGGCGGGACCGGCGGGGGAGGCGGCGGCACGCCGCAACGCCTCAGCTACCGGCACCGCCAGGACGCCGCCTCCTCGGTCTGGATCATCGCCCACGGCCTCGGCTTCCGCCCGGCCGGCGTCCAGGTGACCGACACCGAGGGCGATGACGTTGAGGGAGCCGTTTCCCACCCGGACGAGAACACCACCCACATCCACTTCGACGTGCCGGTTGCCGGCATCGCCGACCTCTCCTGAAAGCCCCATCCCATGAAGAAGATCGCCGTCCCCATCGACATGCTCGGCCTCGCCATTCGCCACCTGGCCAACCCGGTGTCGGCCGATGACGCCGCCAACAAGGGCTACGCCGACACCGTGGCCGACCAGGCGCGGGCCACCGCCATCGCCACCATCGCGGCGCAGCGCGGCATCCCCAACGGCTACGCCACGCTCGACGTGGACGGCAAACTCGCCATCGGCCAGCTGCCGGCCCTCGCCATCACCGACACCTTCGTGGTCGGCAGCGAGGGCGAGATGCTGGCGCTCGATGTCCAGGTTGGCGACGTGGCGATCAGGTCGGATCAGCAGAAGTCCTACATTCTGGCGATCGACGGGGCGACGGACATCGGCCACTGGCGCGAACTGCTCGCCTCGGGCTACGTGATCGCGGTCGATGGCATGACCGGCTACATCACCCTGTCCTGGCAGACCGACATCGGCGACGGGGCGACCACCAACTTCCTGCTGAGTCACGGTCTGGGCACCCGTGATGTGCAGGTGGTGGTCCTCGATGCGGCCGATGAGTACGCCGACGTGGAGTGCCGCGTCACCCGGCCCTCGGATTGGGAGGTGCGGGTCGAGTTCGGCATCGCCGCGCCCGCGGCGAACGCCTACCGCGTGGTGGTGCAGCGGTGAGCAATGCCGATCCGCCGCATCCTCGTCGACCTCGAGTTGGCCGCGCTCGCTGATCCGGATGCCTCCGGTGACGTGCTGCTAGTCATCACCCCTGATGGCGTCCTCAAGCGCCAGGAGATCCCGCCACCCATGAGCACCCTGACCTACGGCCCTGGCACCTACGACCTGGTGGTGCCGCCCGGCGTGACCAGCCTCCAGGTCGAGGCCCAGGCCCCCGGCGGCGGAGCGGCAGGCGCCGGCACCACCGGCACGCCGGGGACACCGGGCACGGACGGTGGCAACACCGAGGTTCTCCGGGCCGGAACCCCGCTCGTGCGGGCCTTCGGCGGCAAGGGCGGGCGCTACAACGCGCCGGTCGGATCACGCGCCGGGCGGGGCGGATTCGGTGGCCTGGGCGGCATCAGCTACCGGGGCGGCGATGGCCTGACCGTCACGCCCTGGAGCGGCGGCGCCGCCGGGGTGTCGATCGTGGACGCTCAGCGTGGCCAGGGCGGGCTGATCACCGCCGAGGCGTCCTCGGGCGGCGGTGGGGCCGGGGCCAACAACACCGTCTCGCTGCCTGGCGGCGGGGGCGAGTACCTCGCCGGCCAGATCCCGGTCACCCCGGGCGAGACGCTGTCTCTGGTCGTGGGCACGGGTGGCCCCGGTGGTGCGGGCAGCACTGCCGCCCAGCAACCCGGCCGCAGCGGTGGCCCCGGCTTCCTGGTCCTGCGGTGGTGATCCGTGATCGGCATGCGCCTCAGCCAGGCCAAGGCCTCGTTCTTCGACCGCGCGGCGGTGATGAACGCGACGACGGCCGCCGAGCGGAAGGTCCTCTCCCGCTTCGGCGCCTTCGTCCGGCAGCGAGCGCGGACCTCGATGAAGCGGCGGAAAGATCCGGCTCCGCCCGGCCAGCCGCCTTCGGCGCATGTCGGGCTGCTGCGGCAGCACCTCTACTTCGCCTGGGACGGACAGCGCCGATCGGTCGTGATCGGTCCGGTGCTGCTGAACCAGAAGCGGGGGAACGTGCCGCCGCTGCTGGAGTATGGCGGTCCGACCGTGCTGGTGCGCTGGGGGCAGGCCCGCCGCATCACCATCGCGCCGCGTCCGTACATGGCGCCGGCCTTCGCCGCTGAACAGAAGTCGCTGCCGCCCCTGTGGCGCAACTCAATCCGCTAACCCCTTCCCTGGAGATTCCCGATGAGCCTCAAACTCGGCATGGCCGCCAAGCTCTACTTCAAGGCCGGCGGTGTCGCCACGGCCGGTGCCTGGACTGAACTGGGCAACGTCAAAGACGTCACCCTGTCGCTGGAGACCGGCGAAGCCGACGTGACCACGCGCGCCAACGCCGGCTGGAAGGCGACGGTGGCGACCCTTAAGGAGGGCTCGGTCGAGTGGGAGATGGTGTGGAACACCGGCGATGCCGGTTTCACCGCCATCAAGACCGCCTTCTTCACCAACGCCGCCATCGGCCTGGCGATCATGGATGGCGATGTCATCGCCCCGGGCAGCCAGGGCCTGCAGGCTGACTTCTCGATCACGCAGTTCTCCCGCGAGGAACCGCTCGAGGAGGCCATCAAGGTCAAGATCCAGGCCAAGGTCACCTACTCCGCCACCGCGCCCGTCTGGGCGACCACGCCCTGATCGGAGCACCTATGCGCACCTTCACCGATGCCCTCAACCGCTCCTGGTCGCTGGAGATCACCGTCGCCACCCTGAAGCGCATCCGCGCTGTGGCTGGCGTCGATCTCATCGAGGCCGCTGGCGGCACGCTGCTCGATCGCCTGGTCGCCGACCCGGTGCTGCTGGGCGACGTGCTATACGCCTGCGTCAAACCGCAGGCCGACGAGCGCAAGATCACTGACGAGGACTTCGGCCGCAGCCTAGCCGGCGATACCATCGACACGGCGACGACCGCGCTGTTGGAGGAGTTCGTCGCTTTTTTCCCGAGCCCCCGCCGGCGCGTGCTCACGCAGGCACTGGCCAAGCTGGCGGGGTGGCGGGCGGCGGCGCTGACCGCGGCCGAGGCGCACCTCAACGATCCGGCCCTCGACCAGGCGGTGCTGGCGGCGCTGCGTCAGCTGCCGGAGCCGCGTGGCGCCTCGTCTGGCAGTGCGCCGGCCTCTGCGGGATCGACCCCGCCGGGCTGACGCTGCGCGAACTGGTGGCCATGGCCGAGGCGCGCAGCCAGGAGCGGTGGAACCACACCGCCGCGCTGCTGGCGCTCACGGCCAACTGCCACCGCGATCCGAAGCGGCGCCATCCCTACGTGCCGGCGGACTTCCTGCCCAAGCGGGCTGACCAGGCGACCGCCGCACCGCTCACCGATCTGTCCATCCTCAAGACGGTCTTCATCGATCGCCACCTACCGGAGATGCCGCGATGAAACGCCTGCTCATCCTCCTCCCGATCGCGCTGCTCCTGTCCGGCTGCTTCAGTCAGACCCGGTCGGAGACCACCAAAACTGACCGCATCACCTTCCAGGCCCAGGTGCCGGTCCCGACCGCCGAGGGCGTCAAGATGGTGCCGGTGACGGGGACAATCCGCCGCACTGGCACCGAGCAGGAGGAATCCCATGCCGGTCCCGACACCGAAGCGATCACGCAGGCGGTCGCGCAGGGGCTGGCGTCCATCGCCCCGCTGGCGACCAGCGCCGCCTTTCCCTGGTCCGGGGTGCTCGGCAGCGTGGGGGCGGCGTTCACCGCCGCGACGACCGGCTACCTCGCCCTGAAGAAGCGCGAGCAGATGAAGGTGCCGGCAGCGAAGAAGGAGGCCTGAGCCATGGCTGGCGCCAGCGGCATCCGGGCAGGTCGCGCCTACGTCGAACTGTTCGCCGACGACCGCGCCCTCGTGCGCGGCCTGCGGGCGGCGCAGCAGAAGCTGGCGGCCTTCGGCGCCGCCGTGCGCTCGCTGGGGACGAAGATGCTGGGCCTGGGCGCTGGTCTGGTCGCGCCCCTCACCCTCGCGGCCAAGGCCTTTGCCGACACCGGCAGCCAGCTGAACGACATGGCGGCGCGCACGGGTGTCTCGGTCGAGGCGCTGTCGGAGTTGGGCTACGCTGCCCAGCAATCCGGCTCGTCGCTTGAGGACGTCGAGAAGGCCATCCGCGTCATGCAGCGGACGATTTCCGCCGCCGTGAATGGCAGCGACCAGGCGGCCCAGGCGTTGGAGCGGGTCGGCCTGTCGGCTGAGTCCCTCGCCGGATTGAAGCCCGAGCAGCAGTTCGCCGCCATCGCGGCGGCGCTGCAGGGCATCCAGGATCCAACCCAGCGGGCAGCAGCGGCCATGGGCGTGCTGGGCAAGGCCGGCACCAACCTCCTGCCGATGGCCGCCGACCTGGGCGCCCTGCGCGCCGAGGCCCAGCGCCTGGGGGTCGTCATGACGGGCGGGCAGGCAAAGCTGGCCGATGACCTGGGGGACGCCTTCGACCGGGTGAAGGCCAGCCTGCAGGGCGTGGCCAACGCGGTCGGCACCGCCCTGGCGCCGGTGCTGCTCGACCTGGCCGGAAAGGTCACCGGCTTCCTGGTCGGGTTCCGGGAATGGGTCAGCCAGAACCAGGGTCTGGTGGTGACCATCCTGATGGTGGGCGCTGCCGTGGCCGGGGTCGGCATCGGGTTGATCGCTCTGGGGATGGCGGTCGGCGGCGTGAGCGCCGGCATCGGCGCCCTGGCCTCGGCTGCGTCGGTGGCGGGGACGGTTATTGGAGCCCTGGGCGCCGTGATCGGCGCCCTGTTCTCGCCCATCGGGGCGGTGATCGCCGGCGTGGCGGCCCTGGGAGCCATCATCGTCACCCAGACGAACACCGGCCAACAGGCGCTGGGGATGCTCTCTGGCGGCTTCCAGACCCTGCAATCGGACGCCGTCGATGCCTGGGGCGGCATCGCGGACGCCCTCGCCGCCGGCGACATCGGCCTCGCCGCCCGCGTGGTCTGGGCGACCCTCAAGCTGGAGTGGGAGCGCGGCACCAGCTTCCTGCTGAACTTCTGGGACGCGGCCATCGCCGGCTTCGCCCAGATCTTCGCCTCGGCCTGGTACGGCATCCAGGAGGTGTTCTGGACCGTGGTCTATGCCCTGGCCGATGCCTGGGACTGGGTGGTGGGCGGGATTACCAAGCTGTGGAACAACGCAGTCGGCTGGATCGCCGGCAAGCTGGCGCAGCTGCTCGAACTGGTCGGTTTGGCCGACAAGGGGCTGGATCTGCGCATCCAGACCGAGACCGAGCAGAAGAACACCACCGTCGATCAGCAGCGGCAGCAGCGCAGCCAGGGCAGGGACAAGGATCTGGCCGCCCTCGATGCCGAGCGCCAGGCGGTGAAGGCCGGCATCAGCCAGGATCTGGCCGACAAGGTCACGCAGCGGGATGCCGGCGTGGAGCAGGCCCGCGCCGAACTCGACGCCACCTTGGCCGAGGCCAAGCAGAAGAAAGCCGATGTGCAGGCGCGCGCTCAGGGGCCGGGGACGCCGCCGGTGCAGGTGGACCTGCCGGATCTCGACGCCCTGCGCACCTCGCTCGACCAGATTCCGGCGACGGTCACGGCCGAGGCGCAGAAGCTCGATGTCACCGGCTCGTTCTCAGGTGCCGCCATCGGCCAACTGGGCGTGGGCGACACCAGCACCGAGCGCACGGCCAAGGCCACCGAGGAGACCGCCAAGAACACGCAGCGTATAGCTCGGGCGCTGGAAGACGGCGACGGCCTGACCTTCGGGTGACCCATGGCAGCAACGCTTCACGAACTCTTCGCCGGCCGCACCGAAACCCTGGGGGATAAGCCCAAGGCCGAGATCGCGTATGTGGTCCTCGGGGCGGTGGACGAGGCCGAGGTCCGCGCCCTCGCCTTGGCGCAGATCCCCACCGCCTACCAGGGGATGTACCGCAAGACGGTGACCCTGGATGAGCGGCTCAACGCCTCAACCTGGAAGGTGGTGGCGGCCTACGAGGCGCCGGAACCGCAGCAGCAGGACAACCCGGAGCCGACCTTCGCCTTCGACACCGGCGGCGGCACCCAGCACGTCACGCAGTCGATCCAGACCATCGGGCGCTACGGGCCGTCCGCTTCGACCGCGCTGGGCGGGGCGATCGGCTACGACGGGCAGAACGTTGCCGGCGTCGACATCACCATCCCGGTCTACCAATTCAGCGAGACGCACTACCTAGCGCCGAGCTACGTCACCCAGGGCTACAAGACCACGCTGATGGGCCTCACCGGCGCCGTGAACAGCGCCCCGTTCCGTGGCTTCCAGGCTGGCGAGGTGCTGTTCATGGGCGCCAGCGGCACCCGCCGGGGCGTCGATGTCGATGACCGCTGGGAGATCGCCTACAAGTTCGCTGCCTCGCCGAACCAGAGCGGCATGTCGGTCGGCTCGATCTCCAGCATCCAGAAGCGCGGCTGGGATTACCTGTGGGTCCAGTACGGGGATGACGTCGACGCGACCGCCAAGGTGCTGATCAAGAAGCCGATCGCGGTCTACGTCGAGCAGGTCTATCCCTTCGCCTCATTCGCCGGGCTGGGGATCGGCTCGTGACCCTGGCCAAGGTCAGCGCCGGCCAGCCGATGCGGATGACCGCGGAGACGTTCAACGCCTTCGTGGATGCCGCCTCGGCCTACCAGGCCAGCCGCACCTCGCGTCAGGCTGAGGGCGGCGCGACCCTGCCCACCGCCGGCATCGTCCCGGTACGCAACGACTCCGGGGAGGACCAGGACCGTTTCGCCGTGCTGGGGCTGGGCGATCCGCTCATCCTGCCCAGCGAGAACCCCCAGGCCTTCCAGGAGCGGGTCGCCTTCCGCGCCGTCGCCCCGGACGAGGACCTCCACGCCAACCGCTTCTGCATCCTGCAGGAGCCGATTGCAGCCGGAGCGGTGGGCCGGGCCATGGTCGCCGGCGTCACCCCGGTTGGGCTGAACGTCAGCGCGGAGGACGAAGAACTGGCCAAGGTCGTCACCGACGAGACCGGCACCCTGACCACCGGCACCGAGGGCGGCGCCCGCATCCTGTGGATGGAGCCAGGCACTGGCCCGCGCTGGGGCATCGTCCAGTTTCCGGCCGGCGGCGCTGGTGGCGGATCGCCCAACCTGGTGCTGGAGGTCGCGGCCAGCAACCACGGCTGGATGCTGGGCGACGTCCTGCGTTGGTCGGGCTCGGCCTGGGTCCTGGCCGACGCCGGGGTGGTCGGGGCCACGGACACGCTCGGGGTGGTGGGGAAGATCCCGGACGACAACACGGCGCTGCTGGTGCTGTGGGGCATCTGCTGTCTGGAAGGCCTGACCGACCACACCGACTACTGGCTCGACCCCGGCATTCCCGGCGGCCTGACGCCGGTGAAGCCGAGCGAGAATGCCCGCTTGGTGCTGCACCATGCCAAAACCCGCCTCTGCGTGGTCCGGGCTGGTGGCGCTGGATCGGGTGGCGGTGGGGCCGAGCGCTTCGCCGATCTCACCGATGTGGACGTCACCAGCACTCCGCCGACCGACCAGCAGGCTGCCCTGTGGGATGCCACCGCTGAACGGTGGAAGCCGAAGGATGTCGTGGTGGCCGATCCGGTGCCTGCCCACCAGGTGCTGGCCGGGCCGACCTCGGGCGCCGATGCCAAGCCGGACTTCCGCGATCTGGCGGTGGGCGACCTCGCCGAGCAGGCTGGCACGAGCGTCGTGGCCAACTCAACCGGCGGCAGCGCCCGGCCGACCGCGTTCGCCGCCGACACAGATGGCACCGCGCTCCTACGCCTGAATGGCGTCCTGCGCTGGGCGCAGATCCCCACGGCGGCGCTTGAGGATCACGCCGTCACCTCGGACAAGCTGGCCGATGGCTCGGTGTCCGAACCCAAGCTGCAGCGCGATGCGGTGTCCACCCTGACCATCCGCGATGGGGCGGTCACGGATGCCAAAATCGCCTCCGTCGCCTGGGGCAAGGTCACCGGCAAGCCGAGCACCTACCCGCCGTCCTACCATGAGCACCCGCTCGATGGCGACCTCAGCGGCTGGACCAACGCCGCCCAGATCAAGCCCGGCGTGGTCGGCACCCTCGAGTTGGAAGACGGCTCGGTGGTGACCATCAAGATCGCGGATGGCGCCGTCACCGATCAGAAAATCGGCTCGCTCAACTGGACGAAGCTGTTCAACAAGCCGCTAAAGTACCCGCCCGAGGATCACGTTCACAACCTGTACGGCGACATCATCGGCACGACCGATGCCTCCTGGATCGCCGACAACGCCGTGGTGACGCAGACCATTGCGGACGGCGCTGTGACGAACGTGAAGCTCCAGAAGGACTTCCTGCGCATCGGCACAACCGACTGGCACCTGGGCGAGACCGTCACCGGGATCATGACCAACCCGATGACCGGGGTGGGCGACCTCATCACCGGCGGGACGGCCGGGGCACCGACACGCATCCCGGCGAACCAGGGTGGGACGCTGCAGATCCTGACCTCCAAGAACAGCATCACCTCGCTGGTCCAGCACACGATGGACCTGATGGAGGATGTGACCATCGCCACGCCGGCCGATGGCCAGGTGCTGACCTTCGAGGCGTCCTCCAGCCAGTGGAAGAACAAGGCCCCGGCCAACGCCGGCCATGGCCAGCACCCGGCGATGGTCGGCAAGATCACCTCGAAGTCCTCGGGGAACACCTACTCGATCACGCTGTATCCCGAGTACCCGAGCCTGGCGGTGGCCTGGATCATCAGCTGCACGCAGCTGCAGGGCGACACGACCAAAACCATCCCGGCGAACACCTGGACCATCGCTTGCGGGGTGCTCAAGGCGGGCCAGGCCGGTACGGCGGCAGCGCACTACGACTTCTTCATCCAAGTCCCGGTGTGGATGTGAGCCATGGTTGATGCCGTTCCGCAATACCTCGATCCCGCCCTCGCGGCGACCCCGCCGCGTCCACCGGGCTTCCGTGCCGGGGACTACCCCCAGCAGGCCAACGCCGCCGGGCTGGTCTACTGGACCCTCGGCGTCTCCACCCGCGCCATTCGCCAGCCCTTCGGCGATGCGGTCGGCGCGCCGCTCCACTACGAGTACGACCTCTGCCCCTACGCCCTGGTGGCGGTGGACTGCCGCGGCGATCCCGAGAACCCGGACGATCGCAGCGTGGTGCAGGTCTGTCAGAACAATCCGCCCCATGCGGGCCTGGTCTTCCCGACCTGGTTCTGGTTCGATTGGGTGCGTAGCACGGCGT
Source organism: Planctomycetota bacterium (assembly GCA_023150565.1). Classification (GTDB taxonomy): domain Bacteria; phylum Planctomycetota; class UBA11346; order UBA11346; family UBA11346; genus JAKLKR01. Next base: position 24,138 of record JAKLKR010000055.1, read on the forward strand.
CGGCCTCGGCCTACTACAACAAGAGCCTGGCGACCAAGGCGCCCTCGGCCTACGGCGGCCAGCAGGTGCGCGTCGGCGTCGAGCGGCCGGCTCTGGCCGTCACCGCCCTGAGCGCCAACGGCGGCACCTACCACACCGCCCTGGCCGACATCGTGCTGGCGGCGCCGGGAAGCGCGACCAAGAGCACCCTCGACTGCCCGCTCATCGCGGAGGATGGCAGCGCAGCGGCGCCGCAGCCGCTCCGGGTGCCGTGCTGGGTCGGGCGCTGGGGGTTCAAGGGGGCGACCGGACAGGTGCTCGCGGCCGGCACCTCGACGCAGAACCTCGGCTTCGTTCTCAAGCTGAAGCCGCTGACTCTGGCTTTCACCGAGAACGCTGCCGCCTTGAAGATCGAGTTCACCGCCCAGACCGCCGAGTACGGCTGCGAGGTCTACGGTGCCTGCTCCTACACCATGGCCTTCGTCCAGAACTCGGCGACCTACTCGGACATGAACTTCAGCGCCGGCGGACCGCCCTATCCCTGCAAGGTCTACGGCGACCGCTGCTGGAAAAACATCGATCTGGGCGCGTATATCCAGGTC
>JAKLKR010000056.1 GCA_023150565.1 Planctomycetota bacterium
CTTCCTCCTTCCTCCTTCCTCCTTCCTCCTTCCTCCTTCCTCCTTCCTCCTTCCTACTTCCTCCTTCCTCCTTTCTTCCCGAGGTATGCGCGGTTGCGCGCGATCAGCTCCAGGCGCTGCTGCACGCAGGCGGCGGAGCGGCCGGCGTCGGGCGGGGTGTTGAGGCAGTAGTCCACCAGGGTCTCGACGCTGGTGCGGGCCACGTGCTGGCGGGTGTCCGAGCTGGCGTAGTAGAGCAGCAGTTCGCCGTCCTTGCGCGCCACCATGCCGTTGATGAACACCACGTTGGACACGTCGCCCAGCCGCTCGGCGCCGAGCGGGGCGATGAGGTGGCCGCCGGGGGCGGCGATCACCTTCCACGGCTCGTCCAGGGCGGTCATGAAGGCGTAGGCGGTGTAGCGAAGCCCGGCGGCGCAGCCGCGCACCCCGTGGCCGACGTGCAGCCAGCCCTGCCTGGTGCGGATGGGCGGGGCGCCCTGGCCGTTCTTCACCTCCTTGATGGTGTGGTAGGCGCGGCGCTCGAACACCTGCTCCTTCTTCACCACCGCCTGCGCCATGTCGTCGCACAGCCCCCAGCCGATGCCGCCGCCGCTGCCGGCGTCGATGAAGCCGTCCTGCGGACGGGTGTAGAGCAGGTACTTGCCGTCGACGAACTCCGGGTGCAGCACCACGTTGCGCTGCTGCGGGGAGGGGGTGCGCAGGTCCGCTAGGCGCTCCCAGGTGCGCAGGTCGCGGGTGCGGGCGATGCCGCACTGGGCCTCGGCCGCCGAGAGGTCGCCGGCCCGCGCCTTGGGGTCGGGGCGTTCGCTGCAGAACAGGCCGTAGATCCAGCCATCCTGGTGGCGGGTCAGGCGCATGTCGTAGACGTTGGTGTCGGGGCGGGCGGTCTCGGGCATCACCACCGGCTGGTCCCAGAAGCGGAAGCCGTCGATGCCGTTCTTCGACTCCGCCACCGCGAAGAAGCTCTTGCGGTCGACGCCCTCGACGCGCACCACCAGCAGCACCCTGCCGTCCAGTTCGATGGCGCCCGAGTTGTAGGTGCCGCCGATGCCCAGGCGTTCCAGCCCGCGCGGGTTGCTGGCCGGATCGAGGTCGTAGCGCCATTCCAGCGGCAGATGCTCGCGCGTCACCACCGGGTGGGCGAAGCGCTGGTAGATGCCGTTGTGGAAGCTGCGGTCGACGCGGTTGCGGCGCTTGAGCAGGCGTTCATGGGCGGCCTTGAGGCTGGCGAATCCGCTGAAGGGCATGGGGGGCTCCGTGGCCGGCCATGCTAGCGCGGCGGCGCCTGGCCGGCTGCCGCCGGTTGACCGGGTTGTGCCGCCCATTGATCTGGGGTGATGGACCCCGCCCCGCTAATCCCGCTCGCGGCGGTGGCCGCCGGCCGCCCGGTCTACGCCCTCCAGCGGCTGGCCTCGGCGGGCGGCTGGAGCTTCCACCGCCACAGCCATCGCGGCTTCTGCGAGCTGGTTTTCGTGCAGCAGGGCCTGGTGCGGCAGGTGGGCGACGACGGCGAGCTGCGCCTGGGTCCGGGGGCGCTGATGCTGGTGCGCGAACGCGACCGCCACGCCCTGGCGGCGGCCGGCACGCGGTTGCGCTACTACAACCTCACCATCCCCACCGCCGAGTGGTGGCGGCTGGACTCGTACCTGGGCGAGCCCGGCCTGATCGCCCGCCTGGAGGCGGCGCCGTCCCCGCCGCTGGCGCAGCTGCCGGCGGCGCGCGCGGCCGTGCTGGCCGAGGAGCTCGACGCCCTCTTCCTCGACCAGCACCGTGTCGAGGGCGCGCGCCGCCGCCTGGCCGCCCTGCTGCTGGCCTGGCTGCCGGCGCTGGCGGCGGAGGCGCGGGCGGCGGCCGATCCGCGTCCGGCCTGGCTGCTCGCCCTGCTCGACGAGATCGAGGCGCGCCTGGAGCAGGGCCTGGCCGCCGCCGACCTGCCGCGCCGGGCCGGGGTCAGCGCCGCGCACCTGGCGCGCAGCTTCCGCCGCCACCTCGGCTGCACCCCCAGCGCCTGGCTCACCCGCCGGCGCATCGAGCGCGCCGCCCTGCTGCTGGCGCGCGGCGACCGACCGCTGGGGGACATCGCCGCCGGCCTGGGCTTCGCCAGCCGCTCGTGGTTCCAGGCCGAGTTCCGCCGCCAGCTGGGCGAACCGCCGGCGGCCTGGCGGCGCAGGCAGGGGGGATGGGAAAGTCAGAAGGAGGAAGGAGGAAGGAGGAAGGGATGAAGGGATGAAGTCAGAAGTCAGAAGGAGGAAGGAGGAAGGGTTGAAACCGCGCATCCCAGGCCGGGGATGGATCCCGGACGCTGGATGCGGGATCAGCAACCCTTCCTCCTTCCTCCTTCTGCCTTCCTCCTTTCCTTTCCCCTCCCGCTTCCGATCCTGCCGCCCCTCACCAAATCGGCGATGTCCGGCGGCTCTTTGTCGAGGTCCGTCAGCTCCCGACCTCCAGGACCGACCATGACCTTCGACCAGTTCGGGCTCGCCGAGCCCATCCTCCGCGCCGTGCGTGCGGAGGGCTACACCACCCCCACGCCCATCCAGATCCAGGCCATCCCGCCGGTGATGGCCGGCCGCGACCTCATCGGCCTGGCCCAGACCGGCACCGGCAAGACCGCCGCCTTCGCCCTGCCGGTGCTGCATGCCCTCGGTGCCAGCACTCCCGCCACCGCCGCCCGTCCGCGCGATCCGCGCGTGCTGGTGCTCGCCCCCACCCGCGAGCTGGCGGCCCAGGTCAACGAGAGCTTCCGGGTCTATGGCCGCCACCTGCACATCCGCACCACCGCGATCTTCGGCGGGGTCGGCTTCGGGGCGCAGCTGTCCGCCCTGCGCGCCGGGCTCGACGTGCTGGTGGCCTGCCCCGGCCGCCTGCTCGACCTCCTCGGCCAGCCGACCGGATGCTCGACATGGGCTTCCTGCCCGACATCCGCCGGGTGGTGGCGCTGTGCGGTTCGCGCCGCCAGACCCTGCTGTTCAGCGCCACCATGCCGCGCGAGATCCGGGACCTCGCCTCGTTCCTGCTGCGCGACCCGGTCGAGGTGGCGGTGGCGGCGGTGTCGTCGGCGGCCGAGACCGTCGACCAGGCCGTCTACCACGTGCAGCGCTCGCAGAAGCAGCCGCTGCTGACCCACATCCTGACCGGCGAGGGGGTCGGCCGCGCGCTGGTCTTCACCCGCACCAAGCACGGCGCCGACAAGGTGGTGCGCAAGCTCGGCCTGTCCGGCATCCGCGCCGAGGCGATCCACGGCAACAAGAGCCAGAACCACCGCCTGCGCGCCCTCGACGCCTTCCGCAGCGGCGCGGTGCGGGTGCTGGTGGCGAGCGATCTGGCGGCGCGCGGGCTGGACGTCGACGGCATCACCCACGTGGTCAACTTCGAGATCCCCAACGAGCCCGAGACCTATGTCCACCGCATCGGCCGCACCGGCCGCGCCGGGGCGAGCGGCAAGGCCATTTCGCTGTGCGAGGGCGAGGAGCGCGGCTACCTGGCCGACATCGAGCGCATGATGCGCCGGCGGGTGCCGGTGGCCGAGGTGCCGGCCGGCCTGCCCCAGCTCCCCCCCGACCTCGCGCCCGAGCGGCGCGGACCCCCGCCCGGGCGCGGGCGTCCGGGCGGCGGGGGCGGCTACCAGGGCCGCCGCGACCCCCACCGCAGCGGCCACAGCTCGCCCGGCCAGCGCCAGGGCGGCTCCCACCACCACCACAACCGGCGCGGACCGGCCTGATCAGCGGCGCGGTGCCGCAGGGGCCAGCGCCGCCGCCACCTGGCGCAGCAGCTCCTCGCGCTGGAAGGGCTTCTGGACGAAGCCCACGGCGCCGGCGTCGAGCAGGGCGCGGGCGTCGCCGGCGATGCTGTAGCCGCTGGCGAGCAGCACCCGGATCCCCGGGTCGGCCTGCCGGAGCCGGTGGAAGGTGTCGCGCCCGTCCAGGCCGGGCATGACCAGGTCGAGGATGACCAGGTCGAAGGCCCCGCCGGCCGCGCGGTGGCGCGCCAGCGCCTGCAGGCCGTCCTCGGCCAGCTCCACCGCGTGGCCCAGCTCGCGCAGGGTCACCGCGAGCAGTTCGCGCAGCATCGGCTCGTCGTCGACCACCAGGATGCGGCGTCCGCCGCCATGCGCGGCGGGTGCCGCGACCGGCGCCGGCGGGGCGGCATCGCCCGCGGCCAGGGGCAGCAGCAGGGTGAAGGTGGTGCCCTGCCCGGGGGCGCTGCGCACCGCCACCGTGCCGCCGTGGTTGCGCACCGTGCCGTACATCGCTGCCAGGCCCATGCCGGTGCCCTTGCCCGGCGGCTTGGTGGTGAAGAACGGCTCGAACAGGTGGGCCAGTACGTCGGCATCCATGCCGCAGCCGGTGTCGCTGACCTCCACGCGCAGGCGTCGGCCGCTGCCGGCAGGATCGTCCACCACGGTGGTGGCGAACTCCAGCACACCGCCGGATTCCATCGCGTCGCGGGCGTTCAGTCCGAGGTTGAGCAGGGCGTTCTGCAGCTGCGAAGGGTCGCCCGTCACCAGCGAGGTGCTGGCGAGCAGGCGCTGGCGCAGCTCGATGCGGCGGTCGATCGAGCGCGACAGGATCGCCACCGTCTCGGCCACCACCTGGTGCAGGTCGACCGCCACGCGCAGGTACTGGCCCTTGCGTGCGAAGGCGAGCAGTTCGCGGGTGAGGTCGGCGGAGCGCTGGGCGGCGGTGATGATGCAGCGGGCATGGCGGCGGACGGCCGGTTCGGCCACCCGCTGCTCGATCAGCTCGGCGAAGCCGAGGATGCCCGCCAGCTGGTTGTTGAAGTCATGGGCCACGCCACCGGCGAGCTGGCCGATGGCCTCCATCTTCTCGGCGTGGCGCAGGCGCTCCTCCAGCTGCAGGCGTTCGCTGACGTCGCGGTCGACGCCGCGGAAGCCGAGCATGCTGCCATCGCGGCCGAGGATCGGCACCGCGGTGCTCTCGAGCTGGCGCCAGCCGCCGTCGCGGTGCTGCCAGCGCAGCACCAGGTTGCTCCAGCCCTGCCGCGCCGCCACCCAGCCCGCCCAGCGCTGCTCGATCAGGCGGCGGTCGTCGGGGTGCATCAGGTCAAGGCCGCGGCCCTGGAACTCGGCGGGGGGGATGCCGAGGATGCGCTCGACCGCCGGGTTCGAGAAGGTGTGGCGGGCTTGCAGGTCGATCGCCCAGATCCAGTCCTGCGAGGTCTCGACGATGGCGCTGATGGTCTGGCGCTGCTCGCGCAGGGCGTCCTCGGCCAGGCGCCGCTCGCTGCAGTCGCGCGCGGCGGCGAGCACCAACGGCTCATCGCCGTGGTCGAAGGGTGACAGGCAGACCTCGACCGGGAACGAGCTGCCGTCCTTGCGCAGATGGGCGCTGGTGACGGTCACCGTCCCTTCGCCGACGATGCGTCGCCACAACGGGCTGAAGTCCCCGGGAGGGAAGCCGATCACGATGTCGGGCACGCTCAGGGCGAGCAGCTCGTCGCGGGTGTAGCCTAGGCTGGCGCAGGCGGCGCGGTTGACGTCGACGAAGCGGCCCTGGAGGTCGTGCAGCAGCAGGGCGTCGGCGGCGCTGTCGAACAGGGCGCGGAAGCGCCGTTCGCTGGTGCGCAGGGTCTCGAGCACCTGATGGCGCTCGGTGATGTCCTGGATGGTGCCGAGCATGCGCGCCGGGTTGCCGGTGGCGTCGTATTCGAGCCGGCCCAGGCCGTGGACCCAGCGCGGCGCATGCCCGCCAGCGGGAATGATGCGGTATTCGCGGTCGAATGATCTGCGGCAGGCGATGACCTCGCGCAGGTAGGCGCTGATCTGCTCGCGGTCGTCCTGGTGGATGAGCGCCTGCCAGCCCGCTATGTCATGGGGATGGTCGGGGCCTATGCCGAAGATGTCGTCGAGCACGACCGAGCTGCGCCAGACGCCGCGGGCGATGTCGAGGTCGTAGCTGCCGATGCGCGCGACCCGCTGGGATTCCAGCAGCAGGCGGGCGCCGACCCCTGGTGGAAACCCCAGGTCCTGGTTGCGGTCGTCGAAGCAGCTCACGGACGGCCAGCATGCCGGAGGGGGGGCGGATGGGAAGGCCGGCCGCCATCGCGCTTGCCCGCGCCCCTCCGGCCCACCATGGGCGGCCATGCGCACCCTGATCGCCCCGCCGCCGCTGATTCCGGGCGAGATCCAGCTCGACGGCGACGAGGCGCACCACGCGCTGGCGGTGCTGCGCGTGCGCGTGGGCGAGAGCCTGCGGCTGGCCGACGGCGCCGGGCTCAGCGCCGAGGCGGTGGTGGTGGAGGCCGGGCGGACCCGGGTGCGCTTGGCGGTCGGGACGGTGTCCGCGGCCGACGACGGCCCCGCCCGCCTGCTCACGGTGGCGGTGGCGGCGCCCAAGGGCGACCGCCTGGCCGACCTGGTGCGCGGCCTCACCGAGCTGGGGGTGGGGGCGATCGCGCCGCTGGTGTGCGAGCGCGGCGAGCGCGTGCCGGCCAGCCCCGAGCGCCTGCAGCGGGTGGCGCGCGAGGCGCTCAAGCAGTGCCGGCGCGCCCACCTGCCGGCGATCCTGCCGCCGCTGGCGCTGGCTGCGCTGCCGGCGCGCGGCGGGGCCCTGGTGCTGCTCGATCCCGCCGGCGGCCCGGCCCAGCCGGGTCCGGTGCAGCCGACCACCCTGGTGGTCGGCCCGGAAGGGGGCCTGAGCGCAGCCGAGACCGCCCTGCTCGCCGCTGCCGGCGCCCGGCAGGTGCGCCTGGCCAGGCCCATCCTGCGCATCGAGACCGCCGCCCTGGCCGCGGCCGCGGTGTGGGTGGCGGCGTGGGGATAATTCAATTCATTCGTCCGGGCGTCCGGGCGTCCGGACGTCCGGGCGTTCCCAGGACCGTTCACCGGTGAGGTGGTGCCCGCCTCTGGGGGCGCGGCCCGCCGGGCCGCTCTTCCCGGCGTGTTCCGCAGTCCGCCCGGGACGTCCGGACGTCCGGACGTCCGGACGTTCTTCCCTCTCCCTCTTTCCCGACTAGCCTGCGCCGCCTATGGCCGAGAAGAAGCCCGCATTCACCTTCACCGACGCCGGTTGCCGCACCGATGTCCGGCTGGGGGGCCTGATCGTCCTGGTGGCGGTGTTCCTGTGGCTGTGGAAGGGCCCCGAGACCTGCAGCAAGGTCTTCGTGGTGGGCGCCGTCCTGCTGCTGTGGGGCATCCCCTGGCAGGCCCTGCAGGGCCGCGCCGGGCGCCCCGGCTACCCCTGGAAGCTCGGCCTGGGCATGACCGGGCTGGGCCTGGGCATGCTGCTCGACCTGCGCTACCAGGAGGCGGTGGGTCAGGCGGTGAAGGTGCAGGACGTGGTGCCGATGCTGCTGGCGATGGGGTTGTGGGTGCTGGCCTGGTGGCCGGTGTCGCGCCTGCGCCGGGCGGAGGCCGCGGCATGACCCCGGAGCGCAAGACCCTGGCGGTGTGGGGTGGGATCGCCGCCGGCGCGGTGGCGCTGGGCTGGATCTGGCTGGCGGTGCGCGCCGGCCAGGTCGACGAGGCGCGCGCCGAGTCCGAGCGCCTGCGCGCCACCCTCGCCGACTCGTGGCTGCCCGACCGCCCGCAGGAGGCCGAGCGCTACGCCAAGGACCTGCTGGAATCGCAGCGCAAGCAGCAGGAGGCGCTGCGCCTGGCCGAGTCCCAGCTGGTGCCCGAGCTCAAGCGCGAATACCAGGCCACCGACCTGGTCGGGGCCCAGGCCCGCCTGCGCACCGACGTGGTGGCGCTGCGCGCGCGCGCCGAGCGCAGCCGCATCGGCCTGCCGGGATCGCTGCCCTTCGAGGGCGGCTTCGACCAGGACGAGGCGGTGCGCGCCCAGCAGCTGGTGTTCCTCTGCGCCGTGCGCAGCGTCCTCGACCTGTGCCTGGACGCCGGGGTGGCCCAGGTCGGCACCTGCGCGGTCGGCCGCGCCTCCTGCGATGCCGGCGGGGCGGTGGCGGTGTTCCCGCTCGAAGTCGAGGTCGAGGCCGCGCCCGAGACGGTGCAGGCTCTGCTCCAGGCCTTCTCCACCGCCCAGCGCCAGGGCCTGGGCCTGCGCCGGGTCGAGATCGACGGCCGCGGCGGCGGCGGCGCCGGCGCCGGCGCCGCTGCCCAGCCGGGCAAGGCGGCCAACCAGCGGGTGCGCCTGACCGCCACCATGCTGGTGCGCAACCGCAGCGAATGGCAGCTGCGTCCCGATGGCGCCAAGCCGGCGGCGCGTGCCGCCGGGCTCGGCCGAGCTCCCGCCCCCGCGGAGAAGAAGCCGTGACCCCCCACGTCATCACCGCCATCGCCACCGTGGCCCTGGCGGTCGCCGCCCTCGCCTTCTCGGCCTTCGCCATCGGCGCCGGGGCCGAAGGCGCCACCCCGCCGGGGAAGGTGCCCGGCAGCGGAGATCTCGAGGTGCTGGGGGCCGAGGCCGCATTGCGCCCGCTGCGTCCCGAGCTGGCGCTGGGCGACCACGCCACCCCCTTCGCCATGGCCCACCAGGGCGCCGACCGCGGCGCGCGCATCCCGCCGCCGCCGCCGCCGCCGATCGACGAGGCCCCCCTGCCGGTCCTGCCCCTGGCCCCGGAGCGCTGACGCATGCGACCGATCCTCTGCGTTGCCGGTCTCGTCCTCGCCGCCTGGCTGCCCCTGGCCGCCGCCGAACGCACCCCGCTGGTGGCGATCGACTACGACACCATCCGCCTGGTCAGCGGCAACGACCTGATGGGCACCATCGAGTCGACCGACGCCGATGGCACCCTGCGCGTGCGCACCCTGCGCCAGGGCCTGGTGGCGGTGGTCAAGGACCAGGTCCGGCAGGTCGAGCCGCGCCGTTCGCTCGCCCAGTCGGTGGCGGCGCGCGGCGCCGAGGCGCTGGCCGCGGGCGACGCCAACGACCTGCTGCGCACCCTGCGCTTCGTCATCGAGCGCCAGCGCGAGCCGGCCAAGGATCCCAAGGTGGCAGCCGACCTCGCCGCCGCCCTCGAGGCCGCCCTCGCCCTGGCCGCCAAGGCGCAGGCGGCGCGCCCGTCGAGCGACGTGGCGGCGCTGGTGCTGCCGCTGCTGTTCGAGCGCAAGGACCTCGAGCGCGCCCAGGCCCAGGCCGAGGCCGGGCTCAAGGGCGACCCCTCGTGGAGCGACGGCTGGCGGGCGCTGGCGCGGGTGCAGCGCGAGAAGGGCGATGCCGAGGGCCAGCGCCGGGTGGCGGTGGAATGGCTGCGCCGCCAGCCCACCGCGCTCGAGGCCAACCAGGTGCTGGCGCGCTCGGCCGAGCAGCAGGGCGACTGGAAGACCGCGCAGGAGGCCTGGCGCAAGGGCTTCGACCTGCACAAGGACCAGGAATCCGCCCTCGGCCTGGCGCGCGCCGCCACCAACCGCGGCGAGCACGCCGAGGCGGTGCGCGGGGCGCGCGCCCTGATCGCCGCCGGCAGCCACGTGCCCGAGGCCAACGCCTGGCTGGGCGCCGCCCTGCTCGCCCAGGGCGACGAGGCCGGCGCCGCCGCCGCCCTCGAGGCCGCCAACGCCGCCGCCGACCTGCCCGAGGCCGCCGCCGAGGTGGTGCGCTACGACCTCGCCCTGCTGCGTCTGCGCGCCGGTCGCAACGACGATGCCGCCCGCCTGCTGCGCCAGGTGCGCCATCCCGCCGCCCAGCTCGCGCTCGCGCGCATCGAGGGGCGTCCCTGGCAGGCGCCTGCCGACGCCCCCGCCGCGCTCAAGGCCCTGGCCGCCGAGCGCAATGCGCTGGCCGGCCTGGCCGAGGGCCGCGCCGAGGCGGTGCAGGGACTCGACCTGCGCGGCGACGCCCGCCACATCCGCATCGGCCGCTACGCCCAGGTGCTGCGCACCAGCGGCGCCGAGGAGGCGGTGCGCGCGCTCGCCGCCGCCGATGCCAGCCCGGAGGCGCTGCGCTGGCAGGCCTATGGCCACCTCCTGGCCGGCCGCCTGCCCCAGGCCGAGGCGGTGCTCGACCGCCTGCCCGGCAACGACGGCTGGGCGATCGCCGCGCGCGTGCACATCGCCGCCGCGCGCAAGGACGAGCCGGCGGCGCGTTCGTGGTACGCCCGCCTTGCCGCCAGCGACCAGCCGCCGCGCGCCTACGTCGCGCGCCTGGCGGCGGAATTCGCCTCCGCCCTCGACGAGGAGCTCAAGGAGTCCTTCGACTGGGCCGATGCCGAGCCGCCCCCGGGCTGGCAGGTGTCGGGTCCGGGCACCGCCATCGCCGCGCGCGCCCTGCAGGGCCGCCTGGTGCTGTCCGGCACCCAGGCCGACGAGGTGCCCACGCGGGTGTGGCGGCTGGTGCCGGCCGCCCGCCTGCGCGCCGCCCAGGTGCTGGTCGACGCCAGCCAGGCCGCCGGCGCCGACCTCTGGCTGGAGGTGGTCGACGACGCCACCCGCGCCGGCTGGGCGGTGGGGCTGGTGGGTGGCCGCCTGCAGGCGCGCCCGCTCGGCGGCGGCCAGGCAGGGTCCTGGCAGCCGCTCGATGCGGCCGTGCCCGCGAGCGGGCCGGTGCTGCTGCGCCTCGAGGTCGACAAGGGGGTGTTCTCCACCGGCCCGGCCGACGACCCCGCGCGCCGGATGCGCCTGGGCGCGGTGGCGGGCGCCGGCTCCTCGTGGGCGGTGGCGCTGGCCGGCCAGGCCCGGCGCGGCACCGCCTGGAGCGGTTCCTTCGACGACCTCCTCATCCAGCTCCGCCCGGCCCCGGCGCGCCGCTGATGCTGGCCTCCCTCTTCCGCGCCGAGGTCCCCGTCCTGGTGGCGGCGCTGAGCGCCCCCGCGCTGCTGGCGCGCTACCAGGGCGAGCTCGCCGAGGAGCGCGCGATCAGCGCCGAGCGCAGCCTGGCTGAGCACCTCCAGCGCATGTCGCGGCTGGCCGGGCAGGCCGTGGCCGAGGGTTTCGAGGTGCTGGCGCGTGACGACCGCGCCGGCGCCGACCTGCTGCTCACCGACCTCTTCGCGGTCGCCACCTGGCGCGGCTGGGAGCTGCCGGTCGAGGCCCTGGGCGGCCAGGAGCTGGACGCCGCAGGCCTGGTCGCCGGGCTGCTGGCGAGCGGAACGGTGGCCGAGGGGGCGGCGCTCTACCACCTCGATGCCGGCACCCTGGCGCTGGTGCGCGGCCGCGCCGCCGCTGGCGAGGTGCTGCGCGAGGGCCATCCGCGTGCCTGACCTGCGGGCGCTGCTGCTGCTGCTGCCGCTGCTCCTGGCTGCCGAGGAGTTCCCCCTCGGCGCCCTGCTGGGCATGACCGGCGCCGGTTCCGCCTACAGCCGCGACGGCGCCGACGGGCTGGCGCTGGCGGTCGACGAGGTCAACGCCGCCGGCGGCCTGCTCGGCCGCCATCCCCTGCGCCTGGTGCTGGCCGACGACCGCTCCCAGCCGGCGCTGGCCGCCAGCGAGGCGCGCCGGCTGATCGGCGAGCAGCGGGTACGGGCGATGATCGGCACCTATTCCTCGGCCTGCGCCCTGGCGATCAGGCCGGTCGCGGCCGAGTCCCAGGTGCTGCACCTGGCGCCGATCAGCAACACCGAGCGCCTGACCGCCGACGATGCCGACGGCTGGAGCTTCCTGATGGTGCCGAGCACGCACATGCAGGCGCGCGCAGTGGCCCTGGGGGTGGCGCGCCTGGCCAGACGCAACGGCTGGACCAGCTACGCCACCCTCGCCTCCGACTACGAGTTCGGGCGCTCGACCCAGGCGGTGTTCGTCGCCGCCCTGCAGCAGGTCGCCCCCCAGCTGCGCCTGCGCCAGGTGCTGTGGCCGCAGCTCGGCGAGCAGCGCTTCATCCCCTTCATCGACCGCCTGGTGGCCGAGAAGCCCTCCTTCGTGTTCGTGTCGCTGGCCTCCGACGACAACGCCGCCTGGGTCGAGCAGGCCAAGGCGCGCGACTTCTTCCGCTCCTTCCCCTGTCCGGGGGCGCTGGTGAGCGTGACCGAGCTGCAGCACCAGGGCGATGCCCTGCCGCGCGGCATGATGGGCCTGGCTCGGGCGCCCTTCTTCGCCCACCTCGACGTGCCGATGATGCAGCGCTTCATGGCCGCCTTCCGCGCCCGCTTTGGCCGCCTGCCCAGCGACTGGGCGGTGCTGTGCTACGACTCGGTCCAGGCCCTGCGCCAGGCGGCGGTGCGGGCCGGGGGGATCGAGCCGGGGCAGCTGCGCGCCGCCCTGCTCGGGCTCGAACTCGACACCTGCCGCGGCCGCCTGCTGATGCGCGCCCTCGACCGCCAGCTGGTGTGCCCGTCCTACCTCGGCACCGTCGGCGACGATCCCGCCTGGCCGTTCCCGGTGTTCAAGGACCTGATGATGATCCCGGGCGCCGAATGCATGCGCAGCGAGGACGAGGTGCGGGAGATGCGGCGGCACTGAGCCGGCTGGCGGCGTTCAGACCGCGAACAGCTCCGGCAGGCGCACCCAGCGCGCGCTGCGGTCGGCGCCGATGCGCTCGAGCTTGGCGGCGAACTGCGCCCAGTCGTCCTCGCCCATGAACTCGTAGGAATGGCCCCAGAACCAGAACACCCCGTCGGCGGCGCGGGCGCGGGCGTAGTGCGCCCAGAACTCGGGATCCTGGTGGTGGCAGGAGGTGGCCTGGGCCATGCGGTCCGGGCAGGCCATCACGTCGTCGGTGTTGGCGCAGGTGCGGGCGTAGACGTGGCCGACCGCGCGCACCGCCGCCATCACCCGCTCGTCGTGGTCGCCGAAGGGGTAGGCGAAGCCGGTCACCGGGTGGCCGAACATCTGCTCCAGGCGGTCGCGGCCGTCGCGCAGCTCGCGCGCCAGGGTGGCGTCGTCGAGCTGGGGCAGGTGGGGGTGGTTGAAGGCGTGGCTTGCGATGTCGAAACCCTGGTAGACCGCCGGGGCCTCGGGCGCCGACAGCTTCCACACCGGCTTGCTGCCGCGGTAGTCCCAGCCGTGGTAGCGCTCGGCGCGCATCAGCCCGGGATTGAGGTTGAAGCTGGCGGTGGCGCGGTGCCTGCGCAGCAGCTCGCACAGGCGGATGTCGTCGAGGTTGCCGTCATCCCAGCATTGGCAGATACGCATGCGCCCAGGTGATGGCCGCGCGGCTCGCTGGCAAGCGTGCGTCGGATCTACTACCCGACGACATCCTTCTCCTCCACGCGGACGTCGGCGCGTAGTAGATCCGGGGGGACCGGGGGGCGAAAGCCCCACGATGAAACAGCCAGCAGCGCGGACGAGACGACAATGGCCTTCGTGCGGCTCGGCCGCGCTGCGAGGTGGCCCTGGCCCGGCGGTGACGGCGGGCCAGCATGGGCGCATGCCCGTCCTCCTGCGCGACGTGGCGGCCGCCGCGGGGGTCGCCGTCTCGACCGCCTCGCGCGCCCTGCGCGGCGATCCCCGCATCTCGGATCCGACCCGGCAGCGGGTCGCGACCTCCGCTGCCCGCCTGGGCTACCGCCCGGACCCGCTGCTGGGCGCCCTCGCCAGCTACCGCGAGCGCAACCGTCCGCGGGTCGGGCGCGAGACCATCGTGCTGGTCTCGACCTGGCCGGCAGGCCAGGTGCATCGCTCGCCGCCGCGCGCCCTGCCCGAGCGCTGCGCCGCCCTCGGCTACCGCTTCGAGCAGCTCACCCTCGGCCCCGACCCGGCCGGGCAGCGCACCGCCGGGGCGCGGCTGGCGGCGCGCGGGGTGCGCGGGCTGCTGCTCGGCACCGGCCTGGTGCAGCAGGACGAGCTCGACCTGCCGTGGCGGGAGTTCGCCTGCATCAGCGTGTCGGGCGCCCCGGCGATGCGCCTGTTCCCCAGCGTCACCTCCAACTATTCCCAGAACCTGCGCCAGGTGCTGCTGCAGCTGCGCGACCGCGGCTACCGCCGGCCCGGGCTGGTGCTCGACCACTGGCTCATGGCCGCCACCCGCGAGGCCTGCCTGACCGGCTGGGGACACGCCTTCGCCCTCGGCCGGGCGCGCCCGGCGCCCCCGCTGGTGCTGGGCGACGCCGGCAGCGGCGAGCGGCTGGCGCGCTGGGTCGCGCGCGAGCGCCTGGATGCGGTCATCGCCTTCTCGGCCGGGCTGCGCCGGATGCTGGAGGGGGTCGGCCTGGCGGTTCCCGGCCGCCTCGGCTTCGCCGCCCTCGATGCCGCCCCGCGCGCGGGGGTCGCCGGCATCCTCCAGCCGCGCGAGGCCTGCCACCTGGTGGCCCTCGACCTGCTTGCCGCCCGCCTGCGCCAGCATGACTACGGCCCCGTCGAGCACCCGTACGCCATCCAGCTGGAGGGGGTCTGGATCGACGGGCCGACGGTGCGCGGCCCGGCCTGCGCAACTGATTGCACCAGCCGGACCGGGCGGCTGGGCGCGGCCCTGCCATGATGCCGGCGGAGCCACCCATGAGCCTGCCCGCCGCCGCCATCCACGGATCCGCCGATGCCGCCGCCTTCGGCTTCTCGCCCACCGCCAGCGGCCTGGACAACCAGCGCGCCCTGCAGCGGGCGGTCGACCAGGGCGGCACCATCACCGTCGGCCGGCCCGGCACCTATGCCCTGGCCGGCACCGTGCTGCTCGGCAGCCATACCACCCTGCACTTCGCCAACGGGGTGGTGCTGAAGAAGGTCGACGAGGCGGGGCCGTTCTCGCATGTGCTGCTCAACAAGGGGGCGCTGACCAGGACCTGGGACGAGGGCATCGCGGTGATCGGCCTGACCATCGCCGTCAACGGCATGGACCACTGCAGCCACCAGGTGTTCGGCCTGCGCGGCCAGCTGGCGTTCTTCTACGTCCGCGACCTGCGCATCGAGCGCTTCCGCTGCCGCGACCTCGGCCGCATGCAGTACTGCATCCACGTCTGCACCTTCGAGGACCTGATCGTCGACGACGTCATCATCGTCGGCGGCAAGGACGGCGTGCACCTGGGCCGGGGCCGGCGCTTCCGCATCAGCAACGGGGTGTTCAGCACCCTCGACGACGCGGTGGCGCTCAACGCCCACGACTACGACACCGGCAATCCGGAGATGGGCTGGATCGAGGACGGCCTGGTCGAGAAGTGCCACGACCTCAACGCCGAGCGCAACATCGGCTTCTTCGCCAGGATCCTGGCCGGGGCCTGGATCGACTGGCGCGAGGGCATGGAGGTGCAGAAGTCGGACACCGTGGTCTCGGAAGGCCGGCTCTACCGCGTGCGCGCCGATCCCGACGGCACGGTGTACCGCTCGCTGGCCCGCCCCACCCACACCAGCGGGTCGCAGGTGCTCGACGGCATCACCTGGGTCATGGTCCAGGACGACGTGACCCATACCGCCGGGGTGCGCCGGGTGACCTTCCGCGACATCTGGCTGGAGAACTCGCGCATCGCCTTCTCGATCCACTTCGACAAGGACTGGTACAGCCGCTCCTATTACCCGGGCGCGCCGATCCCCCGCCAGGAGCAGCTGGTGTTCGACAACATCCGCACCGCCCATGACCAGGCGGTGCCCTTCCTGAGCATCGCCACCCCGATCGACGCCATCGTCATCAGCAATTCCACCCTGCGCGACTCCGCCCTGGAGTTCATCGGCAACCAGGCGATGCCGGAATACTTCCCCACCGCCATCACCATGACCGGCTGCACGTTCGCCAAGGCCGGCGGCCTGGTGCTGGTGCGCAACGCGGTGGAGGGCAAGCGCATCAGCCTGTGCACCAGTGCCAGCATCGCCCTCGATCCCGCCTTCCAGGCCCGGGTCCAGTCCGGCCCCGGGACCATCGCGGTGCGCTCCGACCTGCCCGGCCTGGCGGCGTCGGCAGGCTGACCGGCTGCGTTTTTCCCGCCCATCGCTAGGCTGGCGGCATGAAGCTCCGCATCCTGCTGCCGCTGGCGTGCTCGATTGGCCTGGCCGCCGCCGACCTGCTGCCCAACGGCGGCTTCGAGCAGCCCCATCCCCAGGACCCGTCGCGCCCGGCCTTCTGGGAGCGCCCCGACGGCCTGGGGGTGTCCTGGCTCGACGCTCCGGGCGAGGGCCACGGCAAGGCCATGCGCGTCGACACCCGGGTGAGCGAGCGCGAACTGGTGGCGAACTGGAAGCGGGTGGGGATCACAGACTGGGACATCCCCGAGCCGGCCGGCAACGCGGTGGCCGAGACCTACGGCATCAGCTTCTATTCCGACCCCGTGCCGGTGGTGCGCGGCCAGGCCTACCGGGTGAGCTTCGACTGGATGGGCCCCCCGGGCGGCATCAAGATCTGGGTGCGCGGCTACGCCCGCATCCCCGACGACCTGCCGCCCGAGGCCGCCAGCACCGCCGGCGCGGCCAAGGGGCCGGACGCGGTGCGCAGCGGCGAGCGCACCCGCCTGCGCCGGCTGTTCGAGGCCCTGGCGGGCGGCGACAGCTATTTCGACAAGAAGGACACCGGCGGCTGGTACCACGCCGCCCACTGCTTCCATCCCACCCGCAACACCCCGCCGGTGACCGAGATGAAGGTGATGCTGTTCGCCTACTTCCCGGCCAAGGTCTACTGGTTCGACAACCTGAAGCTGGAGCCGATCAGCGCGGCTGAGTACAAGGAGTACAAGGACAAGCAGGGCAAATAGCCGTCAGTGCTCGTATCCGGACCACGGCAGCGGCACCAGCCGGCCGTCGGGGCCTTCGCACCAGGCGCCGGGCTGCCCGACCAGCCAGCCCACCCGTTCGAGCGGGCGCGGGAACGGCCAGGCGAGCTGCAGCTGCGGCCAGTGCGCCGCCGAGACCGCCGCCAGCAGCTCGTAGTCCTCGCCGTCGCAGCAGGCGGCGCGCATGCTGTCGGACATCACCGGCACGTCGTCGTGCACCGGCACGTCGGCGGGCAGCAGGATGCAGCCGCAGGCGTTCTCGTGCGCCAGCTTGGGCGCGTCGGCGGCGAGGCCGTCGCTGAGATCCATGCAGGCGTGCACGTAGGGGCTGGCGGCGAGCCAGGCGCCCTCGGCGAAGCGCGGCTCCGGGCGCAGGTGGCGGCCGCTGGCCAGGCTGCCGCCGAGCGGGCCGGTCACCACCAGCAGGTCGCCGGTGCCGGCGCCGCGGCGGTCGAGCAGGCGGGCGCCGGCGGCCTCGCCCCACACCGTCACCGAGACGGTGAGCTGGGTGGCGCCGGTGGTGTCGCCGCCCAGCAGCGGGCAGCGGTGCCGTTCCAGCTCGGCGATCAGGCCCTCCATCACCGCCAGGCCGTCCCAGCGCGGCGGGCAGCTCAGCGCCACCACCGCGCCCACCGGTCGGGCGCCGGCGGCGGCGAGGTCCGACAGCGCGGCGGCGGCGGCCTTGCGCCCGACCAGGCGGGGATCGGCGTCGGCGGCGAAGTGAACCCCTTCGACCACCGCGTCGACCGACAGGCAAGTGCGTCCGCCCGGGGTCCAGGCGCAGCAGTCGGAGCCGATCCCTCGCACCCCGGCGGCATCGTGCACGCGTGCGCGCAGGGCCGCGATCAGCTCGTTCTCGCGCATCAGGCTGCGCCGGCGCCGGCGAGTTCGCGCCGGCGGGCGGCGAGGTCGCCGCGCAGCTGGGCGACGCGGCGCTCGAGCGCGGCCACCCGCCGCGGGTCGCCGCCGTAGACCGGGTGGTGGACCTCGTTGAGGGCGGCCATCTGCGCGCGCAGCTCGTCCTGCAGGCTGGCGAGCACGGGATCCGGGTCGATGACGTCCATGGGGTTCCTTGGCGGGCAGCAGGGGGTGGGGGCCGGGCCGCTCACGGGCAGGGCTGGGGCTGGCCTTCGCTCAGGGTCAGCACCTCGACCCCGCGCTCGGTCACCAGCACGGTGTGCTCGTACTGGGCGCTGCGCTTGAGGTCGGAGGTCACCGCGGTCCAGCCGTCGTCCCAGGACTGGTGCTTCCAGGTGCCCTGGTTGATCATCGGCTCGATGGTGAAGGTCATGCCCGGGCGCATCTCGGCGGTGGCGGCCGGGTCGTAGTAGTGCGGCACCTGGGGGTCGAGGTGGAACAGCTCGCCAACCCCGTGGCCGACGAAGGCGCGCACCACGCCATAGCCGAGGGCGCTGGCGTGCGCCTCGATGGCGCGGCCGATGTCGCGGATCAGCCCGCCCGGACGCACCTGGCGGATGCCGAGGTCGAGGCATTCGCGCGTCACCTGCATCAGCCGGCGCGAGGCCTCGTCGATGGTGCCGATGGCCACCGTCTCGGAGCAGTCGCCGTGCATGCCGTCGAGGTAGAGGGTGACGTCGAGGTTGACGATGTCGCCGTCCTCGAGCAGGCGCGAGTCGGGGATGCCGTGGCAGATCACCTCGTTGACCGAAGTGCACAGGCTCTTGGGGAAGCCGTGGTAGTTGAGCGGCGAGGGGTAGCCGCCCTCGGCGATGCAGAGCTGGTGGCAGAGCTCGTCGAGGGCGTCGGTGGACATGCCCGGACGCGCCTCGGCGCACAGCCGGTCGAGCACCCGCCGTGCCGCCTGGCAGGCCCGGCGCATGCGCTGGATCTGCTCGGCGCCCTTGATCAGGTTGCGGCTGCGGTTGCCGGCGGGCTTGCCGCTGCCGGCATAGTCCGGGGCCGGGATGTGCGCCGGCACCGTGCGCGGGGGCGACAGCGTGCCCGGCCGCACCGGGCGGAAGCCGGGCGGAGGGGTGGGACGCGGCTCCTGCCCTTGCAGGCGGGTGAGCAGGTCGCGCCCCTGGTGGCAGCGCTTGTATTTGCGGCCGTTGCCGCACCAGCACAGATCGTTTGGCCCTAGTTTCACATCCAGCCTTGCTTCAGGGTGGGCACCGTAGCGGGATGGCGATATGAAAAAAGCCACTGACCGGCGCCAGGCTGGGGCTTCAACGACTCTCGCCGTTGAAGCCCCGTGATGCAGTCCCTATGCTGACCGGCGATGCAGAACCCATCTTGCCGCAGATATCTCCTGGTGGTGTTGCTGCTGGCGTCGTCGGCAGTGTCGTGGTCGGCCGAACCCCAGGTGGTGCGCATGCCGACCCTGCCGGGCGGCCAGCTGCCGCACACCAGGTACATCCGGGCCCTGCTCGACGCCGGGATCGCCGGCAGTGGCCTGCGCCTCGAACAGGTGCCCACCGACATGTACCAGGGGCGCGCGATCGAGGCCCTGCAGCAGGCTGGCGGGCGTCTCGACCTGATCTGGACCATGACCAGCGACGAGCGCGAGCAGACCCTCCTGCCCATCCGCATCCCCATCGATCGCGGTCTGCTCGGCTGGCGGATCTCGCTCATGCGCGCCGACAGCGTCGGCCGCCTGAGCGGGGTGACGGACGTCAACAGCCTGGCCCGCCTGCGCGCCGGCCAGGGCGAGGACTGGCCCGATGCCGCCATCCTGCGCGCCAACGGCATCCCGGTCGAGGCCACCCCCAGCTATGAGCAGCTCTTTCCCATGCTGGCGGGTGGGCGGTTCGACCACTTCCCGCGTTCGGTGATCGAGATCGGCAGCGAAGTGACGGCCTTCCCCCAGGAGGCGCCCCTGGCCATCGAGCCGACCCTGCTGCTGCGTTATCCCACCGCCCTGTACTTCTTCGTCGCCCCCGCCCGCCCGCAGCTGGCCGCCACCCTCACCCGCGGCCTCGAGGCGGCGGTGGCCGATGGTCGCGCCGCGCGGCTGTTCCGGCAGTTCATCCTGCCAACCTTGCGGCCGCTGGGCCTGCCCGGCCGGCGTGTCATCACCCTGGTCAACCCGCTGATCGCGGCCGAACGGCTGCCGCTGCAACGGCCCGAACTGTGGTTCCAGCTCTCCGAGCTGGAATAGCGCGTCGATTTGGATGGATCGCGGTAATGATTTGCCGCGCAAGGGGATGACTGCCCACTGAAGGGCCATCTGGTTCGGCACCCGGTTTGCGTATCCGGGCCAGGGACGATTCCCATGTCGGATCTCGCCATCACCGCCGCCGGGCGCATCGACCGCCGTGCCCCCGCCGAGACGCAGCTGCGCCAGGTGGCACGCCAGTTCGAGGCGGTGTTCGTGCGCGAACTGATGAAGCCGCTGGAGCAGGCCGACGAGGGCGAGGGCGGGCTGTTCGACGACAGCCAGGCCTCGCAGCAGTACCGCGGCCTGTTCCATGGCGCCCTGTCCGAGCAGGCGGCCGGTGGCATCGGGGTGGCCGACACCCTGGTGCGCGAGCTGTCCCTGCACCGTGCCGCCGTCCGCACCACTCCCGAGGTGAAGCCATGACCCCCCAGATCCAGGCCCAGGCGCAAGCACTGGTGGTGCAGCTGCGCGACCATCTCGAAGCCGAACTCGCCATCCACCGCCGCCTGCTCGCCAGCGCCGAGGACAAGCTGCAGCGCCTGGTGGCGCATGACATCCCCGCCTTCACCGCCGCGCTCGCACGCGAACAGCCGCTGGTGGCCGAGATGAACCGTCTGCGCCAGGTGCGCGACCGCCTGCTGCGCGCCATCGCCACCGTCTTCTCCATCCGCCCCGACCAGTTCACCCTCAGCGCGGTGATCGCGCGCCTGTCCGAACCGCTGCGCGAGGCCCTGGCGGTGCGCCAGCGCGAGCTGCGCTCGGTGCTGGAGCGCCTGCGCAACGCCAACGACCGCAACCTGCTGCTGGTGCGTTCCGGCTTGGCGCTGGTCAAGGACATCCTCCAGGCGGTGGTGGGCAGCGATGCCCTGCCCACCGCCGACGGCTACGACCGCCGCGGCCTGCACGGCGCCGGCAACGCGCCCGCCGGCCGGCTGGTCAATCTCGCTGGCTGAGCCTTGCCAAGAACGCCCCCGGCAGCCTGTGGCTGCTCCTGGCACGCCTGATGCGTCCTACCGGTCGAGAACCCCATGCCCGACTCCCTCTACATAGGACTCAGCGCCCTCAAGGCGCAGCAGCGGGCCCTCGAGGTCACCAGCCACAACATCGCCAATTCCACCACGCCCGGCTACAGCCGCCAGCGGGTCGACCTGGCGGCGCCGGTGCCCGAGAACGGCAATCCCGGCCAGATCGGCCGCGGCATCGACGTCACCGCCATCCGGCGCATGGCCGACGTGCTCACCACCGAGCGTCTGCGCCAGTCGGAGGGGGAATCGGCCCGCCTGGCCTTCGTGCGCGAGAACCTCACCATCGTCCAGCAGGCCTTCAACGAGCCGGGCGACAATGGTCTGGCGCAGATCACCAACCAGCTCTTCTCCAGCTTCGAGGACCTTTCGGCCAATCCGGAATCGGCGGCAGTGCGCTCCACCGCCATCCAGTCCCTCGATACCTGGACCGGCACCGTCAGCAGCCTGGCCCAGCGCCTGGAAGGGGTGCGCGCGGACCTGCAGAGCGCGCTGGAATCCGACGTCAAGAGCATCAACGACCTGTCCACCAGCATCGCCCAGCTCAACCAGCAGATCCGCTCGCAGGTCAACCTCGGCAACAGCCCCAACGACCTGCTCGACCGCCGCGAGGCGCTGCTGCAGGAGCTCACCAGCCACGTCGCCATCAACGTGCGCACCGACCCCAGGGACCAGTCGGTGGCGGTCGACATCGACGGCCACCTGCTGATCGGCACCGACCGTGCCGACAACCTGCTGGTGCGCAGCAACGCCAGCGGCGACCTCTCGATCATCTCCTCCTATTCCGGCTTCGCGGTCGAGCCCACCGGCGGCCGCCTGGGCGCGATCATCGACCTGCACAAGAACGTGGTGCCGGGCATCCAGGACCAGCTCGACACCCTCTCGGCGACGGTGGCCAAGGCCCTGAACGCGCGCCAGTCGGTGGGCACCAGCAACGCCTTCCGCGCCCAGTCCTTCACCAGCGACTACACCGTGCCGGTGGGCAATTCCGCCTACGACCTCGACGATCCGCGCAACCTCCAGTCGGGCGAGGGCCAGCCCGGCATCCCCGCTGCCTTCGCCGCCTCGTTCACCGACGCCAACGGCGCGGTGGTGGCGCGCAACCTCACCCTCAACGTGGTCGATTCCGCCACCGGCCTGGCGCGCAAGTACACCCTGCGCTACGGCGGCTCCGGCACCCGCTCGCTCGACGACCTGATCTCGGCGATCAACACCGGCAAGGGCGGCGGGTTCACCCTCTATCCGCCCGGGCAGGGCGGCATCGAGGGGGTCTCGGCGCGCAAGGTCCAGGTCGACAGCGGCTACCACCTCGAGATCACCAGCACCGTGGCCGGGCGCTCGATCGATTTCAGCCAGGCGCTCGACAACCGGCCCTCGGCCACCGCCTGGACCGGCGCCACCGTCGCCGTCGCCGGCACCGCCGCCATCCCCGCCTCGCGCCTGACCGTCTCGGTCGATCCCGGCGGCACCACCCTGCGCGCGACCTACCGCGACCCCGCCAGCGGCGCCACCACCTCGCTCGGCACCGCCGCGGTTCCGGCGGCGGGCACCGCGGTGGTGGCCATCGGCGGGCTCACCCTCACCGTTAACGCCGGCGCCTACCGGGCCGGCGACAGCTTCGGCATCGACCTCGACGGCGCCGGCAACGTGCTCGACAACACCGGGGTGCCGGGAACCTTCACCCGCACCGCGGCCTGGACCGCGGCCGATTCCAGCGTGACCATCCGCGGGCGCTACACCGGCAGCCTGGCCTTCGATCCGGCCCAGCCGTGGAGCATGAAGGTGATGACCGCCGGGGTGGTGGGGGCCAAGTCCGGCACCGCACCGCCCAACAACCCGCCCCAGGTCCAGTTCACCTACTGGACCGGCAGCGCCGCCGCCCCCACCCAGCAGACGGTGGTCAAGACCCTCGACGAGAACCTGCCGGCGGGGGTGCCGGTCGAGATCGCCGACGGGGTCTATGCGGTGTTCGGCGGCGGCAGCCTGTCGCGGGTCGCCAACCAGCTCGATTTCACCGTCGACAGCCAGTGCGACCAGGCCGGCCTGCTGCCGGCGCTGGGCATCAACAACCTGCTCTCGGGCGGCGAGCGCGCGCGAACCCTGGCGGTGGCGGAGGCGGTCGCCGGCGACGCCAACCGCCTGGCCCTGGCCAACAGCCGCAACGAGGGCGACAACAGCAACCTCGCCGAGATGATCGCGGTGCGCAAGAAGCTGCTGTTCTCGGGCGGCACCTTCGCCATGGACGACTTCTACAACGCCATGGTCGCCGAGGTCGGGTCCCGCATCCAGCAGGCCACCCGCATGGGCGAGAACCAGGATTCGCTCAAGGCCAGCCTGGCCGGCCAGCGCGACCAGCTCAGCGGGGTGAACATCGACGAGGAGGTGGGGGCGATGATCCTGCAGCAGCAGGCCTATTCCGCCGCCGCGCGCATCATCTCGAGCGCGCGCGAGAACATCCAGACCCTGCTCGACATCCTGCGCTGAAGCGCCGAGGCCAGCCATGGAACGCATCACCAACGTCTCGCTCAACCGCACCATCCTCGGCACCACCCAGCAGACCCTGGCGCGGCTGGCCACCTACCAGCGCCAGCTCGCCAGCGGCAAGAAGGTCAACGAGGTCAGCGACGACCCGGTCGGCGCCAAGACCGCGATGCGCTACCGCGCCGAGCAGTTCAGCGCCGGCAAGTACCTCGACAACATCGACCGCGGCACCGCCTTCATGAACGCCAGCGACAGCGCCCTGGCCGAGATGTCGACCCTGATGGACCAGGTCAAGGACCTCGGCCTGCAGGGCACCAACGGCACCCAGGACGCCAGCAGCCGCAAGGTGCTGGCGCAGAGCGTCGACTCCTACCTCACGCGCATGATCGAGCTGGGCAACAGCGTGCACGACGGCCGCTACATCTTCGCCGGCACCGCCACCGTGCAGGACCAGCCTCCCT
The DNA here is from genome assembly GCA_023150565.1 of Planctomycetota bacterium. Taxonomy (GTDB): domain Bacteria; phylum Planctomycetota; class UBA11346; order UBA11346; family UBA11346; genus JAKLKR01. The sequence goes on from JAKLKR010000056.1 coordinate 23,556, forward strand.
TCGCGCGCAGCGCCGACGACGCCAGCGTCGCCTACAGCGGCAACCTCGACAGCTTCTCGATCGAGATCGGGCCCACCGCCACCGTCCCGGTCAACCAGAACGGCTACCAGCTGTTCATGGGCGAGGTCGACGTGTTCCGCTCGGTGATCGAGCTGCGCGATGCGCTCAAGGCCAACGACGGCGACAAGGTCAACGCCCTGCTCGCCAACGTCGATGCCGCCAGCGTGCAGGTCAACGACCTGCACGGCGCCATGGGCGGCCGGCTGCAGCGCCTCGAACTGGCGCGCAACCAGCTGGAGGACAACCGCACCTACCTCGGCGAACTGGTGAGCGGCATCGAGGACGTGGACATGACCGAGGCGATCTCGCAGATGCAGCTCAGCCAGGTCGCGCTCGAGGCCGGGCTGCAGGCCGGCACCCGCGTGCTGCAGCCGACCCTGCTCGATTTCATCCGCTGACCGCCGCCCGGGCGGCGGAGGGCGCAAACGCAGCACGCCACCCGGGATCCGGGTGGCGTGCTGCGTTTGCGGCTGATCGCCGGGCTACTTGCTGGCGCGCTTGGCGGCCTTGTCGGCGCGCTTCTCCTTGAGCGACTTGGCGGGCGCCTTCTTGGCGTTCTTGGCGGGCTTCTTCTCGATCGCCATGGCGACCTCCGGGGTATCGGATGGCAGGATCGCCATCCGCCGACCTTGCGGTCGACCGTGGTTGCGTACCCGTTCCCGGCCCGGGAGTAAAGCGCCGACTGCGGATATGGGCCTGCCAAAGCACCTCCCGCGCTCCGCGGGGGCGGCGACTTCGTCGCCGGGGGGCACGGCGGACGGCCGCATGTGGAGCGTCGACGCCCGCGTCGATGGAGTCTCTGGTGCGCCGATCCGGGACCATGGCAGCGTCACCGC
>JAKLKR010000057.1:0-7826 GCA_023150565.1 Planctomycetota bacterium
CTGCGCAGCGGCCACAGCGCCTTCCCGCTGCGCCCGGCCGCCTGATCCGGGGCATGCGGGCGGCGCGGTTGTGCCCGCCCGGCCGGCGGGTACAGCGCGTTTCCGTCCCATGCGCCTGCCGCTGCCCATCATCGCCTCCGTCCTCGCCCTGGCCTGCGCCGGCTGTTCGCGCGAGCAGCCGGCCCCGCCGGCGACCGTGCCCCTGGCCTCCGGCGGCACCATCACCATCAACGAGCTCGACCAGCTCACCTACGCCTTCGCCGACCGCTACTTCATGACCGTCGGCTCGGCCGCCGACCAGCTCCGCCAGGGCGATCCCGACCCCGGCCGTCGGCGCATCGCCCAGCGCATCAAGCTCAACGGCGTCCTGGCCATGAACGACATCGCCAGCTCGCCCGACCCCTATGCCCAGGTGCTCGACCTGGTGGTGGCGGTCAGCCTGCAGTCGCGCCTGGCGATCGACGAGGGCATGGCCGCCAAGGCCTTCGGCGCCCGTGCGCCGATCCTTGAACAGGCCGCGATCCAGGTCCGCCGCGAGGTGTGGGAGCTGGCGGCCAAGGTGCTGACCCCCGACCAGCTCGAACGCCTCGACTACCTCATCGACCGCTGGCGGCGCGCCCATCCCGAGCAGCAGCAGGTGGCCTTCGTCAAGTTCGACGACTTCGCCGCCGACAAGTCCGCCGATCTGCTCGGCGAGCTGCGCGACGGTGGCGGCCTGCTCGCCCCGGTGCGTGAGGTCACCCACGAGCTGAACCAGTACCGTCGCCTGGCCGAGCGCGCCTTCTGGTACGCCAAGCGCGCCCCCAGCGTGGCCGGCATCCAGGCCGAGGCCGCCACCGGCGAGATCCTCGCCGCGCCCGAGATCGCGCGCATGATCGACAGCGTCGAGCGCGTCACCGCCAACGTCGACCGCCTGGGCGGCCACGTCGACGCGGTGGCGGCTGCGCTGCGCGCCGACGGCCCCGCCCTGGCGGCGGGCACGCGCGACATGCTGGGGTCCGCCACCGCCCTGGCGGCCGAGGTGCGCCAGGCGATCACCGCCGCCGACCAGCTCATCCGCACCGCCCGCAGCGCCGCCGAGCCGCTGCTGCCGCTGCTCGCGCCCACCCCCGGCGCCCCGCCCGGGCGCCCCTTCGACATCCGCGAATACACCGCCGCGCTGGCGGCCGGGCGCGACTGCCTGGCCGAGGTCAACCTGCTCGCCGGCCAGTCGGCCACCACCGCCGTCCTCGCCACCCAGCAGATGCAGGCCGCCTCGGCCGCCGCCGACGGGCGCATCGACCGGGTGTTCCACCTGCTGTGGGCGACCATCGCCGGGGTCGCGCTGCTGCTGCTGGCCGGACTGCTGCTGTGGCGGCGGCTGCCGCCGCGGGGGATGCCATGAACGTCCGTCCTCTCCTGCTGCTGGCCGCGCTGGCCGTCCTGGCCGCGGCCGAGCCCGAGCCCTCGCTCCGGCTCGACGAGCGTTCCTTCATCGAGGTGACCGCCGGGCTGGAGCAGTACCGGCGGGTGAGCGGCCTGGCCGGGCGCTGCCGGGCGCAGGGGGGCGGGGTGGCTGCGATGCTGTGCCAGCGCCTGAGCGAAGACCTGGCGCGCATCCAGCCCGGCCTGGTGGTCGAGGTCAAGGGTGGCGGGGTGCGCGACGGCCTCGCCGCGCTGGTGGCGGGCGAGGTCGAGGTGGTGCCGATGGCGCGTCCGCCCAGCGACGAGGAACGCACGCGCCTGGCCGCCGCCGGCGTCACCGCCATCGCGGTGGATTTCGCCAACGACGCCCTGGCGGTGTTCGTCCATCACGCCAATCCGCTCGCCGAGGTCACTCTCGAGCAGCTCGAGCGCATCTACGGCCGGGTCCCGCGCGGCCCGGCGATCGAGACCTGGGACCAGCTCGGGGTGGCGGGACCGCTCGCCGGCCAGGCTCTCCGGCGCCACGCCCTCGGCCCCAACCACGGCACCTACGGCATGGTGCGCGAACTGGTGCTGGGCGGCGGCCACTACCGCTTCGACATCACCTTCGCGGTGGTGCCCGGCAACCTGCGCAGCGAGGTGGGCGCGGCGCCGGCCGGCATCGGCCTGGCCAGCGTGATGTTCGATTCCGCCGCCATCCGCGCGGTGCCGGTGCGCGGCGCCGACGGCGTGGCCCATCAGCCCGACTACCGGGCGGTGGTGGCGGGCGCCTATCCCTTGTGCCGGCCGCAGGTGCTGCTGGTGGCACTTCGCGAGGGCAAGGTTTCGCCGCCGGCCGAGGCCCTGGTGCGCTTCGCGCTCAGCCAGGCCGGGCAGCGGCTGGTCGCCGGCATGGGGGCCTATCCGCTCACCAGCGGGCAGCAGGCGAGCGCGCTCAAGGCCCTGCCGTAAACCGCGCGAATCGCTAGCTCAACTAGGTCAGGTCCGTAATTCAGACATTGAGGCGGGCGCTTTCCGGGGCTTGCCGGTGGCCCCCCGCCGCTAGCCTGCACCGTCCTGGAGACGCCCTCGTGGACCAGGACTTCCTCGCCCAGCTCGCCCGCCAGACCGCCGACCTCGCCGGGCAGGGCCTGCTCAAGCCCGAGCGCGTGCTGCAGACGCCGCAGGGTGCGCGGGTGCGCATCGACGGGCGCGAGGTGGTCAACCTGTGCGCCAACAACTACCTCGGGCTGTCCGGCGACCCGCGCCTGGTGCGCGCCGCCGCCGCCGGGCTGGAACGCTGGGGCTTCGGGCTGTCCTCGGTGCGCTTCATCTGCGGCACCCAGGAGGTCCACCGCGAGCTGGAGGCGGCCCTGGCCGGCTTCCTCGGCTGCGACGACGCCCAGCTCTACGGCAGCTGCTTCGACGCCAACGGCGCGGTGTTCGAGCCGCTGCTGGGCGAGGACGACGCGATCGTCAGCGACGCCCTCAACCACGCCTCGATCATCGACGGGGTGCGGCTGTGCAAGGCGCGGCGCTTCCGCTACGCCAACGCCGACCTCGCCGACCTCGAGGTCCAGCTCACGGCCGCGCGCGCCGGCGGCGCCAGGCGCGTGCTGATCGTCACCGACGGGGTGTTCAGCATGGACGGGGTGATCGCGCCCCTGCCGGGCATCTGCGCCCTCGCCGACCGCTTCGGCGCCCTGGTGATGGTCGACGACAGCCACGCGGTGGGCTTCATCGGCGCCAATGGGCGCGGCACCCACGAGCACCACGCGGTGATGGGGCGCATCGACATCCTCACCGGCACCCTGGGCAAGGCCCTGGGCGGGGCCTCGGGCGGCTATATCGCCGGCCGGCGCGAGATCATCGCCTGGCTGCGCCAGCGCGCCCGGCCCTACCTGTTCTCGAACACCCTCGCCCCCGCCATCGCCGCCGCCACCCTCGAGGCGCTGCGCCTGGTCGAGCGCGAGGGCGCCGCCCAGCGCGCCCGCCTGGCGGCCAACGCCGCGCGCTTCCGCGCCGGCATGGCCGCCCAGGGCTTCACCCTGGTGCCGGGCGGGCACCCCATCATCCCGGTGATGCTCGGCGACGCGGTGCTGGCCCAGCGCATGGCCGCCGGGCTGCTCGCGCGCGGGGTGCTGGCGGTGGGCTTCTGCTACCCGGTGGTGCCGCAGGGGAAGGCGCGCATCCGCACCCAGATGTCGGCCGCCCACGCCGACGCCGACCTCGACACCGCCATCGCCGCCTTCGCCGCCACCGGCCGCGAACTCGGCCTCATCGCCTAAGGAATCGCGCCCATGCCCACCATGCGTGCCCTGGTCAAAGCCGAACGCGCCCCCGGCCTCACCATGCAGCAGGTCCCGGTGCCCGAGATCGGGCCCAACGACGTGCTCATCCGCATCCGCACCTCGGCCATCTGCGGCACCGACATGCACATCTGGAAGTGGGATGCGTGGGCGCAGAAGACCATCCCGGTGCCGATGCACGTCGGCCACGAGTACGTCGGGGTGATCGAGCGGGTGGGGTCAGCGGTGACCGGCTACCAGGTCGGCGACCGGGTCAGCGGCGAGGGCCACATCGTGTGCGGCTACTGCCGCAACTGCCGCGCCGGCAAGCGCCACCTCTGCCCCAACACCGTGGGGGTGGGGGTCAACCGCCCGGGCTCGTTCGCCGAATACCTGGCGCTGCCGGCGGTGAACGTGTTCAAGGTCCCGGCCGAGGTGCCCGACGAGGTTGCGGCGATCTTCGACCCCTTCGGCAACGCGGTGCACACCGCGCTCAGCTACGACCTGGTGGGCGAGGACGTGCTCATCACCGGCGCCGGCCCGATCGGCTGCATGGCGGTGGCGATCTGCCGCTTCGTGGGCGCCCGCCACGTGGTCATCACCGACGTCAACCCCTGGCGCCTGGAGCTGGCCCGCAAGATGGGCGCCACCCGCGCGGTCGACAGCGCGCGCGAGGACCTGCGCCAGGTGATGAAGGACCTGGGCATGAGCGAGGGCTTCGATGTCGGGCTCGAGATGAGCGGCAACGGCGGCGCCTTCCGCGGCATGCTCGACGCCATGGCCAACGGCGGGCGCATCGCCCTGCTCGGCATCTTCCCCGGCGAGGTCGCGATCGACTGGGGCCAGGTGGTGTTCAAGGGCCTGGACGTGAAGGGCATCTACGGCCGGCAGATGTTCGAGACCTGGTACAAGATGGCGGCGATGGTGCGCAGCGGCCTGGACGTGCGCCCGGTGATCACCCACCGCTTCCCCATCGCCGACTACCGCCAGGGCTTCGAGGCGATGGCCGGCGGCCAGTCCGGCAAGGTGCTGCTGGGCTGGGAATGACCCCCATGCCCTGCCCGCGGTTGCCCGCCGCGGCCGCCGCGGCGCAATGGCGGCGGAGCCTGCCATGAGCGACAGCCTGACCGAGCGCCTCCTCGCCAACCAGGAGGCGGTGCGCGCCGCCTTCCATCTGCCCGCCGCGGTGCTGGCGCGCAGCTACGCCCCCGGCAAGTGGAGCGGGCGGGCGGTGCTGCTGCACATCACCGACACCGAGCAGGTGTTCCTCGACCGCCTGCGCCGCGCCCTGTGCGACGCCAAGCCGCTGCTGTGGGCGATCGATCCCGACCGCTGGGCCGAGCGCCTGCACGGCGACTGGCGCAGCCTGGCGGTGGCCGAGGCCCAGTTCGCCGCCAGCCGCGCCAGCGCCATCGAACTGCTGGGCGCGCTCGCCGAGAGCGACTGGGAGCGCGCCGCCATCCACAGCGAGGCCGGCCGCCTGACCGTGCGCCAGATCGCGGCCAAGATCGTCGACCACGCCCAGCACCACCTCGACCAGGTGGTGAAGATCGCCACCGCCTGAGGGGGGCGCATCGAAAGCATCGGGGCAAGTACCGACTGCAACATATGCATCGTTAAGCACTTTATCTTCGCCGAGCGCTGCCGATACTACCGGTGTCATGGCCTACGACCCCGCCACCATGCTGCCGGCCGTGCCTGCCCTGGTCCCCGACCAGGGGGGCCGTCAGGGCCGCATGCTGCGCCGTCGCCGGACGCGGCGGGAGGGGCCCGGCTTCGCGCCCGAACTCGAGGACATCGAGGACTACGACCCCACCCCGATCGAGCGCCCGGACCCCAACCAGCCCCTGTACGAGGCCCTCGACCGCCTGCGCGCGATCGAGTTCTCAGAGAGCGCCGGGTCGGAGCCGGCGCCGGCACCGGCGGTGCGCGCGCACGCGGTGAAGGCCTACCACGACCAGTCCTCGGGCTGGTACCGGCCGGACCCCGGCTGAGGGCTTCCGGCCCCGGGGCGGGGCGCTAGGGTCGCGGTCACATGACCAGCACCGCCCGGCACTCCGCATGAAGGACGTCCTCAAAGCCACCTCGCGCGACACCTCGCCGGTGCTGCTGGTGCTCGCCGGTCCGCCCGAGGACAAGGAGCTCGCCGCCGAGCGCCACGCCGAGATGCACAACCTGCTCGACACCGCCGGGCGCGAGGTGCTGGCGACCGCCGAGCAGCACCCGCCGCACCCCCATCCCGGCACCTACCTGGGCAAGGGCAAGATCGAGGAGCTGGCCGGGCTGGTATCGCTGCACAAGCCCGCCGAGGTGGTGTTCGACGTCGCCCTCAGCCCGCGCCAGCAGCGCAACCTGGAAGAGGCGCTGGGCGTCTCGGTGATGGACTACGACGAGCTGATCCTCGACATCTTCTCGCGCGGGGCGCGCACCAGCGAGGCCATCCTCGCGGTCGAGCTGGCGCAGATGGAATACACCCGCGGCCGTCTGCGCCGGCTGTGGACCCATCTCGACCGCCAGAGCGTGGGCGGTTCATCCGGCTCCGGCTCGGGCTTCAAGGCCGGCACCGGCGAGAAGCAGATCGAGATGGACCGGCGCCTGGTCAAGAAGCGCATCCAGGACCTCAAGGAACGTTTGGCCGAGATCAGCCGCCGCACCGACCGCACCGTCGACGCGCGCAGCGACCTCTTCCGCATAGCCCTGGTGGGCTACACCAACGCCGGCAAGAGCACCCTGATGAACGCCCTCACCAGCGCCGGGGTGCTGGCCGAGGACCGCCTCTTCGCCACCCTCGACACCCGCACCGCGCGCCTGCCCCTGCCGCGCTTCCAGCATGCGGTGCTGTCGGACACCGTCGGCTTCATCCGCAACCTGCCGCACCAGCTCATCGCCAGCTTCCATGCCACCCTGTCCGAGGTGCGCCACGCCGACCTGCTGCTGCATGTGATCGATGCCGCCAGCCCGGTGATGGAGCTGCAGATCGCCGCCGTCGAGGAGGTGCTCAAGACCATCGGCGCCGACCAGGTGCCGGCGGTGATGGTGTTCAACAAGGTCGACGTCTGCTATTCGAAGACCATCCTGCTCGCCTTCCGCCGGCGCTTCTCGGCCCACGGCCGCACCGCGGTGTGCGTCAGCGCGCGCACCGGCGAAGGCCTGGACGAGCTGCGCACCGCCATCGAGGGCCTGATCGGCAACCGGCTCAAGAAGGTCGAGGTGCGCTTCGCGGTCACCGACGGCGCGCTCAACGCCTTCATCCGCAGCCGGGTGCCGGTGATCGCCGAGCGCTACCGCGGCAGCCGCGCCGCGCTCACCATCGAGGCCGAGCCCGGCCTGGTCGAGCAGCTCAAGGCGCGCGGGGCCGAGATCGCCTGACGGGCCCCCGGGCGAGCCCTTGCCGCCTCCGCGGGCCCGTCCATAGTCCGCGCCGAGGTCCTCCCATGCGTCTGGCGCCGTCCCTGCTCGCCTTCCTCGCCCTCGCCGCCGTCGGCGGCACCGCCTGCCGCGGCACCCCGCCCCCGCCGCCGCCCCCGCCGCCGGCCAAGCCAGTGACCGGCTGGAGCGACAGCGCCGGCCGCGACGCCGCGCGTTCGCTGATGGAGGCGGCCACCGCCCACGCCTGGGTGGCGCGCTTCCGCGAGATCAACGGCCGCATGCCGGTGATCGAGGTGGCAGCGATCGAGGACCGCAGCGGCGACCAGGTGCCGGTCGAGGCCCTGCAGGCCGACCTGCTCAAGGTGCTGGGCGCCTCCGACCGGGTGCTGGCCGCCGGCCCCGGTCAGGTCGCTGACGTGGCGCTTAGCGGCCGCATCAGCCTGACCGCCGGCGTCGCCGGCCGCCCCAGCTGGTTCCAGGTCGACCTGCGCATCAGCGACCGCAAGAGCGGCGAGGCGCTGTGGTACAACGGTCTCGAGGTGAAGCGGGTGGAGCCCCTGCCGCCCCCCCCCCCCGCCCCCGCGCCCGCCAAGGGCTGAGCCCCCAGTCGTCGGCGCCACCCGCGCCACCAGCGCGGCAGACGCAGCGAGCCGTCACCCCACCCGTCAGCCAGCCGGTGCGCGCGCAAGGGCGCAGCGGGAGCCCCCGGCGCAGCCGGGGCCGGCTGGCGATGCCGACGCTTGCGGGGGGGCAGCGCCGGAGGCGCGTTCTCGGGGGGCCGAGGCC